>JBJDZM010000038.1:0-50297 GCA_051867975.1 Eubacteriales bacterium | reverse complement strand
CTCTCGCACCCGTTCAGGACAAATTCAAGACCTTCATGTCCGACAAGGCGGGACTCGAAGCGCAAATGAAAAAAGGCGCCGAGGAGGCATCCTACGTCGCTCGCCGTACTCTCTCAAAAGTACAGAAGAAGCTGGGGTTTGTTCAGGTAAAGTAAGAAATGAATGGAAGGGGATGCGTTGGGGGAACTTTTTTGAAAAAAGTTTCCCCCAAACCCCTTCAAAAACTTTCAATATTTTGGGTCCTTATCGCGGTGACGCAGGATTTTTTCTCCGAAAAAATCCCTCACTGACGTTTTCATGTTTAGGACGTGTTAAACCCAGCCGATGAAGCACATTTAAAAACAAAATCCCACTAAGTTTATTTTTACAATTCTGAAAGGAGACATTGCGAATATGAAAGAACTTATTGTAGTTCAAAATCTATCAAAGACGTTTAAGCTGTCGACGAAACAGCAAAAAATCGAAAAAACCACTGAGAAGGTTCGCCGTGCGGTTGACGGCTTGTCGTTTGAAGCGTATGAGGGCGAAATATTCGGTCTGCTCGGACCAAACGGTGCCGGAAAGACAACGACTCTGCGCATGCTTGCGACGCTTATCAAGCCCGACTCGGGAGACGCAATTATTGACGGTTGCAGTGTCGTATCCGACCCCGACGGCGTTCGCTCTAAAATCGGATTTCTCACAAGTGAATTGAAGCTTGAAGAATTTTTCACTCCGAATTATCTTTTCGACTTCTTCTCTTCTCTGCACGGTATTGAGCCTGATGCGGCAGCTCGGAGAAAGGCAGACCTTTTCTCGCGCTTCGGCATCGACAAGTTTGCCGAGGTAAAGGTTGCCGACCTTTCAACGGGTATGAAGCAGAAGGCATCCCTTGCAATCTCGCTCGTACATGACCCCGACATAATCATATTCGACGAGCCGACCAACGGACTTGACGTTATTACGGCAAAAACGGTTACCGATTTTCTTACATATCTTAAAGAGCAGAACAAGACGATAATCGTTTCAACTCACATTTTCAGTCTTATTGAAAAGCTCTGCGACCGTGTCGGCATTATCATAGACGGCAAAATGGCGGTCTGCAGCTCACTTTCGGAGATATGCGGAGGAAAGTCACTTGAGGACAGATTTTTTGATATTTTCGCCGAATATACCGCAAAAAACGGAGGTGAAATGTGATGAAAAACAATGCGATATTTACAATCTTCAAAAAAGAGCTTGCAAGGTTTTTTAAAGACAAACGAACCCTTGTTGCTCTTCTCATGCCGGGTATTCTGATTTACATTATCTATTCCCTTATGGGCGGATTTATGGGTAACGCTTTTATGCCTGACGAGGATTATGTTCCGACAGTCCGCACGGTCGGTATGCCCGAGTCTCTTCGCCCGGCATTTGTTGACTCAGAGTATTTTGACGTTACAGAGCTTTCCACTCTCGATAATGATGCGTTGCAAATGCAAAAAGAACTTATTTCAAACGGTGCAATCGACCTTTTGATTATCTTCCCCGATGACTTTGACGAAAAGATTTCGGGCGATAGATCCGGAAGTGTCCCGAATGTTGAGATTTTCTACAATTCCTCCGAGGCAAATTCATCAACTGCGTATCAGATGGCTTACTCAATATTGGACGCATTTGAATCTCAGCTGGCGAATATACTCGATGTGAACGCATCAGCCGATACGACATACGACTTGGCATCAAAAGAAAGCCTTACGGGCATGATATTCTCCATGATGATGCCGATGCTGCTTATAATGCTTCTCTTCTCGGGATGTATGGCGGTAGCACCCGAATCGATCGCGGGAGAAAAAGAGCGCGGAACGATTGCCACTCTCTTGATCACTCCCACAAAGCGTTCGCATATTGCAATCGGAAAGATTCTTGCGCTCTCGGTCATGGCACTGATAAGCGGAGCATCAAGCACCCTTGGAACACTTCTCTCTCTTCCAAAGCTCATGGGCGGTACAGTCGAGCTTGACGGTGCGGCATACGGAATAGCAGACTACGCGATGCTCGCAATCGTTATTCTCTCGACCGTCCTCGTCTTCATCACACTGATAGCCATTGTCTCCGCATACGCAAAGACAGTTAAAGAAGCGGGAACATACCTCACGCCCCTCATGATTCTCTCGATGCTCGTAGGTCTTTCGGGCATGGCAGGCGGAGCGGCAACTAATCCCGCCCTCTACCTGATACCGATATTCAACAGCGTTCAGAGCATGATAAGCATCTTCTCGTTTGACCTCAATATCGTAAATGTAATTATTACGGTATGCGCAAACATTGCAGTCACCGCTCTCGGTGTATTCATTCTCACGAGAATGTTTAACAGCGAAAAAATAATGTTCAATAAATAACAAAAAATCATCTCGGGGCAAGCTCCGAGATGATTTTTTGATTAATTGTTAAGTTTACTTAATTTTCTTGATTGCGGGTATGCGAGATACAGGCACGGCTACGATTGCAGTAATAATAATTTCGGGTATCATAAAGAGTCCGTTATAGAATATTGAATACACAAGAGACAGCAGATTACCGCTCATGGAGTTCAAGATGACGTTTCCGATAGCATAGAAGCCTTCCTGCGTGAAGAACCACTCAGCCCATGCTCCGTAGAAGATATATCCCGACACGATATGTGCTACGTAACGAAGGAAAAGAGCCAAAATAACGCCTACGACCAAGGATAAAGTCTTATTCGATATCTTGTTGCGGAAAACACCGCCCAAGCCGAGAACTGTATATGCAATAATGTAGTCAATGAGTACTATCCATACAGCTGCGCCATATCCCATGAAGCTGTCAGATTCAGGCAGGAAAAGTGCCATAACTGTTCCGCCTGCACCCTGAGTCAAGGACAGTATGATTTGAATGAGAGCATAGCAGAACGAGGTGAACAAGCCCCATTTCGTACCGTACATATACGCTACGATGACGATGGGAAGCATACTTGCCACGGTAAATCCGCCGCCGAAGGGCAGATTGAGGAACGGAATGTACGCGCAAACAATTGCGAGTACGGTTGCGAGTGCCAGCATCATTCCCGACACTGTCAGTCTTTTGACGTTTTGATTCATTGAAGAATCCTCCTTAAAAATAAAAATTCATCCGCACGAAAAATCACGGTCGGATGAATCTCTGTCTTCGGAAAACGAAAACACATATATTCAATCAAAATCTTCCTACGCCGGTATTGTCCGTATCAGGTGCAAGGGTTCGGATCTCTCCGTCTCAGCCTCACTCAAATAAGCTCGGCACCCCTGATTTTTTATGCGGTTTTATGTCGAATTACTCAACGGTAGTTATTTTAGCATAAAAAAGAATACTTGTCAATAGAAAAAAGATACAAAAAAATATATACTTTTCTCCCATGATGTGTTATAATATTCAAACAGAGGGTAATTACTCTATATTTTACAACAGAAAGTGAGAAAACCATGGTAACGTTAAAAAATCAAAACATGACTGTTACGATTGCCGAGCGCGGAGCTGAAATGCAGAGCATAAAAATGAACGGCAATGAACTTTTGTGGCAAGGTATTCCCGAGATATGGTCGGGACGCGCCCCCATATTGTTCCCGATATGCGGTGGACTAAAGGATAATAAGTTCACATACGAGGGAAAAGAGTATACTCTAAATAAGCACGGATATGCAAGAACTACAACCTTTTCGGTTGAGTCGGTGACCGAAAAGGAAGCAACCTTTCTTCATGTGTCCGACGAAGAAACAAAAAAATGCTATCCTTTCACATATGAATTCCGTGTTACATATACACTTATTGATAATGGAGTAAAAATTACATTCAAGATAAACAATCTCGGGGAAAAACCGATGTATTTCTCTGTCGGTTCGCATGAGGCATATTTAACTCCCGGTGGTATTGAAGATTACGATGTCATTTTCCCGCAAAAAGAAACTCTCAGTTCATATCAGCTCCTCGGAAATTATCTGACCAACACCACGCTCCCCATAATCAAAAACAGCACTACACTTCCCCTATATGATAAGTTTTTCATGATAGATGCCCTTGTGTTTAAAGACATAAAGTCAGAAAGCGTAACTCTGCGCAACAGGAAGACAGGCAAATATGTCCGTGTTGAATTCCCGGGCAAGCCTTACTTTGCCGTGTGGCACAAACACGGTGCCCCATATATTTGTCTTGAACCCTGGGCAGGTATTCCCGATTCGCCCGAGGCATGCGGAGATATAACCAAAAAGGAAGGCATCAATTCCATCGATATAGGCGGTACTTACGAGGTATCGCACACTATCACTTTCGGCGAAGAATAAACTCATTAATCGGGCAAAAATTTTCATTTTGTCCGCAAAAATAAGTACATGCAACCATGGCATATACTCCCAATACATGAGAGCGCTTGATATTGCGCTCTCGGACAGGAGTATATGCCATGGTCATTTTTTCACTCATAATCGCCGCGCTTGCAAAACTCATCTCCCCCGTTCTCGGAATCAGCACTCAGCAAAGCTTCCCCCCTGCCATGTCGACAGACGAAGAGAAAGAGTGCTTTGCCAAAATGAAATCGGGTGACGAAAACGCAAGGCAAAAGCTGATACTGCACAATCTGCGCTTGGTTTCTCACATCGTACGCAAGTATTATTCGGCAAGCAAAAATCAGGAAGACCTCGTCTCTATCGGCACGATAGGACTTGTCAAGGCGGTCGATACGTACAACACCGACAACGGCACGCGCTTCGCGACCTATGCGGCAAAATGTATTCAAAATGAAATCCTTATGAGCTTCCGCGCAGAGAAAAAGCACGCATCCGACATCTCGATAAACGAGACGATAGACGTCGACCGAGACGGCAATCCGCTTGCATACATAGACGTTATCAGCAGTGATGAAAACATTTCCGAGGAGACAGAGCGCAGGATTATGAGCGAGCGTGCGCTCAAGTGCATCAAGACAGTACTTACCTTGCGTGAGCGGCAGATAATCATTATGCGCTACGGACTTTGCGGCACTGAAGAGCTTACCCAGCGGGAGATTGCCGAAAAGCTCGGGATTTCGCGCTCATACGTCTCGCGCATTGAAAAAAGCGCCCTTGAAAAGCTCAAGAGCGCTCTTAATTGACTATCCTCTTCTCTTTCCCTTGAAGAAGACTGCGGCAAGATAGCCGAAGATCAGCGCGGCGGCAACACCGCCGGCAGATGCCGTAAAGCCGCCCGTCAGTGCGCCGAGAAGCCCCTGTTTGTCGACCGCTTCCTTGACTCCCTCGCTTATGAGAAAACCAAAGCCTGTAAGCGGCACACTCGCGCCTGCGCCTGCAAAATCCGCGAGCGGTTTATATAGCCCTACCGCCCCGAGTATCACGCCTGCAACTACATAGGATACAAGGATCCTTGCAGGCGTGAGTTTTGTTTTATCTATCAGAATCTGAGCTATCACGCACAAAAGTCCGCCGATAACGAATGCCCAGATAAATTTTGTCAGTATTTCCATGTTATTTCCTTTTTTATATAAACTTCATCTTTAATATGAACCCTTTTTCAGCAAGTTCTTTGGCTTATCCTTCAAATACCAAAAGGTGTCCGATCGAGGGGATAGACTCACCCTGCTTGACCATATCGGGACTCATCATAGCACCGGATGCGACGAAGATGACCTTTTTGTAATGTCCCATACGGATCTCGGGCAGAATATAGGCGGAGAGGACGGTTGCGGAGCATCCGCAGCCAGAGCCGCCTGCGTGGGTGTCCTGAAGTCTCTTGTCATATATCAGAATACCGCAGTCGGTGTAGTTGTCGCCCATGGGATAGCCCTCGATCTCCATAAACTCTTTCAAGATACTTCCGCCCTCATAGCCGAGGTCACCTGTGAGTATGAGGTCGTAATCCGAGGGCTTCGTATTGCTTTCACGGAAGAAACGGACAAGCGTGTCGCAAACGGCAGGTGCCATTGCCGCACCCATATTGTTGCAGTCATTGATTCCTTTGTCAATAACATGTCCCGGCAGTGCGGCGCGAATTTTCACTTTGCCCGCGTCTCCCTTACCGATAATAAATGCTCCTGCTCCCGTGACAGTCCACTGCGAGGTCGGCGTGCGCTGTGAGCCGTACTCGATGGGATTTCGGTACTGTCTCTCGGCGGACGCATTGTGCGAGGAGGTCACAACAGCGCATCGGTCATAAATACCGTGAGTCGTGTAAACGCTCGCCAAAGTGATTCCCTCAGCACTTGTCGAGCAAGCACCGTAAAGTCCGTAATAGCCGATGTTACAACCGCAAAGACCGTAAGCCGAACCGACACATTGGTTCAAAAGGTCGCCTGCGAAAAGCGCTCCGATGTCCTCAAATGCCAGATTTTTCTTTGCAAGCGCACAGTTGAATGCAAGTCTCTGCATCTCGCTCTCTGCGCTCTCCCACGTCGATTTTCCAAAACGGTCGTCGGTACAGTGCATGTCAAAACGTGTTCCCAGAGGTCCGTCAAATTCTTTTTTTCCGACTACATTTCCGTAAGAAATGAACGATGCGTCAAGTTTTATTATATCTTTCGCCATATCTTATCTCCCGATTTTACTGTTTTGCCTTTATTATTTGCACAAAAAGACGGTATATACAAAAAAACTATTGAAAAATCACACAAAACATGGTATAATTACCATATAAAATTAAAATAATGGTTCACAGCGAGGTATTTATGTTATCATCTCATAAAAAACAGTATCACATAAATGTTGCAGAGGGGGACGTCGGCAAATACTGTATCCTTCCCGGCGACCCCGGACGGTGCGAAAAGATCGCCTCGTTTTTCGAAAATCCTTATCACGTTTCCACAAACCGAGAATATAATATCTGGAACGGAACGCTCATGGGAGAGACGGTTACCGTCTGCTCAACGGGTATCGGCGGTCCTTCGACCGCGATTGCCGTCGAGGAGCTTAAAATGTGCGGTGTTCATACCTTTATTCGAATCGGCACGTGCGGCGGCATTTCGCTCAATGTAAGATCGGGTGACGTCGTCATAGCGAGCGGTGCGATTCGTCAGGACGGAACGTCACGTGAGTACGCTCCGATTGAATTCCCTGCCGTTCCCGATGCGGACGTGCTTTTCGCCCTCCGCGAGGCGGCGCGTGAGCTTGGTTTTGTAAATCACACAGGCGTCGTTCAGGCAAAAGACTCTTTCTACGGTCAGCACTCACCGTCCCGTATGCCCGTCGCAGGAGAGCTTGAGGCAAAATGGGAGGCGTGGAAACGACTCGGCACGCTTGCAAGCGAAATGGAGTCGGGAACCCTGTTTACCGTCGCCGCATATCTCGGCGTACGCAGCGGCTCGGTCTTCACCTGCGTTTGGAATCAGGAGAGATTTAATGCGGGACTTGACACGAACGACGACGAGACACATGACACCGAAAAAGGTATCAAGGTTGCTGTCAGAGCAATCGAAAAGCTGATTGAGAACGACAGAAAATGAATTAATTTGGGGGCAATTATGAAAAAGAAAGATAAAAAGCAAGTTTGCGAAGCCTGTCACATAGACGGTTGCGAAGAGATAATTGCCGATTGCACAACGGTTGTTGAAAAGCCTGATAAACCGCAGATTAAAAAAGAAAAGCCGAGTGCGGGCGAGAGAATTTATAATTTTCTTGACAAGGCGGAAAAGATTGCAATTATTCTTGCTAAAAGCAACAAATCCAAAAAGAAAAAGGCAAAAAGACAACTGAAGAAAGACAAGAAATCAGGAAAAATCGATAAAAAGACCGGTGCGGTCACTTTGGGGAAGGTCAAGAAGGAAAAAATCCAAAAACCTATGAAGCGATACAAACCGCCAAAGAAGAAATAAGCGGCATGGCGTACCCGAACGGGTACGCCATGCCACTTTTTTATACCAAGAAAGCAAACGTGTCAAATCTGCGCTTTCTTAATTCTCTTTTTCATTTTGAGAAGGTCTTTTATCATTCTCACGGAGTCCTTTAAGACGTTTACCTTGCTCTCACGGTGGTTAATTACCTTTACGGGCATCTCAACTATCTTCATGCCGAATTTTACCGCCCAGAGTATGCACTCAAAGTCAAACGCAAAACGGTTGACCTCACATCTCGGGAATATTTTTTTGACTGCTTCGCCCGAAAAAGCCTTACATCCGCACTGCGAGTCCGAGAGTTTAAATCCGCCGACTATCGACAGAACCTTTATATAAATCTTACTTGCAAGCTTGCGGATAGCCGTATATCCCTCATAACCGTCCTTGTGAAGATTGCGAGAGCCTATTACCATGTCTGCATCGGGGTTCTTTTGGAAGGTCTCATAGACCTCTTTGATGACGTCCGTCCCGTACGCAAGGTCTGCATCGGTAAACATTACTATGTCGCCGTTCGACGCCAGCATCGCGGTTCTCACCGCATAGCCCTTTCCCATATTCTGTTCATATCCGACAACGCGAACTTTGGGCAGATTCATTTCTCTTACCATGTCGCCGCAACCGTCACGCGAGCCGTCGTCCGAGAAAATTATTTCATAATCCTCAAAATTTGCCGCCATATAGTCGCTCAGAGTCTGCGCGGTCTCCTTTATTATTGACGATTCGTTATACATCGGAATACAAAGTGAGAATTTCATTTTTTTGTCCTTCATTTTCTGTAAATATTTATCTCAAATTCAACCTCTGTCCTCAGAGTGTCGATATTCTTAAGTTTTTCCCTGTCGGACTCACTTGTCCGCCAATAATAGGGTGTCATCGAGAAAAGCGCCTCGATATCATTCTGTCCCGTGACGCATATTTCATGCTTTGAAATTATCTTTTCAACATGCTCCATATGCTCGGGGCTATCCGCTCTCTCGCCGTTTTCATAGACGTCTGAATATACAGCGCGCTTAAGTCCCATAAGGTGTTCCCTGCCTGCGCCGACCACGAAGAGATATCCGCCGTCACGCAAGACACGCTTATATTCACCCTCCGCGCACGGTGCAAATATATTTACCACCGCATCGACCGACGAGCCCTTCACGGGAAGTTCAAAAACGCTTGCCGTTGAGTAGAGAAGATTTCCTCTGCCCTCTCGCTTAGCGGACTTTGCCGCCGCCGCGCACGCAAACTTCGACAGGTCAAATCCGACGGCACAACCGACGCGCTCTGATAGTATCGAGGTGTAATATCCCTCACCGCAGCCTGCATCGACAAGCGTTGCATTCTGCGGCAGATATTTTGAAACGGCATCGGCAACCGCATATGCCGCAGGGGCATAGTAGCCTTTTTCAAGAAAACTGCGCCTTGCATCGACCGCCCCCTTGGAGTCTCCGCCGCTGTTTCCGGGAAAGCTCAAATATCCTTCCTTCGAAAAATCAAAGCAATGGCATCGCGCGCCCTTGCAAAGTGCGCTCTTTCCATTTTCTGACAGTTCCATTGATGCGGAGCATACGGGACACCGCATTATTGTTTCTATTATTTCTTTACGAGTTGTCAAAATCCAAATCTCCGAAAAAATACATCTTGAGTATATTGTAGTACAGTTTACTCTGTTTTTCAACAGTTTTATAAGATTTTATTTCTTTTTTCCGCTTTCCGCATCTATTTCGCTCTCGTCAACGTCACGGAAGGTCTCAAGCTCGAACCAGAAGTTTGAGCCTTCGCCCACACGACTCTCAACGCCGTACGCAGCACCGTGCGATTCAAGTATTCCCTTGACGATCGACAGACCGAGTCCGGTCCCGACCTTGGCACGCTTATGAACCTTGTCAACCTTATAGTATCTGTCCCAGATATAGGGAATATCCTCGGGAGCAATTCCTACCCCTGTATCTATGACCGAAATGCGCACGCGGTTGTCCCATACCGATTGGACGATGCTGACACGCTTGTCGTCACCCGCATAGTTGAGCGCGTTGTTTACAAGGTTATAGATAACCTGCAATATCATCGTTCTGTCGGCAGTTACAAGCACGTTTTCATCCGCATCGAAGGTTATGATATAATTATCCTTCTCGGTTAGTTTTTCGTACCGTTGAAGCACCGAGCGCACCGTTTCGGTAAGGTCAAACGTCTCAGGCTCGGGCTTGCGTGTTCCGGCACGAATCTTTGAAAGGTCAAGCATATCGTTTACAAGCTCGGTGAGCCGCTCGGTTTCATCAATTATGACTTGTACGTTTTCCGGGTTGTTTTCTCCCGGGATATCTCTCATGACCTCACTGTATCCCTTTATCATCGTAAGCGGTGTGCGCAGGTCGTGCGAAATGTTCGCTACAAGTTCTTTTTGAAGATTGTCCGTTTTTGCAAGCTCTTGCGCCGCGAAGTTAAGTGCCTCTCCGAGCTCCTCAGCCTCACGGTATCCGCCTCCCGAAAACTCTGCATTGTAGTCGCCCTTCGCAAGCCTTTTTGCCGAACGGCTCATTTTCTCAAGTGGGGCGCAGATTACTCTGGATATTGCAAGCGCGATAATAAGTGCCCCCATTATAAGCAGGCACATTATCCAGCCAAACTGCATCTGAAGCGTTTGAACGATCGCACCGAGAGGAACAAGCTCGGAATCCATCATCAGAATATACTCATCTCCGTCAGTGTTTTTCTTTACGGAGACGTATACCGCATTGAGTGCCGTTTTATTGTCAGACGGATTTGGCATCCTCTTCGAATACACCCCTCCGTTTTTTACAGCCTGCGAGTACATCCGCGAGAGTCCGTCGCCCGTTATGTGGTGTATCATGCATCCGCCGTTTACATCGGAGTCGGCAATCTCATTTGCAATGCCGTCCACAACCTCGAAAAGCCTTATACAGGTATCGGTTTTTACCGATTGAGTATAAACCGTCTCTATCATCTGCTTTTCATCGTTGACATATGAGTATATCTTTTCTTCGCTATCCTCAAAGCCGTCAAGCTTGGTCTTTTCATAAAAACTGTTCAAAAGCACTATCTGAAAGATCCATATAACGACAAGAATAAGAATAACAAAGAGAGTAAGCGTGCCGAAAAGGCGCCAGGAAATTCCCGACGCACGGCGTCTTACTCTCTTGTTGTTTTGCATTTCAGGCATACTCTCTTTAGTCATTACGGTGTCCTTTATCGATTTTCGCCCTCAAAGCGATATCCCACTCCTCGAAGTGTCACAATGTATTTACTGTATTCTCCGAGACTCTTGCGAAGGAGTTTGATATGAGTGTCAAGAGTTCTGGCATCTCCATAGAAATCATATCCCCAGACCTCGCTGATAAGTTTTTCTCGCGAGAGCGCAATATTCCTGTTATCAAGCATGTAGAAAAGAAGGTCGTATTCCTTCGGAGACATATCGACTCTTTCCCCGTTTATGTAAACGATTCTCGCAGTGAGGTCGGCTTTAAATCCACCTCCGTCAAGCTCTACGATGACGTTTTGCTTCTTGACGTCGTCACTCGGTTTGCCTGCGTTTCTGCTTCTCTTCATTATCGCATCAACGCGGAGCATAAGCTCCTTTGCCGAAAACGGCTTTACGACATAGTCGTCTATCCCCGTTTCAAAGCCGTTTATCTTGTCGTATTCTTCGTCGCGCGCGGAGAGCATGATTATAGGTGTATTTGACACCTTTCTTATCTCTCTGCATGCGGAAAAGCCGTCAAGCTCGGGCATCATGATATCCATGATTATAATATCAAAATTTTCCTTGCGGCAAAGTCTTACCGCCTCCATACCGTCACCCGCCTCGGTCACGGTATGTCCCTCAAACTCGGCATATTTTTTAATTATCGAGCGTATTCTCGCTTCGTCGTCAACTACAAGGATGTGATACATTTTTTATTCCTTTCATTATGTCTTAGCCAAAGCTGACCTGATCCGGCACCTTCTCCGTAAGCGTCAACCTAACCTCTTTGTTATCATTGTTTCTTTTCACGGTCAATTTTATCGTATCTCCCACGCTGAATTGCTTTAGTATGAGTTCAATGTCGGATGCCGAAGAAATCGCGTTTCCGTTTACCGACACGATAATATCTCCAAGCTGAAGCTCGCTTGTGTTTCTCGACTCGATGATGATCACTCCCGTCGAGGAAATACCGTACTTCTGATATGCGTAATACAGATTTTGATTTGTGACCTCCATAATGGTGAGTCCACTGTCAACAACTCCCCGTACGTAACCGTACTTTATAAGATCACTGATGATTGGGTGCGCTATGTCTATCGGTATTGCAAATCCGAGTCCCTCAATGCCCTCTTCGCTTATTTTGGCATTGACGATACCTATAAGCTGACCTGCCATGTTAAAAAGTCCGCCGCCCGAGTTTCCGGGGTTTATTGCGGCATTCGTCTGAAGCAATACCATGTCGTTTCCCTCAACTTTTATCGTGCGGTCCTTTGCACTGATTATTCCCGTAGTCAGCGTTCCGCCAAGTGAGCCGAGCGGATTTCCGAGTGCCACAACGTCCTCTCCGACCTCAAGGTCGGCACTGCAGCCGAGCGATGCGACCGTCAAAGACTTATCGCCTGCATTGATCTTTATCACGGCAAGGTCGCCTGCTTCATCATATCCGACAAGGCTTGCGTTGTACTCCGAGCCGTCGGTGAGGCGCACCGTAACCGTCTTCGCACCTTCAATAACGTGATAGTTGGTGACGATAATGCCGCTCTTCTCGATTATAACTCCGCTTCCCGCACCGCTTGACACGTACTGTCCCCACATGCTTGTCTGGACGGTTTCGGTGGTAATTTCAACTACCGATGCCGCAACCGCATGGTATACCTCGGTGACCGAATTATAGGGCTGTCCCGCGCTTGTGATCTTGTCATCTTCACCCTTTTGCGAATCGGGTTTTTCTATTTCTATGTCATTTTTCAGCCCCTCATTCTCGAATGATTCGCCTGAAAACGTCATATTTTCGGTCTCTTCTTTTTCGCCAACATTGAAAATGATGTCGGTAAGACCCGATACTCCGCATCCCGTCATGGAAGTACATACTATCAAAAGAGAAGCAATCAAACTAATAAAAGATTTCATTGTATATCCTCTTTTCCACACATTTTTGATACTTTTGTATCCTACGGTATCATTATAGTCGAATTTTGTGACAGGCAAATGACGAACAAATAAAAATAGATTGAATAATTGCATAAAAGTTCTTGTTTTGGAGCGTCAAATCTGCTATAATATTAACAATGAATACCGTCAGGAGTTAAAACATGCTCGAATATATCAAAAAACAGCTTTTGAATTTCGGAATTGAGGATGTCAGAAGTATTCCTCTTTCCATGTGCAATATCATACGCTCACATAAGCTGACAAGACTCGGGTTCACCGACATCTCTTCTCTTACCGCCGTTATCTTTGCAATACCGTATTACACCGAGCATGCCGACAAAAATATTTCCTCATACTGCATACCTCGCGATTATCATTATTTTTGCGAAGGTCTTTTTGCCGACGTAATTCCCGGGCTTGAAGCACATTTTGAAGGTTACCGATTTTCGGGCTTTGCCGACAACTCGCCAATCGACGAGCGACACGCGGCGGCAATGTCGGGACTTGGCATCATCGGCGACAACCAGATGCTGATAACCGAAAAATATTCGTCCTACGTTTTCTTGGCTGAAATCATCACCGACGCGCCGATTGAGCATGAAGAAAAATACGGGATAGGCAGATGTGAGGGCTGCGGTCTGTGTTCGTCCGCCTGCCCGATGGGGGAGCTTGGACAGTGCCTCTCGGCTCTCACCCAAAAGAAGGGCGAGCTTGCGCAGGACGAGATCAATGCGATTAAGAAATACGGCTCTGCGTGGGGCTGTGACATATGTCAACAGGTCTGTCCGCACACGGAAAAGGCGAAGAAAAACGGCACAATATACACAAGTATAGAATATTTCAAGACCGATCTCACTCCGCGCCTGACCTCTGACATAGTCAGAAGCATGAGCGACGAGAAATTTTCAATGCGCGCCTACTCCTGGCGAGGGAAGGACACGATCCTCAGAAATCTTGAAATACTCGAAGAATGATTCAATTCCACTGTTTTTTTATGATATGAGGTGAATATGCTGAATTTTTTGCTTGGCCGTTCGGGAAGCGGCAAAACAAAATACATATTGGGGGAAATTGAAAAGCTCGTCCGAGAAGGTAAAAAGACCTATCTTCTCGTTCCCGAGCAACAGGTGTATATCAGTGAGTGTATGCTCGCAGACCTGCCCCCTTCAAGCGCGCTTTGCTTTGAGGTCATAAGCTTTTCACGCTTATGTGAGATAGTCTTTTCACGGCTCGGCGGTCTTGCCGACCGCCCTGTCGGACAAGGCGCAAAAAACTTAATAATGTGGCAGACTCTCAGGGAGATATCACCCACACTGCAGCGATACAAGGGGGTAAAAACAGACCTGTCCTTCACGTCAATGATGCTCTCGCTCACTGACGAGCTGCACGCCAACAGCATCACGCCCGACATGTGCGAGGAGCTTGCCGAGCGATGCGACGACCCCGAGCTTTCATCAAAACTTTCGGATATTGCCGCGATATACGCCGATTTTGAAAGAAATATTGCCGAGCGGCTCGGAGAATCCGCAACCGCATCCGAAAATAAGCTATCAATACTTGCTTCTCTCTTAAAAAATAACACTATCTTTTCCGACTGCTCTTTTTTCGTGGATTCCTTTACGAGCTTTACCGCAGAGGAACATGCCGTGCTTGAAGGCATCATCTTGCAGTCAGACAGCACTACAATATCGTTTACGTATGAGCGCGGCTCGTCCGCGCCTCACTTTGTGAGCGTGTCCGACACTGTAAAGAGGCTGACGAGATTTTGCAGAGAAAATGAAATTGAACATAACGATATTCTTCTCAAAAGTTACACACGCGGTGACCGACGTGAGTTATCTTTACTTGAAGAAAATCTTTGGAACTTCTCCGTAACCGAGAAGAACAGACCCGAGGTGGAGAAAAAAGAACGCGGCAGCATCGAGATGACCGTGTGTCCGAATGAATACGAGGAAATGTGGTTCGCAGGGCTTAATATACTTAAGGAGCATGAGAGCGGCAAAGACTTCTCCGAGATTGCGCTCATTTGCCGAGACCCCGAATCGCGAAAAGGCATTATCGACGCGGTATTTGAACAGCTCGGTATTCCCTATTTCTTCTCGGAGAGAACCGACCTCTCAACCACCGCGCCCGCAAGGCTCATTCTGTCCGCGCTCCGTTGCGTAGCGCACAATTTCAGCGCGTCGGACGTCATGACTCTCTTGAAAACCGGACTTCTCGGAATCGACCCGTGCGACGCCGACCTCTTTGAGGACTACGTTCACACATGGAATATAAGCGGAAAACTCTTTACCGAGACCGCATGGAGCATGAATCCCGACGGCTACACCGCCGAGATGAGCGAGCGGGGAAAGGTCATACTTGACTCGGCAAACAGAGTGCGCTCGGCGCTCATTCCCCCGCTTGTTGAACTTAAAACCGCCTTTTCTCTAAACCGAGGAAACACGCTTGAAAATTGCCGCGCCCTGCACTCCTACCTCACAAGCATCTCTCTTTCCGAAAATCTGTCGCTCTATGCCGAAAACGCCCTGCTTTCGGGTGATGTGAAGGGTGCAGGCGAGACGCTCAGGCTCTATGATTACATCATTTCAACGCTGACCGACATCTCGACGGTACTCTGCGACACCGAAATGACCCCCGAAGAGCTTGCCTCGGCACTTGAGATAATGTTGCGCAACACCGACATAGGCTCGGTCCCTGCTATGAGCGACTACGTCACCGTAGGCTCGGCGTCGACTCTGCGTGTCGAAAACATAAAGACCGCAATACTCGTAGGTCTTTGCGAGGGCGAATTTCCCGCCAATTACTCAGACTCGGGAATACTCAGCGAAAACGACAAGAAGACCATGGACGAGCTTGGACTATCCCTTACTTCAAGAGAAGACAGTATCACGTCGGACGAGCTTTTCCACGTCTATCGCGCCATGACAAGACCGTCCGAGAGGTTGATACTCTGCACCTGCCGCTCAAGCATCGGCGGCAGAGCGCTCAACCCTTCCTCCGCTTGGAATCGAGTCAAATTTCTGTTTCCGTATATCAAAGAAAAAGACTTTGACCTCATGCCGGTGCGAAGGCTTGCGGAAAGTCTCACAGATGAGAACGGAGATGAAAAATGCGAAGACGTAACCTCGCCGTCGCTTGAAACAAACGACGGCGGCGACGCGGTGCAAATAGACCCATTCTACGTCAGAATGTTGTTCGGCGACAAACTGCACCTCTCAAAATCGCGAATTTCCGCGTTTGCCGAATGTCCGTACAAATTCTGGTGCGAATACGTCATCGGTCTGCGTGAGCAGAAGGTCAGCACGGTAAGCTACGCCGATTCGGGAACGATAATTCATTACATCCTGGAAAAGGTCATGAAGGCTCTTGAGCTTGATGACGGAAGGCTTGCCGATATTTCGGACAGCGAGCTTGTTTCGCTTGTTGACAGATTGCTTTCTGAATACATAAGCAAAATCAACTGCCCCCTCCCTCCCTCCATGATGTATAGCTTTTCCCGTCTGCGCGACCTGTCGCTTATAATGGTCAAAAGCGTGCTTGATGAGTTCAAGCTGTCGCTTTTCCGTATAGTTGCGCACGAAAAGCCCATATCGGACAGACGTCCCGATGCGCTGAAGCCTATGGAAATAAAAATCGATGACGGCGAGAATTCTCCGTCGGTATCCCTCGGCGGCGTTATTGACCGAATCGACTGCTATGACGGCGAGGACAGAAAATATATAAGAATAGTAGATTACAAGACAGGCGCTCACAAATTTAACGTCGACAAAATTTCGAGCGGAGAAGACCTCCAGCTCCCTGCCTACCTCTTTACCGCGACGCTTGAACAAAACAAGAGCTTTTTCGGCGGAGATAAAGAAATATTCCCGTCCTCCGCTATGTTTTTATCAGCAGAGGAGAGCGGAGGAAACATCTCCCCCGTCAGAAGCGGGTTCATGCTCAACAATGACGAGCTTTTGCACGCGGCGAGCAGAGATATGGACCCGAAGGTCCTCGCGGGAATAAAATTCAAAGTCGACGGTACTACGACCGGCAGTGCCGCGCTCTCCGAGGAAGGCATCCTCAATATCGACACGGTCCTCCGCAACACTATATCGTCCACCGCAAAAGAAATGTACTCGGGCAGAGCGCCGCGCACTCCCTCAAAGGCTGCATGCGGATTTTGCTCACTGAAGTCCACCTGCCCCGTGGCAAATAAGGATTAAAGGAGGCACAAATATGGGACTTACACCTTCACAACAGAACGCCGTTGACGTCCGCGACAGAACACTGCTCGTCAGTGCTGCGGCAGGCTCCGGTAAAACCTATACGCTGACTCAGCGGATAATCAAGGCGATAATCGAAGACGGTCAGGACCTCTCGCGCCTCCTTATCGTTACGTTTACCCGCGCCGCCGCAGGTGAGCTGAAAGCCAAAATCTCAAAGGCTCTCGGAGAGGCGATCGCCGCTCACCCCGAAAATCTCCACCTTCAAAAACAGCTCATAAAGCTCGGAAGCGCGCATATCAGCACCATAGACTCGTTTTTCTCCGAGCCTGTGCGCGCAAATTTTGACAGGCTCGCTTTGCCTGCATCAATGCGCTTGTCCGACGATGCGGAACTCTCCCCCGTTCGTGAAAAGATACTCGGAGAGGTACTTGACTCCTTCTTTGAGAAATGCGAGCCGTATTCAAAAGCCGAGCTTTCACCCGTGGGCTATAAAAACCGCTATACCGAGCTTATGGGAATAATCTCGGGCGCGAGAGACTTTTCAAATATTCTTCCAACCTTCTATGACATATACAAAAAGCTTATAACCTCGCCGATAGGTCTTGAGCAATTAAAGAAACATTCAGAACGCCTTAAAGATAACGCAAGCCGTGACTTTTTCGACACTCTTGAGGGAAAAGCACTCAAGGCGGAGCTTTTATCGACGGTACATTACGCATGGAAAACCTTTATAAAGTGTTCCGAGGATATGCAATCCGATGAATTGGTCGCATCGAAATACACAAGTGATTTTCTCCAAAACGCCGAGCTTTGCCACTTACTGCTCGTCGCCATCGAGGACGGCGGCTATGACGGGGTTAAGAGTGCGTTTGAACTTTACAAGCCGGGCAGGATAACCCCTATTCCAAAGGACATGAAAAGTGAGCTTAGCGAGTATTACAAGGATTTACGCACCGACCTCAACAACAAGGTAAAAAATCTTGCAAAATCATATCTTTATCTCTCCGAAGAGAGACTTCAGCAGCTTTTCTCGGTTTATTCGGACATGTGCGCTCTTCTCTATGACATTCTCGTCTGCTTTGACGAGAAATACTCCGAGGAAAAGAGACACCGCGGAGTCTGCGAGTTTGCCGATATGCCGAAATTCATGCTCAAATTGCTCGTAGACGATGACGGCAAGCCGACGGAATACGCAAAAAGTCTGTCCGAGAAATTCGATGAGGTCTATATCGACGAATATCAGGATGTAAACGAAATACAGGACACGATATTCGCGCTTATCGGAGGCTCACACCGCTTCATGGTCGGCGACATCAAACAAAGTATTTACGGCTTCCGCGAGGCAGAGCCGTCGATTTTCGCCGATTATCGAAGAAAATTCAAACTCTATGACAAAGAAAATGACACTGTGCCGAAAGATGTCGACGGCGGAAGCACGATATTTATGTCGGAAAATTTCAGATGCGATGAAAATGTCATTAAGTTTACGAACTCGGTCTGCTCAAATATTTTCTCCGCCTTCTCCGAGAGCATCGGATACACACCCGAAGATGACCTCAAATTCGGAAAAGGCAGACCGTACGAGGATTATCTAAGCCCCAATGTCAGCATAAACATCGTTCAGACACCGGAAGATTGTGAGGACGATTGTGAAGACGATTGCGAGGAGGAAAAACCGTATGAGCAGGACTCATCCGAAGGATATTCCGGGGAAAACGCCGGTAATCTTGCAGATGAGGCAATAGTTGCGGCAAATGAGATCGCTTCTCTTCTGAAAAACGGTAAAAATGCCGACGGAACGCCGATTACTGCCGGAAATATTGCGGTTTTGGTGCGTTCTAACATTTATATCAAGCCGCTGATACGTGCACTTGGCGCGCTCAATATCAAATACACTCTGTCAAATAAAGGCGAGCTTTTTGAGACCGAGGATATGCGTCTGCTTGTCAATCTTCTGTCGGTAATTGACAATCCGCGCGACGATATGCCTCTGTGCCATATACTCACGTCAAAAAGTGACGTATACAAACCCGATTTTACTCTTGAAGAGATTATAAAGATACGAAAGGCATCGGACAATTCCCGCTCACTTTACGATGCGATGCTTCTCTGCTCCGAGTCGGAAGAATTGCCGGAGCTTTCGGAAAAATGCACTTCATTCATCTCGACGATTGAAAAAATGCGCCTTTTCTCGGGTAGAATGAGTGCCGACAAGCTCATAAAAAGCCTTATTTCCTCGGAAAAATATTCCGCCCTCACAAAGACCGACGCTTTCACTTATCTCTACGACTCTGCATGCAGATACGTTATGACTACCTGGAGCAGTTTGTATAGCTTTATAAACTATTTCAAGGACATCATGGAAAAGGGCGAAGCAGGTGCGGAACCCGACGCAAAGGTCACAGATGCGATAAGAATCATGAGCATACACCAATCAAAAGGACTTGAATTCAATGTCTGTCTGCTTTTCGGATTCGGCAAGCAGTTCAACATGCAAAACAGATATCCGCTCATATTCAATAAGGAATTCGGACCTTCAATGAAGCTGCCGCCCGAGTATTCGGAGAATGCGATTGAAAACATTTCCATGCGATATGAGGACAATCCGATATACAAATCGGTTGATAAATACAACAAGCTCAAGCAGCTTGAGGAAGAAGCACGTATTTTCTACGTCGCTCTCACCCGTGCAAGGGAGCGTCTTGTCATAACCGCGACGATTTCTAAGCCATACGCTGAATATCTCAAACGGCTGAGAAATACTGCCGACCCGATGTATGAGATTAAAAAGAGCCGAACATACATAAATTGGATTCTTTTGACTCTCGCAAAAGGTGACGATGCGGAAAAGATTTGTGACATAAAGATATTTGACAAGAAAAAAGTCTCTTTGACTGCGCCATTCTCTCGCCCGCTTGCAAATATTCAGTCCTCAGCCTCGGTCGGGGAGGACAAAGAACTTGCCGCGCTGATGAACCTAAAGGAAAACGAAAGCCCCGAATCGGCATTGCTTGCAAATATCCCCTCAAAAATTGCCGCATCCAAGATATCATCACACATGCTCGACGATACGGTATTTGTTCCGATCCCGACGGGAAAACTCTTTTCCGAGGATGACGAATACAATTCCGAGGGAGACACGGAGAGCGCACGGCAGATAAAGGCTCGTATCGAGCTTATGCGTTCGTCAAGACCCGATTTTGACAGTCTGCTGGAGATAAACAAAAAGCCGACCGCGGCAGAGATAGGAACCGCTTGTCACGCTTTTTTACAATTCTGCGACTACGAAAATATCGAGAAGAACGGCATTGAAGATGAAATTCTGCGACTTACCGAGTCGCGATTTATAAGCGACAGAACGGCAAAAATCATCAACCGCTTGCAGATAAAAGGCTTTTTTGGCAGTGAGCTTTACAAATATGTGCGTCAGGCAAAAAATATACGGCGTGAATTCCATTTCGGCATGTTCCGCTCTGCATCGGATCTAACTCAGAGCGAAGACCTCAAAAAAATCGTCAAGGGCAGAAAAATCTACGTTCAAGGCTCTATTGACCTGTTACTTGAAATGCCTGACGGCTCAATTATTCTTTGTGATTACAAAACCGACAGAATAACGCCCGAGGAGCGCAGCGATACTTCCCTTTTCACACAACGAATGAGAGAAACTCATGCAGAACAACTCGCACAGTACGAATATGCAATAAGAAAAATCTTTTCGCGAAAACCCGACAAAATCTTCATCTATTCTCTCGCCCTCGGCGACAGCATTGAAATAAAATAAACAAACCGTCGGAAGTCTCGGGACTTCCGACGGTCTTACTTTGAAACTATTAGTCAATATTATTAATGAATTTTCTGAAGCTCTCGTTTACCAAGGTCTCTTTTCCGTTTATGTAGGAAGCAAGATTCTTTGTTGCACTGGGGTCAATAAGTTCGGAAACTGTATAGCAGACACCTCTGCCGTCAGATACCTCCAAGAAAGTCTGACCTACGTCGGTAGACAGGCTGTTCCATACAATGTCAAACATTGCAACGTCGTCAGGCATGTTTGCAACCTGCTTTCCGAGGAGCTTTTCATAGAATGTTATTCTAACATTCTCGGAGTAGAAGGAGAGCATCTCAAGTGTCTCAGCAACCATTATAGGGTTCTTCAAATACGAAAGAACTCCGATATATCCTCCCCACTGGAGCGACTTATAACCGGTGCTTGCCTGGTCACGGTCATACATCGGGTATGGAAGCACGCCAAACTCCAGGTTATAGTTAAGAAGGTCTTTCAAATGTATGGTGTAGACCGTTTCCATAAGTGCCCTTCCGGTTGAAAGCGGAATCGAGCGAGTATGGAAACCGGTGGTACTTGGAAAATCAAAGAATGCACAATTCGAAGAGGAAAGTTCTCTGAGCTTGGTTATCAGTCCTTCAGCCTTCTCAAAGTACAGAGACTGGTTGATCGCCACCTGATAAGCACCGCTCTGCTCATTCTGCTTCATCATAGGAATATCACTCGATGTAAGGAATCCGGCAAATGCTACAAAAACTGATGCTGTGATTCCGTACGTATCGTCGACGGTCTTGCCGTCACCTGTTCTATCCGAATACACAAGTCCTGCAAGGTCGATCATTTCGTCAAGGGTCCATTCCATATCCTTAACAGTATCATATACCGACTTATCCAAAGAAGAATCATACTGCGCAAGCAAATCCTTGTTGAACGCAATTACATGCGTGTTCAAAATATTGTAGTCACTGATTCCGAGAAAATAGTTACCCTTAAGCTCAAGGTCTTCCATAACGTTGATATTCCAATATTCGGCGTCAAGGTCGATTCCCTCAAATTCTCCGAGATCCATAAGTAGGTTATCCGAAATAAGGTTTGGTACTGCACCGTGAGGGTGCGTGATAAGCGCATCAAGCGTTCCATCCATGTTTTGAACTGCAGTTTGAACTTTTTTGTTATATGTGTTGTAGTCGGTGTCGGGATACTTTACTCCGACTATATCAACGCCAAGATACTTCTCAACTCTGTCCTGGCGTCTGTAAACAGCCTCATCCATCGGACTTCCGTCGTTATCATCCTCGCTCAAATAATACATTTTGGGTTCGTTATTTGCCTGCTGGACGTATATATTAAAGTCCTCATTGTAGTTTTTTCGTTCGACATCAGGAAATATACTTGTGGGGTCGTCGGTTTCTTCCTCTCCGCCGGTTTCATCCTCTGTGGGCTTATCACAACCCACAAAGACCGAAAGTGAGAGAATTGCAGCCATCAAAAGCAACAACATTCTCAAATAAAATTTCATTTTTCTCCTCCTTACAACATATACCTCAAGCGGTACGAAGCAGAAACACATATGCACGCAAACTGCCCAAGTATAATTATTTGTTTTATTATATCAAAAAACAGTATCCTTGTCAATAGTTGTTATCAAGAAAAAGAATTTTTATAAAATATATACAAAAGCCGAAAAAGCATGCCGCAAGACATGCCTTTTCGCTTTGATTTTTCTTTTCACGAAAGATTCTGCTCTCCGCAATGCGTTGCTGCGCTCGGACGTATATTCTCATTATTCAGTCCGTAGCGCGCGCTGTTTCCGAGAGAAGCCTCAATTCGGAGAAGTCTGTTGTATTTTGCCACCCTGTCGCTTCGCGCAGGTGCGCCGGACTTGATAAAAGCCGCACCCGTTGCAACCGCAATATCCGCAATCGACGTGTCCTCGGTCTCTCCGGAACGGTGGGATAAAATATAAGAATATCCTGCCGTGGCGGCAATGTCGGTGACCTCCATCACCTCGCTGAGCGTTCCTATCTGATTGGGCTTAACGAGGATCGCGTTTGCCGCTCCCTCGGATATGCCCTGCATGAAACGCTTTGGATTTGTGACGAATAGGTCGTCGCCTACGAGCATACATCTCTCACCTTGATTTCGCGTCAACTCTGCCCATCCTTGAAAGTCCCTCTGATCAAGCGGGTCCTCAATCGATACAATCGGATATTTTGCGAGCAAATCGGAATAATACGTCATCAACTCTTCTCTGCTCTGTTTTATACGTCTTTTGGGCATTTCATAAACTCCGCTTTGCTCTATGAACCACTCACTTGATGCAACGTCGAGCGCAATCTTCACCTCGTCGGTACTATACCCGCTCTTCTCTATCGCTTCAATAATATATTCGACCGCCATAGCATCCGATTCAAGATTCGGTGCATAACCGCCTTCGTCGCCAACGCTTACACTAAGCCCTCTGCTCTTGAGAATATCACCGAGCGTGTGATATATCTCGCTTCCCATTCGCAACGCATCCGCAAACGAGGACGCTCCTATCGGCACTATCATAAACTCCTGTATCTCAACGTTATTTGAGGCATGCGCTCCGCCGTTCAAAATATTCATCATCGGTATCGGCAGTCTTACCGCTCTTGAGCCGCCAAGCCACCTGTAAAGCGGCATGCGGTATGATGCCGCGCATGCACGGGCGTTTGCGAGTGACACCGCTAAAGTTGCGTTTGCGCCGAGTTTCGATTTGTTTTCGGTGCCGTCAAGCTCACATAAAAGTCTGTCGAGTGCCGACTGCTCTGCCGCATAGCATCCCACTATCTCGGGGGATATATACTTGCATATATTTCCGACCGCGCCGAGTACTCCGCGCCCTCCGTATCTTTCGCTGTCGCCGTCTCTTTTCTCAACCGCTTCGTAAATTCCCGTCGATGCACCCGAAGGAACGCTTGCAACTCCTATTGAGCCGTCCGACAGTATTACCGTCGCCTCAACGGTGGGATTTCCGCGCGAGTCGAGTATCTCGCGGCCGCTGCATTTTATTATTTGAGGTTTTATCATATTACTTCCAGCCTTTCCTTTTTGTAAATCTATTATTTACTGAATGAGCCGGTTATATGCGAAAAAATGGGGGTGTCTCAAATGCATTTTGCATTTGAGACACCCCGGCGTTTTTTCTTTGCGGTTCGATGCCGCAATGTTCATTTTATTTATATATTATGATTTCTGCGCGTGAAGCGGAAGACCTCACGCTTCAAATCTTGGTACTGCGCTTTTTATACTGCCTCTCTCTTCAACCGAGTCCGCCGAAGTCTCCCGCATCAAAATAATCATCTGCGTCAGCAGGCGCATTCACCTTTACGGCATCCTCATAGTTGAACTTCATGTTTGCATCATACTTTACCGCAAGTTTATCGCCGTCAACATCGATATTGATAATCAAAGACATCGATATCGACTCATAGCTTCCGTCTTTTCCGATGACAACGACATACTCAAAGTTGTCCTTGTCAATTTCGACCTTCGTCGTGTCTCCGATTGCCTCCAATGACTCAAGCAGAGATGAGATCATCTCGTTCGCCTCACTTGTAAAGCCCTTGCAGCTAATCTCAACACTGCCGTCTGCGCGTTTGTCTGTCTTAACGGATGAAAACGCATCAACGCTCAAATCGTCAATATTTGACACACCGATGTCAAGCATCTCATCGATATCCTCCTCGCTGACCTCGCTCTTAAACTTCATTCCCATGACTTCCATGTAGAGAACATTGTCTGCGAACACGTACTCGACGTTTTGTCCGAGTGTAGTCATTGTCAAAATAAAGTTTTTGCCGTCGACGTTCATGGATATCTCCGAGCCTGAGATTTCTTGAAGCACCTCGTTTATTTCCGCATCATCGCATGAGTAGTCCATCTTCATGGTCATGATATACGGAGCCTCTAAAAGCTTCAGCGCGGCATTCGCCTGCATTGCCTTGGGGTCATCCATATCGCACGCGGTAAATAGCGATAAAAGCATCATAAGTCCTAAAAATAATGCCGCAATTTTTGTGATTTTCATGTTTTTTCCTCACTTTCATGATTATAGTGCGCTTTGCACATTTATTTTAAAAGGTCTTTATGTAAGACATTTTAATCTAATAGTTTATCACTTTGACAATCTCTTCCCGAAGCTCGCTTTCAAACCTCAGCGAACCCAGACAGACCGTGTCAATATCGTTTTTCATTGTTCCTACAACGGTTTTTGCCGCTTCCTTGCAGTTCTTGCAGGCAACTTTCCCCGTGCTGTCACCGGAATTTTTCATCTCGCCGACAACAATAAGAGAAGACACTCCAATTTCACTGAAAAACTCGGCGAGATGTTCATTTCCCGACTGAAAACAAAGTGCAATATCCCTCACCTGCCCGACTCCGAACACCTCGTCAAGTGTCAGTAGAAGCTGTTTTATTTCATTTTCCGTACACGCCGTATCAAGCATGAGCAGAGGAGAGACCGACAGTGTCTCAAAGCAGCCCGTGTTCGCCGCCGAACTAAGCCCCGAGGTAATGCTCGCCCAAGGCATTTTTACCCCGTCACGCCTTATTGCCAGCGCGGACTCAATGACAAGCATTGCGCACTCCCTCTGTATCAGTGACGGGCTTTTCAGCGTGTAGCCGCTGCGGTCTCCGTAAGAAAATGAGATAGCTATGCTTGAACATTTTTCTGTCTTAAAGCTTGTTTTTGAGGTGAGAGTCAGTCTTGCTCCGTTTGCCACACACGCGCTTGATATCATATCGTATATCGCTTTTTTCTGATTTCCGCTTACGACCTCACGCACGCCGCGCCTTATCGCGTCGCATACCGCCACCACCGAAGAGTCGCCGTCATACACAGTGGGCGCGATAACCAAATCATACGGCGCGCAAAGGGATGCAAATCCGCAATCACCCGATATAGGTGCCTCGATAATGACATATTCGGCGGCATGCATCTTGCAAAGAAGGAGCGCCAGCGCAAAAGTGACCTCTTCTCTGAGATATTCCCCGTCGGGATTATTAATGACTACGGATTTAATCTCCGCCACCGCGCGGTTATATTCCTCGATAGGCGCATATTCGCCGTCGAGGCTTACGATTTTTCGTGAATCCAAAGCGTACTCGGACGATATCCGTCCCACCCTGTATCCGGCATGCTTAATGACGGATTCAAGCATTACTGCCGTTGCATGCCCTGCCGTGCCTGACGGGATAAAGATACTGTTAGTACCTATATTGACTCTTCCGAGCCTTGAGCAAAGTTCACTCACCCGTCTTAACGAGATATCATTTTTTTCCGTCGCCGTCTCAAAGCCGTTCATATATTTGAGAGAATTTACATATTTCATAGCCTTCTCCCTGTCAAGTTAGCTCTTTGAGCAATATGGCGCGGTTAGCGTCGACGCCGATATTTCCGAAAACCTCTTCTCCGCTCTCAATATCTCTGTACCTTACGCCGTCGGGAAGCTCGAGAGTAAAGCTCTCACCCATATTCGCTATGACAACAATCCTGCTGTCATTTTTTTCTCTGATATACGCAATCGCGTTTTTACTGTGACCGAGGATATGGAAATCACCGCCCGAAAATGCCTCTTCATCATGTCTTAACTTTCCGAGCATCCTGTAATACCCGAGAATATCCTCCCTGTATGTTCCCTCAATATCATTCCAAGGGAACGGCATGCGGCAAAACGGATCTCCGTAGCCCTCAAGTCCGACCTCATCACCGTAATACACCGACGGTATTCCGTATGCGGTATATTGAAGCGCCGCCGCGACCTTAAGCCGTCTGATTCCGACCTGTCGCTCTTTCTCGGAAAGTCTTAATCGCGCCAGCGTACTGTTAGGCTCGCCTGAATTGTCATCCTCACGCCCGAGAACCGTCATAATTCTCTCGGTGTCGTGCGTTCCGAGCAGGTTCATCAGCTTATCCGAAACGCATCTCGGATACGATGCGTATATCTCGGTCAAGGTGTTATAGAGCATCTCGCCGTCACCCCATAGGCAAAATGACACAATGGCATTTTTCAAGGGGTAATTCATAACGCTGTCAAGCTGGTCTCCGAGAAAATATTTTCTTCGCTGTCCGTAAGCAACTTTAAGTGCCGCATTCTCCCAGACCTCTCCGATAATCACCGCTTCTCCGCCGCTTGCGCTTTTTGCACTTTGACGCAGCTCGCACAAAAACTCATCGGAAAGCTCGTCTGCAACGTCGAGCCGCCAGCCCGATATTCCGCGACGAATGTATTTTTCGATTATGCCGCCTTCTCCCGTAAAGAACCTTCTGCAATTTTCATTTTTATGGTTGAGCTTCGGCAGGATACCGATTCCCCACCATGAATCATATTCATCGGGATATGAGCGGAATCGGTACCAATCGGCATAGGGCGAATTTGGGTCGTTATACGCGCCGCCGTCGCCGTACCGCTTATACTTATTGAAGTAAATGCTGTCGTCGCCCGTGTGGTTGAAGACTCCGTCAAGAATAATTCCTATTCCCTTTTCCGAAGCCTTTTTTACAAGATTGTCAAACGCCTCGTCGCCGCCAAACATCTCGTCGACCTTCGAATAATCGCCCGTATCATATTTGTGATTTGAATACGCCTCAAATATCGGACACAAATAAATATATGTCACGCCGAGAGAGGCGAGATAATCGAGTTTTTCCGCAACTCCCCACAGGTTTCCGCCGAAAAAAGTGTTATTTTTAAGCGGGGCACCCGGATACGGCGGATATTCGGGGATACCTCGGTCCCAATCGTCGCATATCCTTGCATCCTCTCGCACCGGTATGTTTTTCGCCTTTTGACTCTCGCCACGGAAGAAGCGGTCGGTAAATATCTGATACATTACACCGCACCCGAACCTTTCGGGAGTCTTATAGTCCTCTTTACTCACTACAAGGCGGAATTTTGAGCGGGACGACTCACAAAGCACAAAATCCTTGTTGTTATATGTATCCGTAAACAAGGTCTGCGCTCCGCGAAGGAAGAGAAACTCGTAAAAGAAGAGTCCGCAGCCCTCGTCAGGGCATAGTTCTCTTGTATCAAGCGAAAAGGAAAAGCGATCGTCTGTTTCGTCGATCTTTTCTCTTAAAAGCTCTATATCTTTGTAAGGACAGCCGTCTTTTGCTATTCTGCAAACAACGCCGAGCGCACCGAGTCTGCGAGGCACACTCAGCGTAAAATCAATTCTGTCGCCGAAGGAGACTGCGCCGAGGTCACTTATATCCTTACCCGAGACGTACTTTTTTATCTTCACTTCGCACGTCCCGTCAATTTGTTTAAAAAGTTTGGGAAGCATCTGTTTATCCTTTTTGATAATCGGGAAGATCTCCCGAAATTAAAATCAAGCGGGGGACGAGGTCATCGTCCCCATTATGCCGTTTTATCAGTGTACCGGCTTAAGATTCCAGAACTTGTCGGCATACTCCTTAATGGAGCGGTCAGCCGCAAAGAAGCCTGCCGCGCTTGTGTTGAGAAGCGACATGCGCGTCCACTTTTCTCTGTCTGAATATGCGGTGAGCATATCCTCACGAGCAAGTCTGTATGACTCAAAGTCCGCAAGGCACATATATGGGTCTGCAACTCCGTGACCTGTGAGAAGGTAGGTTGCAATATCCGCAAACGACTCGCCTGCAAATCCGATAGCCAAGAAGTTGACGATCCTCTTAAGTCTCTCGTTGTTGGAGTAGAACTCGGCTGAACGGTATCCGCGCAACCAGGTCTGCTCAACCTCTTCGGCGGTGAGACCGAAGATATACATATATTTGCCGAGACCCCGAATCGCGAAAAGGCATTATCGACGCGGTATTTGAACAGCTCGGTATTCCCTATTTCTTCTCGGAGAGAACCGACCTCTCAACCACCGCGCCCGCAAGGCTCATTCTGTCCGCGCTCCGTTGCGTAGCGCACAATTTCAGCGCGTCGGACGTCATGACTCTCTTGAAAACCGGACTTCTCGGAATCGACCCGTGCGACGCCGACCTCTTTGAGGACTACGTTCACACATGGAATATAAGCGGAAAACTCTTTACCGAGACCGCATGGAGCATGAATCCCGACGGCTACACCGCCGAGATGAGCGAGCGGGGAAAGGTCATACTTGACTCGGCAAACAGAGTGCGCTCGGCGCTCATTCCCCCGCTTGTTGAACTTAAAACCGCCTTTTCTCTAAACCGAGGAAACACGCTTGAAAATTGCCGCGCCCTGCACTCCTACCTCACAAGCATCTCTCTTTCCGAAAATCTGTCGCTCTATGCCGAAAACGCCCTGCTTTCGGGTGATGTGAAGGGTGCAGGCGAGACGCTCAGGCTCTATGATTACATCATTTCAACGCTGACCGACATCTCGACGGTACTCTGCGACACCGAAATGACCCCCGAAGAGCTTGCCTCGGCACTTGAGATAATGTTGCGCAACACCGACATAGGCTCGGTCCCTGCTATGAGCGACTACGTCACCGTAGGCTCGGCGTCGACTCTGCGTGTCGAAAACATAAAGACCGCAATACTCGTAGGTCTTTGCGAGGGCGAATTTCCCGCCAATTACTCAGACTCGGGAATACTCAGCGAAAACGACAAGAAGACCATGGACGAGCTTGGACTATCCCTTACTTCAAGAGAAGACAGTATCACGTCGGACGAGCTTTTCCACGTCTATCGCGCCATGACAAGACCGTCCGAGAGGTTGATACTCTGCACCTGCCGCTCAAGCATCGGCGGCAGAGCGCTCAACCCTTCCTCCGCTTGGAATCGAGTCAAATTTCTGTTTCCGTATATCAAAGAAAAAGACTTTGACCTCATGCCGGTGCGAAGGCTTGCGGAAAGTCTCACAGATGAGAACGGAGATGAAAAATGCGAAGACGTAACCTCGCCGTCGCTTGAAACAAACGACGGCGGCGACGCGGTGCAAATAGACCCATTCTACGTCAGAATGTTGTTCGGCGACAAACTGCACCTCTCAAAATCGCGAATTTCCGCGTTTGCCGAATGTCCGTACAAATTCTGGTGCGAATACGTCATCGGTCTGCGTGAGCAGAAGGTCAGCACGGTAAGCTACGCCGATTCGGGAACGATAATTCATTACATCCTGGAAAAGGTCATGAAGGCTCTTGAGCTTGATGACGGAAGGCTTGCCGATATTTCGGACAGCGAGCTTGTTTCGCTTGTTGACAGATTGCTTTCTGAATACATAAGCAAAATCAACTGCCCCCTCCCTCCCTCCATGATGTATAGCTTTTCCCGTCTGCGCGACCTGTCGCTTATAATGGTCAAAAGCGTGCTTGATGAGTTCAAGCTGTCGCTTTTCCGTATAGTTGCGCACGAAAAGCCCATATCGGACAGACGTCCCGATGCGCTGAAGCCTATGGAAATAAAAATCGATGACGGCGAGAATTCTCCGTCGGTATCCCTCGGCGGCGTTATTGACCGAATCGACTGCTATGACGGCGAGGACAGAAAATATATAAGAATAGTAGATTACAAGACAGGCGCTCACAAATTTAACGTCGACAAAATTTCGAGCGGAGAAGACCTCCAGCTCCCTGCCTACCTCTTTACCGCGACGCTTGAACAAAACAAGAGCTTTTTCGGCGGAGATAAAGAAATATTCCCGTCCTCCGCTATGTTTTTATCAGCAGAGGAGAGCGGAGGAAACATCTCCCCCGTCAGAAGCGGGTTCATGCTCAACAATGACGAGCTTTTGCACGCGGCGAGCAGAGATATGGACCCGAAGGTCCTCGCGGGAATAAAATTCAAAGTCGACGGTACTACGACCGGCAGTGCCGCGCTCTCCGAGGAAGGCATCCTCAATATCGACACGGTCCTCCGCAACACTATATCGTCCACCGCAAAAGAAATGTACTCGGGCAGAGCGCCGCGCACTCCCTCAAAGGCTGCATGCGGATTTTGCTCACTGAAGTCCACCTGCCCCGTGGCAAATAAGGATTAAAGGAGGCACAAATATGGGACTTACACCTTCACAACAGAACGCCGTTGACGTCCGCGACAGAACACTGCTCGTCAGTGCTGCGGCAGGCTCCGGTAAAACCTATACGCTGACTCAGCGGATAATCAAGGCGATAATCGAAGACGGTCAGGACCTCTCGCGCCTCCTTATCGTTACGTTTACCCGCGCCGCCGCAGGTGAGCTGAAAGCCAAAATCTCAAAGGCTCTCGGAGAGGCGATCGCCGCTCACCCCGAAAATCTCCACCTTCAAAAACAGCTCATAAAGCTCGGAAGCGCGCATATCAGCACCATAGACTCGTTTTTCTCCGAGCCTGTGCGCGCAAATTTTGACAGGCTCGCTTTGCCTGCATCAATGCGCTTGTCCGACGATGCGGAACTCTCCCCCGTTCGTGAAAAGATACTCGGAGAGGTACTTGACTCCTTCTTTGAGAAATGCGAGCCGTATTCAAAAGCCGAGCTTTCACCCGTGGGCTATAAAAACCGCTATACCGAGCTTATGGGAATAATCTCGGGCGCGAGAGACTTTTCAAATATTCTTCCAACCTTCTATGACATATACAAAAAGCTTATAACCTCGCCGATAGGTCTTGAGCAATTAAAGAAACATTCAGAACGCCTTAAAGATAACGCAAGCCGTGACTTTTTCGACACTCTTGAGGGAAAAGCACTCAAGGCGGAGCTTTTATCGACGGTACATTACGCATGGAAAACCTTTATAAAGTGTTCCGAGGATATGCAATCCGATGAATTGGTCGCATCGAAATACACAAGTGATTTTCTCCAAAACGCCGAGCTTTGCCACTTACTGCTCGTCGCCATCGAGGACGGCGGCTATGACGGGGTTAAGAGTGCGTTTGAACTTTACAAGCCGGGCAGGATAACCCCTATTCCAAAGGACATGAAAAGTGAGCTTAGCGAGTATTACAAGGATTTACGCACCGACCTCAACAACAAGGTAAAAAATCTTGCAAAATCATATCTTTATCTCTCCGAAGAGAGACTTCAGCAGCTTTTCTCGGTTTATTCGGACATGTGCGCTCTTCTCTATGACATTCTCGTCTGCTTTGACGAGAAATACTCCGAGGAAAAGAGACACCGCGGAGTCTGCGAGTTTGCCGATATGCCGAAATTCATGCTCAAATTGCTCGTAGACGATGACGGCAAGCCGACGGAATACGCAAAAAGTCTGTCCGAGAAATTCGATGAGGTCTATATCGACGAATATCAGGATGTAAACGAAATACAGGACACGATATTCGCGCTTATCGGAGGCTCACACCGCTTCATGGTCGGCGACATCAAACAAAGTATTTACGGCTTCCGCGAGGCAGAGCCGTCGATTTTCGCCGATTATCGAAGAAAATTCAAACTCTATGACAAAGAAAATGACACTGTGCCGAAAGATGTCGACGGCGGAAGCACGATATTTATGTCGGAAAATTTCAGATGCGATGAAAATGTCATTAAGTTTACGAACTCGGTCTGCTCAAATATTTTCTCCGCCTTCTCCGAGAGCATCGGATACACACCCGAAGATGACCTCAAATTCGGAAAAGGCAGACCGTACGAGGATTATCTAAGCCCCAATGTCAGCATAAACATCGTTCAGACACCGGAAGATTGTGAGGACGATTGTGAAGACGATTGCGAGGAGGAAAAACCGTATGAGCAGGACTCATCCGAAGGATATTCCGGGGAAAACGCCGGTAATCTTGCAGATGAGGCAATAGTTGCGGCAAATGAGATCGCTTCTCTTCTGAAAAACGGTAAAAATGCCGACGGAACGCCGATTACTGCCGGAAATATTGCGGTTTTGGTGCGTTCTAACATTTATATCAAGCCGCTGATACGTGCACTTGGCGCGCTCAATATCAAATACACTCTGTCAAATAAAGGCGAGCTTTTTGAGACCGAGGATATGCGTCTGCTTGTCAATCTTCTGTCGGTAATTGACAATCCGCGCGACGATATGCCTCTGTGCCATATACTCACGTCAAAAAGTGACGTATACAAACCCGATTTTACTCTTGAAGAGATTATAAAGATACGAAAGGCATCGGACAATTCCCGCTCACTTTACGATGCGATGCTTCTCTGCTCCGAGTCGGAAGAATTGCCGGAGCTTTCGGAAAAATGCACTTCATTCATCTCGACGATTGAAAAAATGCGCCTTTTCTCGGGTAGAATGAGTGCCGACAAGCTCATAAAAAGCCTTATTTCCTCGGAAAAATATTCCGCCCTCACAAAGACCGACGCTTTCACTTATCTCTACGACTCTGCATGCAGATACGTTATGACTACCTGGAGCAGTTTGTATAGCTTTATAAACTATTTCAAGGACATCATGGAAAAGGGCGAAGCAGGTGCGGAACCCGACGCAAAGGTCACAGATGCGATAAGAATCATGAGCATACACCAATCAAAAGGACTTGAATTCAATGTCTGTCTGCTTTTCGGATTCGGCAAGCAGTTCAACATGCAAAACAGATATCCGCTCATATTCAATAAGGAATTCGGACCTTCAATGAAGCTGCCGCCCGAGTATTCGGAGAATGCGATTGAAAACATTTCCATGCGATATGAGGACAATCCGATATACAAATCGGTTGATAAATACAACAAGCTCAAGCAGCTTGAGGAAGAAGCACGTATTTTCTACGTCGCTCTCACCCGTGCAAGGGAGCGTCTTGTCATAACCGCGACGATTTCTAAGCCATACGCTGAATATCTCAAACGGCTGAGAAATACTGCCGACCCGATGTATGAGATTAAAAAGAGCCGAACATACATAAATTGGATTCTTTTGACTCTCGCAAAAGGTGACGATGCGGAAAAGATTTGTGACATAAAGATATTTGACAAGAAAAAAGTCTCTTTGACTGCGCCATTCTCTCGCCCGCTTGCAAATATTCAGTCCTCAGCCTCGGTCGGGGAGGACAAAGAACTTGCCGCGCTGATGAACCTAAAGGAAAACGAAAGCCCCGAATCGGCATTGCTTGCAAATATCCCCTCAAAAATTGCCGCATCCAAGATATCATCACACATGCTCGACGATACGGTATTTGTTCCGATCCCGACGGGAAAACTCTTTTCCGAGGATGACGAATACAATTCCGAGGGAGACACGGAGAGCGCACGGCAGATAAAGGCTCGTATCGAGCTTATGCGTTCGTCAAGACCCGATTTTGACAGTCTGCTGGAGATAAACAAAAAGCCGACCGCGGCAGAGATAGGAACCGCTTGTCACGCTTTTTTACAATTCTGCGACTACGAAAATATCGAGAAGAACGGCATTGAAGATGAAATTCTGCGACTTACCGAGTCGCGATTTATAAGCGACAGAACGGCAAAAATCATCAACCGCTTGCAGATAAAAGGCTTTTTTGGCAGTGAGCTTTACAAATATGTGCGTCAGGCAAAAAATATACGGCGTGAATTCCATTTCGGCATGTTCCGCTCTGCATCGGATCTAACTCAGAGCGAAGACCTCAAAAAAATCGTCAAGGGCAGAAAAATCTACGTTCAAGGCTCTATTGACCTGTTACTTGAAATGCCTGACGGCTCAATTATTCTTTGTGATTACAAAACCGACAGAATAACGCCCGAGGAGCGCAGCGATACTTCCCTTTTCACACAACGAATGAGAGAAACTCATGCAGAACAACTCGCACAGTACGAATATGCAATAAGAAAAATCTTTTCGCGAAAACCCGACAAAATCTTCATCTATTCTCTCGCCCTCGGCGACAGCATTGAAATAAAATAAACAAACCGTCGGAAGTCTCGGGACTTCCGACGGTCTTACTTTGAAACTATTAGTCAATATTATTAATGAATTTTCTGAAGCTCTCGTTTACCAAGGTCTCTTTTCCGTTTATGTAGGAAGCAAGATTCTTTGTTGCACTGGGGTCAATAAGTTCGGAAACTGTATAGCAGACACCTCTGCCGTCAGATACCTCCAAGAAAGTCTGACCTACGTCGGTAGACAGGCTGTTCCATACAATGTCAAACATTGCAACGTCGTCAGGCATGTTTGCAACCTGCTTTCCGAGGAGCTTTTCATAGAATGTTATTCTAACATTCTCGGAGTAGAAGGAGAGCATCTCAAGTGTCTCAGCAACCATTATAGGGTTCTTCAAATACGAAAGAACTCCGATATATCCTCCCCACTGGAGCGACTTATAACCGGTGCTTGCCTGGTCACGGTCATACATCGGGTATGGAAGCACGCCAAACTCCAGGTTATAGTTAAGAAGGTCTTTCAAATGTATGGTGTAGACCGTTTCCATAAGTGCCCTTCCGGTTGAAAGCGGAATCGAGCGAGTATGGAAACCGGTGGTACTTGGAAAATCAAAGAATGCACAATTCGAAGAGGAAAGTTCTCTGAGCTTGGTTATCAGTCCTTCAGCCTTCTCAAAGTACAGAGACTGGTTGATCGCCACCTGATAAGCACCGCTCTGCTCATTCTGCTTCATCATAGGAATATCACTCGATGTAAGGAATCCGGCAAATGCTACAAAAACTGATGCTGTGATTCCGTACGTATCGTCGACGGTCTTGCCGTCACCTGTTCTATCCGAATACACAAGTCCTGCAAGGTCGATCATTTCGTCAAGGGTCCATTCCATATCCTTAACAGTATCATATACCGACTTATCCAAAGAAGAATCATACTGCGCAAGCAAATCCTTGTTGAACGCAATTACATGCGTGTTCAAAATATTGTAGTCACTGATTCCGAGAAAATAGTTACCCTTAAGCTCAAGGTCTTCCATAACGTTGATATTCCAATATTCGGCGTCAAGGTCGATTCCCTCAAATTCTCCGAGATCCATAAGTAGGTTATCCGAAATAAGGTTTGGTACTGCACCGTGAGGGTGCGTGATAAGCGCATCAAGCGTTCCATCCATGTTTTGAACTGCAGTTTGAACTTTTTTGTTATATGTGTTGTAGTCGGTGTCGGGATACTTTACTCCGACTATATCAACGCCAAGATACTTCTCAACTCTGTCCTGGCGTCTGTAAACAGCCTCATCCATCGGACTTCCGTCGTTATCATCCTCGCTCAAATAATACATTTTGGGTTCGTTATTTGCCTGCTGGACGTATATATTAAAGTCCTCATTGTAGTTTTTTCGTTCGACATCAGGAAATATACTTGTGGGGTCGTCGGTTTCTTCCTCTCCGCCGGTTTCATCCTCTGTGGGCTTATCACAACCCACAAAGACCGAAAGTGAGAGAATTGCAGCCATCAAAAGCAACAACATTCTCAAATAAAATTTCATTTTTCTCCTCCTTACAACATATACCTCAAGCGGTACGAAGCAGAAACACATATGCACGCAAACTGCCCAAGTATAATTATTTGTTTTATTATATCAAAAAACAGTATCCTTGTCAATAGTTGTTATCAAGAAAAAGAATTTTTATAAAATATATACAAAAGCCGAAAAAGCATGCCGCAAGACATGCCTTTTCGCTTTGATTTTTCTTTTCACGAAAGATTCTGCTCTCCGCAATGCGTTGCTGCGCTCGGACGTATATTCTCATTATTCAGTCCGTAGCGCGCGCTGTTTCCGAGAGAAGCCTCAATTCGGAGAAGTCTGTTGTATTTTGCCACCCTGTCGCTTCGCGCAGGTGCGCCGGACTTGATAAAAGCCGCACCCGTTGCAACCGCAATATCCGCAATCGACGTGTCCTCGGTCTCTCCGGAACGGTGGGATAAAATATAAGAATATCCTGCCGTGGCGGCAATGTCGGTGACCTCCATCACCTCGCTGAGCGTTCCTATCTGATTGGGCTTAACGAGGATCGCGTTTGCCGCTCCCTCGGATATGCCCTGCATGAAACGCTTTGGATTTGTGACGAATAGGTCGTCGCCTACGAGCATACATCTCTCACCTTGATTTCGCGTCAACTCTGCCCATCCTTGAAAGTCCCTCTGATCAAGCGGGTCCTCAATCGATACAATCGGATATTTTGCGAGCAAATCGGAATAATACGTCATCAACTCTTCTCTGCTCTGTTTTATACGTCTTTTGGGCATTTCATAAACTCCGCTTTGCTCTATGAACCACTCACTTGATGCAACGTCGAGCGCAATCTTCACCTCGTCGGTACTATACCCGCTCTTCTCTATCGCTTCAATAATATATTCGACCGCCATAGCATCCGATTCAAGATTCGGTGCATAACCGCCTTCGTCGCCAACGCTTACACTAAGCCCTCTGCTCTTGAGAATATCACCGAGCGTGTGATATATCTCGCTTCCCATTCGCAACGCATCCGCAAACGAGGACGCTCCTATCGGCACTATCATAAACTCCTGTATCTCAACGTTATTTGAGGCATGCGCTCCGCCGTTCAAAATATTCATCATCGGTATCGGCAGTCTTACCGCTCTTGAGCCGCCAAGCCACCTGTAAAGCGGCATGCGGTATGATGCCGCGCATGCACGGGCGTTTGCGAGTGACACCGCTAAAGTTGCGTTTGCGCCGAGTTTCGATTTGTTTTCGGTGCCGTCAAGCTCACATAAAAGTCTGTCGAGTGCCGACTGCTCTGCCGCATAGCATCCCACTATCTCGGGGGATATATACTTGCATATATTTCCGACCGCGCCGAGTACTCCGCGCCCTCCGTATCTTTCGCTGTCGCCGTCTCTTTTCTCAACCGCTTCGTAAATTCCCGTCGATGCACCCGAAGGAACGCTTGCAACTCCTATTGAGCCGTCCGACAGTATTACCGTCGCCTCAACGGTGGGATTTCCGCGCGAGTCGAGTATCTCGCGGCCGCTGCATTTTATTATTTGAGGTTTTATCATATTACTTCCAGCCTTTCCTTTTTGTAAATCTATTATTTACTGAATGAGCCGGTTATATGCGAAAAAATGGGGGTGTCTCAAATGCATTTTGCATTTGAGACACCCCGGCGTTTTTTCTTTGCGGTTCGATGCCGCAATGTTCATTTTATTTATATATTATGATTTCTGCGCGTGAAGCGGAAGACCTCACGCTTCAAATCTTGGTACTGCGCTTTTTATACTGCCTCTCTCTTCAACCGAGTCCGCCGAAGTCTCCCGCATCAAAATAATCATCTGCGTCAGCAGGCGCATTCACCTTTACGGCATCCTCATAGTTGAACTTCATGTTTGCATCATACTTTACCGCAAGTTTATCGCCGTCAACATCGATATTGATAATCAAAGACATCGATATCGACTCATAGCTTCCGTCTTTTCCGATGACAACGACATACTCAAAGTTGTCCTTGTCAATTTCGACCTTCGTCGTGTCTCCGATTGCCTCCAATGACTCAAGCAGAGATGAGATCATCTCGTTCGCCTCACTTGTAAAGCCCTTGCAGCTAATCTCAACACTGCCGTCTGCGCGTTTGTCTGTCTTAACGGATGAAAACGCATCAACGCTCAAATCGTCAATATTTGACACACCGATGTCAAGCATCTCATCGATATCCTCCTCGCTGACCTCGCTCTTAAACTTCATTCCCATGACTTCCATGTAGAGAACATTGTCTGCGAACACGTACTCGACGTTTTGTCCGAGTGTAGTCATTGTCAAAATAAAGTTTTTGCCGTCGACGTTCATGGATATCTCCGAGCCTGAGATTTCTTGAAGCACCTCGTTTATTTCCGCATCATCGCATGAGTAGTCCATCTTCATGGTCATGATATACGGAGCCTCTAAAAGCTTCAGCGCGGCATTCGCCTGCATTGCCTTGGGGTCATCCATATCGCACGCGGTAAATAGCGATAAAAGCATCATAAGTCCTAAAAATAATGCCGCAATTTTTGTGATTTTCATGTTTTTTCCTCACTTTCATGATTATAGTGCGCTTTGCACATTTATTTTAAAAGGTCTTTATGTAAGACATTTTAATCTAATAGTTTATCACTTTGACAATCTCTTCCCGAAGCTCGCTTTCAAACCTCAGCGAACCCAGACAGACCGTGTCAATATCGTTTTTCATTGTTCCTACAACGGTTTTTGCCGCTTCCTTGCAGTTCTTGCAGGCAACTTTCCCCGTGCTGTCACCGGAATTTTTCATCTCGCCGACAACAATAAGAGAAGACACTCCAATTTCACTGAAAAACTCGGCGAGATGTTCATTTCCCGACTGAAAACAAAGTGCAATATCCCTCACCTGCCCGACTCCGAACACCTCGTCAAGTGTCAGTAGAAGCTGTTTTATTTCATTTTCCGTACACGCCGTATCAAGCATGAGCAGAGGAGAGACCGACAGTGTCTCAAAGCAGCCCGTGTTCGCCGCCGAACTAAGCCCCGAGGTAATGCTCGCCCAAGGCATTTTTACCCCGTCACGCCTTATTGCCAGCGCGGACTCAATGACAAGCATTGCGCACTCCCTCTGTATCAGTGACGGGCTTTTCAGCGTGTAGCCGCTGCGGTCTCCGTAAGAAAATGAGATAGCTATGCTTGAACATTTTTCTGTCTTAAAGCTTGTTTTTGAGGTGAGAGTCAGTCTTGCTCCGTTTGCCACACACGCGCTTGATATCATATCGTATATCGCTTTTTTCTGATTTCCGCTTACGACCTCACGCACGCCGCGCCTTATCGCGTCGCATACCGCCACCACCGAAGAGTCGCCGTCATACACAGTGGGCGCGATAACCAAATCATACGGCGCGCAAAGGGATGCAAATCCGCAATCACCCGATATAGGTGCCTCGATAATGACATATTCGGCGGCATGCATCTTGCAAAGAAGGAGCGCCAGCGCAAAAGTGACCTCTTCTCTGAGATATTCCCCGTCGGGATTATTAATGACTACGGATTTAATCTCCGCCACCGCGCGGTTATATTCCTCGATAGGCGCATATTCGCCGTCGAGGCTTACGATTTTTCGTGAATCCAAAGCGTACTCGGACGATATCCGTCCCACCCTGTATCCGGCATGCTTAATGACGGATTCAAGCATTACTGCCGTTGCATGCCCTGCCGTGCCTGACGGGATAAAGATACTGTTAGTACCTATATTGACTCTTCCGAGCCTTGAGCAAAGTTCACTCACCCGTCTTAACGAGATATCATTTTTTTCCGTCGCCGTCTCAAAGCCGTTCATATATTTGAGAGAATTTACATATTTCATAGCCTTCTCCCTGTCAAGTTAGCTCTTTGAGCAATATGGCGCGGTTAGCGTCGACGCCGATATTTCCGAAAACCTCTTCTCCGCTCTCAATATCTCTGTACCTTACGCCGTCGGGAAGCTCGAGAGTAAAGCTCTCACCCATATTCGCTATGACAACAATCCTGCTGTCATTTTTTTCTCTGATATACGCAATCGCGTTTTTACTGTGACCGAGGATATGGAAATCACCGCCCGAAAATGCCTCTTCATCATGTCTTAACTTTCCGAGCATCCTGTAATACCCGAGAATATCCTCCCTGTATGTTCCCTCAATATCATTCCAAGGGAACGGCATGCGGCAAAACGGATCTCCGTAGCCCTCAAGTCCGACCTCATCACCGTAATACACCGACGGTATTCCGTATGCGGTATATTGAAGCGCCGCCGCGACCTTAAGCCGTCTGATTCCGACCTGTCGCTCTTTCTCGGAAAGTCTTAATCGCGCCAGCGTACTGTTAGGCTCGCCTGAATTGTCATCCTCACGCCCGAGAACCGTCATAATTCTCTCGGTGTCGTGCGTTCCGAGCAGGTTCATCAGCTTATCCGAAACGCATCTCGGATACGATGCGTATATCTCGGTCAAGGTGTTATAGAGCATCTCGCCGTCACCCCATAGGCAAAATGACACAATGGCATTTTTCAAGGGGTAATTCATAACGCTGTCAAGCTGGTCTCCGAGAAAATATTTTCTTCGCTGTCCGTAAGCAACTTTAAGTGCCGCATTCTCCCAGACCTCTCCGATAATCACCGCTTCTCCGCCGCTTGCGCTTTTTGCACTTTGACGCAGCTCGCACAAAAACTCATCGGAAAGCTCGTCTGCAACGTCGAGCCGCCAGCCCGATATTCCGCGACGAATGTATTTTTCGATTATGCCGCCTTCTCCCGTAAAGAACCTTCTGCAATTTTCATTTTTATGGTTGAGCTTCGGCAGGATACCGATTCCCCACCATGAATCATATTCATCGGGATATGAGCGGAATCGGTACCAATCGGCATAGGGCGAATTTGGGTCGTTATACGCGCCGCCGTCGCCGTACCGCTTATACTTATTGAAGTAAATGCTGTCGTCGCCCGTGTGGTTGAAGACTCCGTCAAGAATAATTCCTATTCCCTTTTCCGAAGCCTTTTTTACAAGATTGTCAAACGCCTCGTCGCCGCCAAACATCTCGTCGACCTTCGAATAATCGCCCGTATCATATTTGTGATTTGAATACGCCTCAAATATCGGACACAAATAAATATATGTCACGCCGAGAGAGGCGAGATAATCGAGTTTTTCCGCAACTCCCCACAGGTTTCCGCCGAAAAAAGTGTTATTTTTAAGCGGGGCACCCGGATACGGCGGATATTCGGGGATACCTCGGTCCCAATCGTCGCATATCCTTGCATCCTCTCGCACCGGTATGTTTTTCGCCTTTTGACTCTCGCCACGGAAGAAGCGGTCGGTAAATATCTGATACATTACACCGCACCCGAACCTTTCGGGAGTCTTATAGTCCTCTTTACTCACTACAAGGCGGAATTTTGAGCGGGACGACTCACAAAGCACAAAATCCTTGTTGTTATATGTATCCGTAAACAAGGTCTGCGCTCCGCGAAGGAAGAGAAACTCGTAAAAGAAGAGTCCGCAGCCCTCGTCAGGGCATAGTTCTCTTGTATCAAGCGAAAAGGAAAAGCGATCGTCTGTTTCGTCGATCTTTTCTCTTAAAAGCTCTATATCTTTGTAAGGACAGCCGTCTTTTGCTATTCTGCAAACAACGCCGAGCGCACCGAGTCTGCGAGGCACACTCAGCGTAAAATCAATTCTGTCGCCGAAGGAGACTGCGCCGAGGTCACTTATATCCTTACCCGAGACGTACTTTTTTATCTTCACTTCGCACGTCCCGTCAATTTGTTTAAAAAGTTTGGGAAGCATCTGTTTATCCTTTTTGATAATCGGGAAGATCTCCCGAAATTAAAATCAAGCGGGGGACGAGGTCATCGTCCCCATTATGCCGTTTTATCAGTGTACCGGCTTAAGATTCCAGAACTTGTCGGCATACTCCTTAATGGAGCGGTCAGCCGCAAAGAAGCCTGCCGCGCTTGTGTTGAGAAGCGACATGCGCGTCCACTTTTCTCTGTCTGAATATGCGGTGAGCATATCCTCACGAGCAAGTCTGTATGACTCAAAGTCCGCAAGGCACATATATGGGTCTGCAACTCCGTGACCTGTGAGAAGGTAGGTTGCAATATCCGCAAACGACTCGCCTGCAAATCCGATAGCCAAGAAGTTGACGATCCTCTTAAGTCTCTCGTTGTTGGAGTAGAACTCGGCTGAACGGTATCCGCGCAACCAGGTCTGCTCAACCTCTTCGGCGGTGAGACCGAAGATATACATATTCTCTCTTCCGACAGCATCGAGCATTTCAACATTTGCGCCGTCAAGAGTTCCTATCGTTATGGCTCCGTTTATCATGAGCTTCATGCATCCCGTTCCGCTTGCCTCTTTACCCGCAAGAGAAATCTGTTCGGAAATATCGGCAGACGGAATGAGTATCTCGGCAGTGCTGACGTCATAGTTTTCAAGGAATACGACGTTGAGCTTTTCTTTAATCTTCGGATTGCGGTCGATATCCTTGCTTATCATGCAGATAAGCTGGATTATTCTTTTTGCCATCTGGTATCCCGGAGCCGCCTTTGCGCCGAAAATGAAGGTCTGAGGCAGGATGTCCATGTCCGGGTTGTCTTTGAGGTCAAGATAAAGACCGATGATATTGAGGACGTTCAGAAGCTGACGCTTATACTCGTGAAGTCTCTTTATCTGAACATCAAACACAGCGTGGGTATCAAGCTTCATGCCCGTCTTCTTATAAAGGTGATTTGCAAATGCAATCTTGTTGTCGTGCTTTATTGAACGGACTCTGTCAAGCACCGCTTTATCGTCTGCAAACTTTGCAAAGTTTGCAAGTTCTACGGGATTGTGCCTGTAACCCGTGCCGATGCAGTCGTCAAGAAGGGCTGCAAGCTCGGGGTTGGAATAACAGAGCCAGCGGCGGTGAGCGATACCGTTTGTTACATTGTCAAATCTGTCGGGATACATCTTGTAGAAATCCTTGAATATCGTCTCTGTCAAGATGTCGGAGTGAAGCTTTGATACGCCGTTTACCGAGTGAGAGCCGATAACAGACAGGTTCGCCATTCTGACGTTTCCGTATCCTACGACGCTCATCTTGCTTATTCTCTGCCAATTTCCGGGGAACGCGTCCCAAGCCTCACGGCAGAATCTCTCATTTATTTCCTTTACGATAGTATATATTCTCGGCAATTTGAGACGGAAGAGGTCTTCATTCCAGGTCTCAAGCGCTTCGGGCATTACGGTATGGTTTGTATATGAGCAGATCTTTACGACCTTATCCCACGCCTTTTCCCATGAATAAAAATAATCGTCAACGAGAATTCTCATAAGCTCGGGAATACAGAGAGCCGGGTGAGTATCGTTTATGTGTATTGCGACCTTTTCTTCAAGGTTGTCAAGCGTTCCGTAGACCGCCATATGGTCGCGGATAATGCTCTGAACCGATGCGGAAACAAGGAAATACTGCTGGGTCAGGCGGAGCAACTTACCCTCCGTGTGATTGTCCGAGGGATAGAGAACCTTTGATATTGTCTCTGCGTTCGTGCTGTCCTCAAGAGCCTTCTGATACTGACCCTGAGTAAATAGACCCATATTGAAGTTCTGGATATTTCTCGCCTTCCAAAGACGAAGCTGGCTTACTGCCTTGCTGTCCGCGCCCGATATCATCATATCGTAAGGAACCGCCTCGATCTCCTCGGCGTCCTCATAAATAATCGTCATGTGGTTGTTTTCCCACTGCTCTCTTACGTGTCCGCCGAAACGAACGATAAACGTACGGTCGGTTCTCGGAACCAGCCATACCTCGCCACCCGGAAGCCAAACGTCGGGAAGCTCTACCTGCATGCCGTCAACTATCATCTGCTTGAAAAGACCGTATTCGTAGCAGATAGAAAAGCCGGTTGCGGGATAGTCAAGAGAAGAGAGCGAGTCCATAAAGCACGCCGCAAGTCTTCCGAGTCCTCCGTTACCGAGTCCCGCATCAGGCTCGCACTCATATAAGTCATTGAGGTCAAATCCGAGCTTTTTCAGTGCTTCACCATACTCCTTGTCGAGTCCGAGGTTGCAGACGTTGGTCTTGAGCGAACGACCGAGCAGAAATTCCATACACATATAGTACACGCGCTTTGCGCCGACCTTGTTCACTTCCTTCTTGAATTCGCCGCGCTTTTCGGTCAGAATATCCCTTACGGTCATTGATACCGCTTTGTACATCTGATCCGTTGATGCCTCTGCCGCAGTGCAGCCGAAATATCTCGAAAGTTTTGTCTCAATGTTCTCTTTGATTTTTGCCTGGTTGAGTTTTTCTTTGTTCATTTCTTCTTGTTACCTTTCTTTGCATGAATGTATATACTACTGATTATACAGTAAAAGTCTGCTTTTTAAGCATGGGAGAGACAAGTTTTTTCATTAAAATTCGACATAAAAAATCCTTATCTCTGCCACGCCTAAAAACCCTTTGGGGCTGCCGTGTGTTTAACCTCACGGCAGCCTCATATTTTTTTGTTCAATTTTAAGAAATACCTATCTTAAATTGACTCGTACATCTCCATATACTTCTCCGCAGAGCTTGCCCACGAGAAATCGGTTCCCGTTATCTTTGCGACAAATTTCTTGAATTGCGGAGCATCATAATAGAGTGCCAATGCCGCCTGTATTCTGTCGCGAAGCTCATAGGATGAGTAATTTGCAAATGTAAATCCGTTGCCCTTGATTTCACCGTTGTCCACCCAATATCCCTTGATAGAGTCATAAAGTCCGCCTGTCTCTCTGACAACAGGTACGGCTCCGTATCTCGACGCTATCATTTGGGAGAGTCCGCAAGGCTCGCTCTTGGACGGCATGACGAAGATGTCGCACGCCGCGTAGATCTTCTTGGAAAGGTCGCGGTCATACGTCAAAAGCGCCCTTACCTTGTCGGGGTAATTCCTCTCAAGTTCAGAGAAGAAATGCTCAAATCTCGCCTCGCCCTTGCCGAGAACAACGAGCTGAACATCATTGTTCCCTACAACATCGTATGCAATTTCCGATACAAGGTCAAGTCCCTTGTGTCCTGCAAGCCTTGAAATAATGGCAAGCATCGGGACATCGGCTCTCTCGGGCAATCCATACTCACGCTGAAGCGCCAGCTTATTCTCCCTCTTGCCGCTTATCGTGTTTCTTCTGTCATAATTTTTTGCCAGAACGGTGTCCTTTGCCGGATTATAGTAGTCATAATCGATGCCGTTGAGTATTCCGCAGAGCTTGTGCGAATTTCTCTCAAGCACGTAATGAAGTCCGTGAGAATATTCCGCCGTTTGTATCTCCTGCGCATATCGGGGGCTTACGGTAGAAACCCTGTCCGCGCACTCGATAGCCGCTTTCGTGAGGTTGATGCAATCATCATATCTCATAAGCGCATACGTGTCGGGACCGAGATCAAACACATCTCCGAGTATTGAAAACGGATATTTTCCCTGATATTCAATATTGTGTATTGTGTACACCGTCTTAGTATTCTCAAGTCCCTCAATATTGCGGTACTTCGTGTTGAGATACACTACGGTCAGTGCCGACTGCCAATCATTTGCATGAATGATGTCGGGGTAAAAACCGAGCCTTGTGAGCGACTCCATGACCGCCTTGCAGAAATATGCATATCTTTCGCCGTCATCGAAGAAGCCGTAAAGCGCGCCGCGCTTAAAGTAATATTCGTTATCTACGAAATAGTATGTAACGCCGTCCTTCTGCAGGCTCTTTATGCCGCAATAAGAATCCCTCCATGAAAGATTGAAATAAAATATGATTTCGTCCTTCATTTGCGCGCGCCATTTTTCGCTGACGGTACCGTATAGCGGAAGGATCACTCTTACATCGACGTTGTCCTTCTCGCGTGCCTTGATAGCCGCCGGGAGTGAACCCATGACGTCTCCGAGTCCGCCCGTCGCCGCAAAAGGCATGACCTCAGCGCCGACAAATAGTATTTTTTTCATAAACCGACCTTCCTTTTGCAAAACTTATCAAACAGACATATTCTTTCCGATGTAGAAAGGCATTGTCTGGTGTCCCGAAAGCTTTCTCTTGTCTTTTATCATGACGTTTTTGTCCGTAATGACGCAATTAAGCTCGGCATTCTGGCAGACGTATGTATCCTGGAAAAGAATACAGTTTTTAACGACCGCTCCCTTTCCGACGTGAACGCCTCTGAAAATAATAGAATTCTCAACCGTACCCTCGATAACGCATCCCTCTGCAACGACCGAGTTAGATACCTTCGCGCCCTCGCAATAGCGAGTGGGTGCAGAGTTTCTTATCTTCGTAAGCACGGGGCGGTTCTTGATTCCGAAGAGCTGTTCACGTGTCTCGCTCTCTAAGAGCTGCATTGAGCAATCGAAATAACTCTCCATCGAGCCGATATGTGCATAACAGCCCTGGTAGTCGTATATCATATACTTCTCTTTTTTGATATTTTTGCGAACGATATCCTGCATAAAGCTGGTATATCCGCGGCTGATTGCGATTTCAAGAGCATTTAGGAGATACGTGCGTTTGAGTACCATGATGTTGATATATACTCTTGATTTTTTGGATACGTTTTTCTTGTCAACGATATCGGTAATATTTCCGTCCTTGTCACATTCAACCACTCTCACAGTCTCATGAGATGAAGGTGTTGTCATCTTTGTGACAAATGTAATATCCGCCTCTGTCCTTATATGCTGCTCAATAACGTCGTTAAGGTCGACGTTGCAAATAACGTCGCAGTCCGACATTACGACATAGTCCTCATTACATCTGTTGAAGAAATTGACCGTTCCGAGCAGTGCCTCAAGTCTTGAGGAATAATATTTGTTTGATGCCGCATTCTCAAACGCCGAGATGTAGGGCGGCAGAATCTTTATTCCGCCCGAACGGCGCGCGAGGTCCCAGTCCTTACCGTTTCCGAGATGGTCAATAAGCGACTGATAATTGTTGTGCGTTACGATACCTATTTTTGAAATTCCCGAGTTGACCATGCTTGAAAGCGCAAAGTCGACAAGGCGGTATCTGCCTCCGAAGGGTACGCTTCCGAGCGTTCTCATTTTCGTAAGCTCGGGGATATTGTTATCGTGTATGTTTGAAAATATAAGTCCTACTGCAGTCATAGCGTATCTCCCTTCTTATAATTCCGAAATGATTGCGCCGTCTTCGATATTGGAACCGCTCGGAACCTCAACGTCCTCGCCGAGAACGGTGATTCCTTTTGCCTTTTCACGGGCGGCTCCGACAGTTGCGCCTGCGCCAATCTTTACGTTGGTATCGATTATTGAATAGTTGACCGTAGCCCCGGCACAAATCTCGGTGTCTCCCATAAGCACGCTGTCCTTGACGTACGCACCGTGTCCGACCTTAACGCCCGCGCCGAGAACACTGTTGATAACGGTTCCGTAGATCTCGCATCCGTCGGTTACATAGCAATTCTCTATCCTTGCGTTCTTTGCTATAAACTGAGGACCCGTGGACTGATTCCTTGAGAATACTCTCCAATCGGGGTCACCGAGATCAAGCACAGGCTCCTTTCCGATAAGATCCATATTCGCCTCCCAGAGCGAATTGATGGTTCCAACGTCCTTCCAATACCCCTCAAAGGGATACGCAAACATCTTCTCGCCTGCGGCGAGCATATTGGGAATGATATTCTTTCCGAAGTCATTTGACGAATTCGGATCCGCCTCATCCTCTGTAAGATATTTTTCAAGTTTGTCCTTGTTGAATATGTAGATTCCCATTGAGGCGCTCGTGCTGTCCGGGTTCTTCGGCTTTTCCGAGAACTTATAGATCGAGCCGTCCTCGTTGGTACTCATGATTCCGAATCGGCTTGCCTCTTCAATCGGAACATCGATGACCGCTATCGTGCAGTCCGCTCCCTTATCCTTGTGGAATTTGAGCATTTTGTCATAATCCATCTTATAGATATGGTCACCCGAGAGGATGAGGACATAGTCGGTGTCGTATCTGTTTATGAAGGCAAGGTTCTGATATATCGCGTTTGCCGTTCCCTTATACCAGTCGGCAGACTTCTGTCCCTGATACGGGGGCAGGATCTTGACACCGCCGTAAACGCGGTCAAGGTCCCACGGCTGACCGTTACCGATATACTCATTGAGTACAAGGGGCTGATACTGTGTGAGGACTCCCACGGTGTCAATACCGGAGTTGATACAGTTTGACAGTGTAAAGTCAATTATCCTGTATTTGCCTCCGAAGGGCACAGCAGGCTTTGCGGTCTTGACAGTCAAGGCATAGAGTCTCGAACCCTGTCCGCCCGCCAATAGCATTGCTACACATTCTTTTTTCTTAAACATGAAAACATCTCCTCTTCAAAGTGTATTTGTTATCTAAACTTTTTTCTTGAGTAGTACCGAGCCGTACGGTGACAACCTCAAACCTGTCTCACCGCATGCGCTGTGCAGGAGCGCGCCGCCCCCTATGCCGAGTAAACCGTTTGAATCAAATATCATCCGCCATTCTCCGCCGTCGTCTACCCGATATTCTCCGCCCCTGCCCCAAAGGTCGCATATAAGCACAAGCTCACCGCCATCTGTCTGCCGTCTCACTATTCTCATCCCGTCACGTTCGCAAGTTGAAACGACATTTGAGTTTTTTCGACATTCGCTGATATCAGCATGTGACAGACATGCATAATTCAATTCAGAGCAAAAAAGCTGAAGCCTCGCATTTGTATTGTCATTCAAAGCATCTTTGCAGAAACCGTTTTGCTGACCTGTCTCGAATCCCGCTTCGGTGAGCATAACCCCTTTTTCGAAAAGGAGGCATGCGGCGGCAGATGCCCTTGTGCATATTTCCTCTTCTCTGCCGTCTGCCCCTTTGAAAAGACCGATATATCTTTCAGGGCGTTCAACGCAGGCATCAACATCGGGCAGGCGTGTCCGCCCGTCCGACACGGCAATTATGTAAGCTTTTTTTCTCTCCCTTTTAATACTATGTACAAGCTGTCTGAAAAATTCCGCTCCGCACTCAAATGATCCTATTACAAATCCGTCTACTCCGAAATTGTCAATCCAATAGAGCGCATTTTCGGTATAAAATGCCAGATCGGCATCATAACCTCCTATACTCTCGTCTATATACCAGTCGACAAGCACTCCGACCGACGCTTTATGCATTAAGTTGACGAAAGTACAAAGAGAAGCAAAACTCTCCCGACCGCCCTTCGGAGCAAAAAGTGCCCTTGAACTCTTTTTTTCGGCAAAATCGTAATATTCTTCAAACAACTCGGATATATTTACATGGGTGTATCCCATTTGCAAAACATATGGCAACAGCTCGTCTGCAAGCCTTTCGTAATCGACTTTACCTGCATTTGTGACGGGAAGCCACCCGTCGACCTCGAGTTGATATATACTTGTCGGAGAATCAACGTGTCGGATAAAAATATCGTCCGATCTGACCTGTGACAGAAACTCAACGTCCCTATACACCGAGTTATAATAAGGCTCACCGTCGGTCTCGACACTGCACGGATCGGTAATATATAATGCTTGTCCGTTCCCATATATTTTGTATTTGTAGCGATCACCGTCGGAAGCCTCTCTCTTTCCGAGTCTTATCTCCCACACGCCGCGCTCGTTTTTTTTCATACGGTGAGTCTCACGCCACCCATTGAATGAACCGACAAGATAAACATCGTCGGCATAAGGCTCATACACCTTAAAAAACACAAAAACGCCCTTTTTTCGGGCGCCGAGATCTGAATACGCGCCCGTTATAATCGAGGGGCCTTCAGCTCCCTCCATATCACCGATCTGTTGCGCGTACATATGTCATCCCTTTCTTTGAATCGGACGACAAATAGGAAACTTAAAATGAAATCATTTTATTAATTTTCAAAAGTGAATATCTGCCTACCGAACTTGCTGTATTCATTATAGCATTCACACGAAAAAATGTCAAGTAACATTTTCTCCAAATATGCAAGCCATTTTTTAGCAATATTCACAAAAAATCTTACGGATTCGGTTGCCTTTTCGACATAATGTGCCAATCTGTTTTTTGCTGTCATAAATAATGGTTCTTTTCTTAAAACCGTGGAAAATCAGAAAAGAATATGGTATAATGTATTGG
>JBJDZM010000037.1:0-2789 GCA_051867975.1 Eubacteriales bacterium | reverse complement strand
AGTTAGAACCCAATACAGGAAAGTTCTTTGCTACTTTCTTTCAAGAAAGTAGCGCTTCTCCCCACATAGCATTTGTTACTTTTTATATCTGATTCCAAAGTAACTCGTGAGGAGCGGCGATAACGGAGGAGTTGCAGAACACGCCTGCATCTTTGGCGTGCTGTGAGCCTGCCTCGACTGCGGCGGTAACGTCTCCGACATCACCGGTGATGAGGCAAATGCCCTTGCCGCCCATTCCGCGAGACGCACGAAGCTCGAAGATCTCGACCTTGGCGGTCTTTACGGCGATATCGGCGGCTTTGATAATGGAGGCGGCGGAGAAGGTCTCGATCACTCCGAGACTTCCTTTCTTTTCGGAGAGAACGGTGCCGAAGAGCGCGGTAATGACCTGATCGTCAATTCGTCCCATAATGGAAACGTCAACGAGCTTGTCTTCGAAACGGCTCTTGACATGCTCGACCGCACTTGTCACGTTCGAAATCGTACCCGTGAGGATAAGCTCGAACTTGCCGGGACAAGCGGCGCGTGCGGAAATGAGGGTGACTCCTGCGCTTTTGAGCGCGGCATCGGTCGCCTCAATGCCCTTGGATATACTTTTAAGTTCAATTACACCAACTGCCTGATACATTGTTTGTGCAATACCTTTCTATATGTAATATGTGTTTATGCTTCGATAACTATTTTCGTCGGGTCGCAGGAGACTACTTTGCCCGAAATCGATGCGTACTGAGGAACCGAGAGTCCCTGTCCCGCCGTTGCGATCATGTCTCCCTCGCTTACCGTGTCTCCGACGTTCACGCAAGGGACAGACGGTGCGCCGATGTGCTGTGAGGTCGGTATCTCAACCCGCTGTGCGGTGAGTCTTTTCGGGATGTATGTCGGGATTGCGTCGAATTTGAGAACCCCCAGCATATCCTTCCACTTGCTCGATTTTATCATGCGGTAGGGACGGTCGGGATTTACCGGGTAGTCCTTGTCCGCGACGAATTTTATCTTGTTCTTCGCAAGTATTTTTTTGAGATTCAGAATGACATCCTTCGGCGAGATGTCCTGACAGCAGACCTCTGCGCAGACTCCGCATGAGCAGCAGAGCGACGCGGTCGCGATAAGCTCTGGATAATCCTCTGCCGCGGAGTTCAGCGCCGCGCGAATGAGCTTGTGCGGCTCAAGCGGATAGCCCAACTGATAGCGAGGACACATCTCGGTGCATCTCGTGCATCCGCAGCATGCAGATGCCGCGCGGCGGAGCATGTCGTCGATGTTTGATTGCTTGTTCTCAACGCAACGCGTCGTCTTCGGAAGAATGAGAATAGATTTCGTCGTCTTTTTGATGACCGCGCGGTCGGGACTCGATATGCTTCCCATGGACGGTCCGCCCTCGATTATCACGTGGTCGGAGTCGACCTTGATGCCGAGCTGCTTAAAAATTTCGGAAACTCTCATGCCGATGGGCGCTTTGAGTGCGAATTTCTCGGGAATGTCGCCGGCTATCGTCAGCCACTTTTCAACAAGCGGCTTGCCCGAGACTATCGCCTCATGCGCATTGTAAACGGTCTCTGCATTCATGACGATAACGCCTGCCGTTATCGGGAGATTGCCTGCCTTGATAAGCCTGCCCGTCGTTTCGTATATTAGTCCTATTTCATCGCCTATTGGGTAAACGCTCGGAAGATATTTAATTGATACGTTCTCGCCCAGCACCTGACCGTCGGCGTATCCGAGCGCCTCGGCGCGATGTACCTTTATCGCGAGATACGTGTGCTTTATGTTCGTTGCCGCCATGATAAGCTCGGCACCCTTGACGATCTTCGCCATCTCCTCACGGTTGAGGATGAAGTCGGTATACATCAACGGTTCGCACTCGGAGCAGTTCACGCAGAGAAGGTCTGCTTGTTCCGAGAGCTTTGCATAGGTCGGGAAGCCTGCGCCTCCCGCGCCTACAATGCCGGCGTTTTGCAGCAATGCTTTTATTTCTGTAATTGACATTTGCCTGCCTTTCACCGTTTCGTTTACGGTTTAATATGCTTTTATTCTGTTATTCTGTAAATTTCAACTGAAAACTAAACAATCGGTTTAAAAATATACCATTTATTGTTTTTTGTCAACAACTCCGACGACGACCGCGTCAATAGGACAGCTCTCGTCGCCGAGTGCCATTCTCGCTCCGCTTCCGGTCGTTATCAGTACCTCTTCGCCGATTCCCGCGCTTACCGTGCGGTCAACCGCTACTATGTACTTGTCCGTCAGCTCCGCGTTCTCTATCAGCCTTATCTCCAAAAACTTGAAGCCTATCAGCTTGTCAAGCTTGTTCGTCGATACTATATTTCCTATTACTTTTCCTCTTAACATTTTTCCCTCGTAGGGGATGCGTTGGGGAAACCCTTTTTACAAAAGACATGCATCGTGAGATTGAACTAAGTCGAAATCAACTTGATGCAACCGCTCCTTGCTACGCAAGGAGTCCGAGTCATGTCCAAAATTGAATGTCTCCCCAAACCCCTTCCTAAAATCTTTAATAAATTGGTTTGGATTAAGACGGTTTGAATTTTAAACCGTGGTTTGTATTCATAGCCTATCTGCTACCGTGTTTCGGGTTAACTCTGAAATTGTTATTTGAAATATGCTTTGATTCAGATATTTAATTTGTCTTAGGTTCAATACTGTTCCAACACGGAAACGGATAGCAGGCTGAAAATCCTTCGGATTTTCAGCGTCACCTCACGGCAGTTAGAACCCAATATCAGGAAAGTTCTTTGCTACTTTCTTTCAAGAAAGTAGCGCGTCTCCCC
>JBJDZM010000036.1:0-2805 GCA_051867975.1 Eubacteriales bacterium | reverse complement strand
CTTAACAGCCTTATCTCGGGCAATGCTTTTGAAAGCGGAGATCTGGATAGTGTCAGCGTTACGGGTAAAGACGTCGGAACGATAAACAACATCCGGCTCCGTATAGACGGAGAAGACACGTGGAATCTTGAATACGTGATGGTCAATGACCTTTTCTTCAACTACAGAAGAAATCTCGCGGACAGAAACACGATTACACTGACTTCTTCAAAGTATACTGATTATGAAGTGAAAATAAAGACCGGCACATATTTCAAGAGCGGTACGGACTCGGAAGCATATATCAAAATTACAGGTAACAGTGGCAGCACCGGTTGGATATGGATAAACGACCTGATAGACCACAATGCGTTCGAGTACGGCAATACCGATACCTTTACTATCAAAAAAGCCATTGATGTCGGCACGATTACGGAAATTTCTTTGCAGATAGAACGAGGCTTTATCGACTACGATTCATGGTATGTCGAATATGCTGTAGTAAATAATATCCCGTTTGAGGTTCAGCAGTGGATTGAGGAAGATTATGTAATCGCTACCCCCTGCGAAGCAATAACGAACTATACAGTAAAACTCCGGACAGGCACTGTCCCATACAGCGGAACGGATTCCAATGTCTACTTGAGCATTAACGGTACTAAGGGTTCCACTGCGTCGGTTTATCTGAACGGTCTTTTAAGCGGAAATGTTTTTGAAAACGGAGATCTTGACACCGTTACGATCTGCGGTGTGAAGGATGTCGGTACTATCGAGTCTATCACCGTATATCTTGACGGAGGCGACGATTGGTACCTTGACGGCATGAACATCGGGGAAGATTACTATCCCGTACACCAATGGCTGAGCAATTCCGGTTTTACGGCGGCTAAATCTAACGTTACGGACTACACGATTACCATCACGACGGCTGATGTATTATTCGCCGGTACAAATGGCGATGTGTATGTGACACTGGTGGGTACAAATGGTAGGACAGATAAGATACTCCTCGATATTAATGGTTATGATGATTTTGAAAGAAACGACACAGACACATACACCTTAAACATGGTACGCAACGTCGGTACAGTTACTCAGATCATCTTAAGCCTTGAGGACGGCAATGATTGGTGTGTCGGAAGCATCAAGTTTGATGGCGAAACATACACGGTCAACCGTTGGCTCGAGGAGGATAATGAGCTTACAATAGACTTGTCTTCAAAGTCAACCGTAGGCGGTACTGCTGTCGGTTCTATAATGACTTCCGGCTCTGTCTGGATCATTGTCGGTATCGCAGTTGCTTTGGCGGCTGCGGCGATCATTACCGTTATTGTGGTGAAGAAAAGAAAGAAAATTTCCGGCTGATCTGTATTCGAACAGCAAGCACAAGACAATGAGGTAAATAAATCATTCACAACCGATGAAGGGCTGTCTCATTAAGTGAGCCCCAACAAAAAAACGGATACTCTTTACCAAAAAGGTATTGAGTATCCGTTTGTTTTTTTTGCTTGCGTGTTGCACTTTTGTTGCACTTCTCTTTGTATAATAAATTAAATTGTCGGAGTATGCTAATAAGATGCGTTATATGAAGGCACTTTTGGGGGCGGAACAGTTGTAACATTTTTTGCGGGTGAATTTAAAAATAAAAGTGTTCAGATAGAGAAACGGATAATATTTATTGCAAAGGAGCAATGATATGATTGATAGGAAATTATTTAATCACTTTAAAGCCATAGGAGATATCAAGGCCGTCATCTCGGGAGCCGAAAACCCGGAAACGGCGATTCGAGAGTGTGTACATATCATACGGGAAGTCAGTAAATCCGAAAGTACAGTTATCTGGTATTACGAAAAGGACGGCGATGGAAAGCTTCACGCTGCTTACGCGCAGGGTGTACGTACCTTTCTTGACCACACCGTCGCTCCGGGAGAGGGAAAGGTAGGGGTAGTATTCCAAAGCGGAAAAACAATTTTTCTGCCTAACGGAATTGACGGAAGCGATATCAATTCCTACATCTGTGTACCTCTGGAAAACAGTTATGAGACGCTCGGATGTATCGAGTTTATCAACCGCGCCGACAAACAAGCCTTTACGGAAGAGGATGCCGACATATGCGAGATTATGGCGATGCTTGCGGCAACGGCAATTGATGAGTGCGGGCTGGATATCGGTGTCAGCGAGCAGAAAGAGACGATTCTGTCCCTGCGTAACGTAACAAAAGAATTCAAAAACGGAGATACGATAACGAGAGTTCTCCGCGGAGTCAATCTCGATGTATATGAGGGAGAACTGCTGGTGATCCTCGGTGAGTCGGGCTGCGGAAAATCCACGATGCTGAATATTATCGGCGGTATGGATCAGTTGACCGACGGTGAATTTATCTTTCAGGGTAAAGATTTTTCACGTGCGTCCGAAAAGGCACTTACAGAGTACCGGCGTGACTTTATCGGCTTCATTTTCCAATCCTATAATCTGATGCCAAACCTGACCGCACTGCAAAATCTGCGGTTTATCGCGGAACTGAAAAAAGAGTCCGAAGACCCCAAAAAGATGCTTGATTGGGTCGGCCTCAGTGCGCGATACAATAACTATCCGTCTCAGATGAGCGGCGGACAGCAACAGCGTGTTTCCATTGCACGTGCGCTTGTGAAGAAACCGAAGCTGATACTTGCCGACGAACCCACAGCGGCACTCGATTATGCTACGGGTATCGAGGTCCTTTCCGTCATTGAACAGGTGGTGCAGAGCGGAAAGAGCGTTCTTATGGTCACGCACAACGAGGAAATTACAAAAATGGCAAACCGTGTCATTCGTATGCGCAGCGG
>JBJDZM010000035.1:0-2818 GCA_051867975.1 Eubacteriales bacterium | reverse complement strand
GGCTCGTTCTTCATCCATCTCTTGCTTTTTTCTTTTGCGACGGGCAAGTTCTTTATCTCTGACCTTCCAATACCTGTCCTTCCAATATTGCTTGATTCGCTGTTGCTCAAGTTCCTCGGCGGTAGGCTCTCGTTCTTCGACGGGAGCGTCAAATTTGCCGATGAAGTTCAGATAGATTTCCACATCCTGCACTCTGTCCCGTCCTATCCTTTGCGGTGCGTGGACAAGTATCTTGTCAACAAATTCATTGAGCATCGGCGTTGTCAGCTCCGTGAAATCTGTGTACTTCTCTGCAAGAGCAAGGAACGCTTCTGCATTGGATTTGTTCGCGGTAAATTCGTTGATTTGTCTTTCGGCTTCTGCAATCTCCCCTTCAAGATTCTTTTGCTCGGCAAGGTACTCACCGGAAAGAGCTTCAAACTTATCCTCGGGGATTCTCCCGACAGCATAACTCTCATACAGCTTCTTGTAAAGAACATTGAGTTCATCAAATCGGCGCTTGTCTTTATTCAGCTTTCGCTTGATCTCCTTAACGGATTGCTCTTGCTGAATGGCAGATGCTTCCTGCACCTTTTTCATAAATGCCTCTTTGTCTGCAATGGCAAAACGGCTGACCTCACGAATGGTGTACAGAACCAATTCGCGCAAGGCTTTTGTTGAGATATGATGCGAACAGCAGCTTCCCTCAACTCTGCGCCTTGAGAGCTTGTGCGTTGAGCAATCATAGCCATCAAAGCCGGGAACCTTTCGCCCATCTTGATTCGTATAAGGTCTTGAACGATGGTTATACATCTTCGCTCCGCAGTCGGCACAGAAAACAAGTCCCGTCAAAGGATTCGCTTCGCCGATTGTATCGCTTCGACGAGGTGTTCCGATCAGTTTTTGAGCAAGATGCCATGTTTCCGAATCAACGATTGCTTCCTGCGTGTTCTCAAACACTGCCCACTTATCGGGAGTATTGATAATGTTCTTTTTCTCCTTGTACGATTTACTGGTAGTACGGAAGTTCACGGTATAGCCCATATACTCGGGACGCTTCAAAATGTCCTTTACCGTGTTACTGCTCCAGTCATACGGATTCAATGCTTCAAGGTTATTCTTATACCTTCCGAAGCCGTGACGCGCTTGGTGGTATGCCGGTGACTCTATCTTGTCTCTTTGCAAGATCCGCGCAATCTCCATTGTCCCTTTGCCCTCAATGCAGAGCTGATAGATTCTCTTAACCGTCGGTGCGGCTTCTTCATCAATGAGCCAATGATGCTTGTCCTCGGGATCCTTGCGATAGCCGTATGCCGCATGAGCCGAAAGGTGTCCGCCCGAGTTGCCGAGCACCTGCTTGGATGCCTTGATTTTGCGGCTGCAATCGCGGAGATACCATTCGTTCATCACATTGAGAAACGGAGCAAACTCGCTGCTCCCTTGATTGTCGCTGTCCACACCGTTGGCAATGGCGATAAAGTGAATATCCCTTTGCCGAAATACGACCTCGGTGTAGTAGCCGACTTCAAGATAATTACGACCGATACGGCTCATATCCTTTGCGATGACCGTACCGACCTTTCCTTCTTCAATATCGCTCATCATACGCTTCCAATCGGGGCGGTCAAAAGAACCGCCCGAATAGCCGTCGTCTGTGTAGTGAACGATATTGGTGTAGCCATGCTGTTCGGCGTATGCTTCCAGCATGGTCTTTTGCGTCTTGATGGAGTTACTGTCCCCGACCTGCTCATCGTCGCGGGAAAGACGCTCATATAGTGCTGTGATCTTTTCTTGTTCCTGCCTGACTTTCATGACCTATCCTCCTGAAATTCAAGCCGGATGTCTCGTTTGCAGCTGTGCTTCGTTTGGTTGCTTCCATGCTTCATTGCGTATGATGCGGATGAGCTTGTCCTCCATCGTTTCCTTTGCATCCTCGCAAAAACCTATCGTCAGCCGATAGACCGTACCTCCGATGCTTCGCGTTACCGTCCTCGTGCGTTCATTTTGAACGCACACCACATTGTTTGTCTGTTTTTCCGTCAAATGTTGTCCTCCTGAAAAATGAAGTACCGACTAACAGTTCATCACGATGCCCGTCTCCTTTGCGGGACTTTGGATTTGTGATCTTTCTGTTCTTTCGATATGTAATTTTCAGAGGATGATGCTGAATATGTTTCGGATGTTACGGCAAAAATAGAGAATGGAGGGGTCTGCCCATCTGCGCGTTATGATATGGGAGCAGTTTTTATTTATACAAACTCACTTTCTCCTTCATATATCCCCCGACATAGAAAGAGCGAATTATTCCCAAGTGCGTAAAATTTCGCAAATTATTTATGCAAATATGATTTCTTTCAGCACGGCTTCCTCAGCCGCGGCTTTGCAGTTGTTCATCTCCTGCGCCCATAGATATCCGTCCCTCGACTTAAGGCTTTCATCTATCCCGCGCGATTTAGCAATCTTATAGGTCATATTTTCGACCATAGAGTGCGCTTCTCGGTCTATCTCATAAAGATATGCGTTTAGCCGAAGCTCGCACAAAAGCGTCGTATATGTACCTCTGCGATGCTTTTTGATAAAGGACAAGTGCATCTGCCCATACTTTCCGATAGGGTAATCCGTCTGCTCGGGAAGAGCAAGGTAGGGATAGTATTGCTCGCCCTTCAATGTGTAGCTGATGCCCGTTCTTTTGTCTGTCATGTGTTGTTTCATAAGTCGTTCCATAAGTTTTCCTTTCTGCTTTTCGCTTTCCGCTTTATTCTTTCAGCAAACGAGACAAGCGGCTTTTTGAAAGTGGGTTGGTGTCGTACACACTTAACCCTTTATAGAATAACTTATG
>JBJDZM010000034.1:0-12754 GCA_051867975.1 Eubacteriales bacterium | reverse complement strand
TATTTTTTTATCTTTTTTGCTTTTTCCTATTGACTTTTTGATAGTTGGCTCCTTAGTAGGATCAATGTGCGGAATTTTATGGGCTATTATGCCGTTTACACGCTGTAAAAGACTATTAATACTAACATTATATCACAACAGGACAAATATTGCAATATGAAAACGGCAAAATTAACCCTGTTTTCGGTATTTTTTTACCTAAGACGAGCATATAATCAAAGCGAATGAAGGCAGGATATGCCCAATCGGCTGAAAATAAATACACGGAGGTCTTTCATGAAATCCAATATTGCAACTCTCGGATTTTTGCTGCTGGTCTTGTTCGCATATATTTTTTGTTCCGGCTCATGCTCCGGCGTTTCCCCGGTTGCCGACCCGTTTAAGTATGCAAATCGCGATTTTAATGCGGAAATACAGGGAAATATAGACGGAGTAGACATCAAGGCACTGTTGCAGAGCCGTCCGTCCGCTGTCGGCGGAGAGGCGTCAATATGTCTGAGGTACACCTCTCCCGAGTCGCTTGAAGGGCTGACTTTGACTCGGTTTCATGACGGACGGGAGGAAGCGAGACTTGGCGAGCTTAAAGTTGATAATTATAATCTCAAAGGGCTCATAGAGCCCTTTGAAGTGTATTTTGGGAATTTCACGGTTTCATCGCAAAGATGCGGTGATAACGGAGAGATATATGTGTCGATATGCGACGAAAATTGCGATTTGAAGTATGTTTTTGCGCATGGGACAGAGTATCCCTGCAAAGTGAGCGGCACTTATAAGGGCAGAAATATCGACCTCTCTGTAACCGATTTTAAGTTTTCAGAGTGAATTTTTGCAAAATAAAAAAATCAACAAAGAAAAAATGCTTTTGGTCATTGACTTTTCGGGCGCTTTAATGTATAATACCATTGTAAATCCCAGCCAAAATGAGGAGAAAATGATATGGAAAGTGCAAGAAAGCGGGAGCTTTCGGTTATTGCGGCGAAGATACGCCTCGGAGTAATCGAATCAACACATGCGGCGGCATCCGGACATCCCGGAGGATCGCTCTCGATAGCAGATATAATGGCATACCTTTATTTTGAGGAAATGAACGTCAATGCCGAAAACCCCAAGGACGAGAACAGGGACAGATTTGTCTTATCAAAGGGACATACCGCTCCGGCTCTCTATTCCACGCTTGCGCTCAAGGGCTTTTTCCCATTTGATGAACTGAAGACTCTGCGGCAGCATGACAGCCGTCTGCAGGGACACCCCGATATGAAGGGAATTCCCGGAGTGGATATGACGACAGGCTCGCTCGGCCTCGGAATATCTGCGGCGTGCGGCATGGCGCTTGCGGGAAAGCTCGATAATAAGGATTACAGAGTTTACACGATAGTCGGTGACGGCGAGAGTGAGGAGGGTCAGGTTTGGGAGGCTTCAATGTTTGCAAACCATTACAAGCTTGACAATCTCTGCGTGATTATCGACTATAACGGTCTTCAGATAGACGGACCCGTATCGGAGGTCATAGGTCCCGCTCCGTTCGAGCCGAAGCTTGAAGCGTTCGGATATAACGTCATAACCATCAACGGTCACGATTTCGACGAGATAGAGGCGGCATTCCGCGCGGCTAAAGCGTGCAAGGGAAGACCAACCGCTATCGTGGCAAATACGGTCAAGGGCAAGGGCGTTTCCTTCATGGAAAACAAGGTAAATTGGCACGGTGCGGCACCCAAGGACCCTGATTACCTTACGGCAATTGAAGAAATAAAGGCAGAGATCGGAGGTTGACGGTATGGCAGACAAGATAGCGACAAGAGAAGCATACGGCAACGCACTTGTAGAGCTTGCAGATAAATATGATTATGTAGTCCTCGATGCAGATCTTGCGGAGGCTACGAAGACGGTAAAATTCAAAAAGGCTTATCCCGAGAGATTTTTTGACTGCGGAATCGCCGAGGGAAATATGATATCGGTCGCCGCGGGACTTGCCGCGGCAGGCAAGATGGCATTTGCATCCTCATTTGCGATGTTTGCGGCAGGAAGAGCATTCGAGCAGGTAAGAAACAGCGTGGGATATCCCCATTTGAATGTTAAAATCGGTGCAACACATGCCGGAATCACGGTCGGAGAGGATGGAGCTACTCACCAGTGTCTCGAGGACATTGCGCTTATGCGCACGATTCCCGGAATGACGGTAGTCAACCCCTGTGATGCAGTCGAAGCACGCGCGGCGGTTGAGGCGGCTATGCAGACATACGGACCTTTCTATCTCCGTTTCGGAAGATATGCTTGCCCCGTGCTTTGCGGCGAGGGTTATAAATTTGAGCTTGGTAAGGGCGTTTTGATGCGCGACGGCAAGGACGCAACGGTCGTTGCGACGGGATACATGGTTCACCTTGCGATTGAGGCTGCAGAGAAACTTGCGGCAGAGGGAATTGACGTTCGAGTCATAAACATTCATACAATAAAACCGCTTGATAAGGATATTATTCTCAAGGCGGCAGGGGAGACGGGCGCAATCGTCACGGCTGAGGAGCATAATATCATAGGCGGACTCGGAAGCGCGGTTGCCGAGGCTGTTTGCGAAGGATGCCCCGTTCCCGTATTACGCGTCGGAGTTGAGGACAGATTCGGCAAATCCGGCAAGGTTCCTCCGCTGCTTGAAGAATACGGACTTACGGCAGAGAATATTGCAAACAAGGTCAGAGCGGCTGTTAAAATGAAATAAGACAAGGGAATTATATCAAACTGTCGCCTTACGGCATCATTTTGGTGTTTCTCTTACGGAGAGATATATGAATTTTATTTTCGACTTATACGGAACGCTTATCGATATAAAAACAGACGAGGAAAAGCGAGAGCTCTGGGAGAATGTTGCCTGTGAGCTTGGAGGAGACAAGTCTGCGGCAGAGGAGATACGGAGTGAATACCGCGCGCTCTGTTCAAAATATAAAACCTCGGATGAGCAGGAGATTGATCTTCTCGGCGTATTTGAAGATATGCTTGAATCGCACGGCAAGAAAAGATGTGACGGCGCAAAGCTTGCCGAAAAGTTCCGAGAGCTTTCGACAGAGCGCATACGGCTGTTTGACGGTGTGCCGGAGATGCTACGCAGTCTCAAGCAGTCGGGCGCGGGAGTATATCTCGTATCAAACGCGCAGGCATGCTTTACTTTGCCGGAGCTTGAAAAAATCGGGCTTCTTCGATTTTTCGACGGAATAGTTATATCGTCTGATGCGGGCATTAAAAAGCCGTCACCCAAAATATTTGCGCTGGCGCTTGAACGGTTCGGTCTGCGTGCGGATGAGTGCGTGTATGTGGGAAACGACATGCGCGACGACGTACAGGGTGCAGCCTCGGCACGACTTAAGACAGTATATATACACACCGAGCAATCGGGAAAGTATGACTGCGCAAACATGCCGCATCCCACCTACACGGCTGAAAATCATGCCAATCTTGCTGAAATTCTGCTTTCATTGGCACAATAAAATTATACGGCAGACACAAAATGCGTGGGAAATGGTACAAAACCCTTAAAATCCGAATTATCCATCAAATAACTGCACGGAATGTTGTAGTTCAAAAGAGGTAGAGAAATTAAAATCTCTGCCCCTTTTTCTTTTCTGAGCGGAGTGCGCCTCGTTTTTTGCGGTTTATATCAGACCGCAAAGCGCATTTTTCCCTATAAACATATTTTTTTGAAATTTAACATTTCTCAAACATTACACAAAAAAATGGCAAACAAATTTATCGTACAATATGCCCGTAATAAAAATCACAACGAAGAAAGGGTATCAAAATGAACAGAAACGATCAACAATTTATAGCAGAGAAGATCCGCACGCAGTACATGGAAAAACAGCCGGGTGACATCGACACCCTCCGCAAGCTCGACGAAAAGGTAAGACGCCCCGCAAATATATTCGCTTATATTTTCGGAAGCATCGGTGCCGTCGTCATGGGCGCCGGCATGAGCCTTGTAATGACCGATATCGGCAATACTCTTGCCATTCAAAATTCAATGACGGTCGGCATTACGGTAGGCGTTGTCGGAATGCTTATGGCAATTATCAACTATCCCATTTATAAAGGCATTCTCGGCATCCGTAAGAAGAAGTACGCAAGCAAAATCATCGCACTCAGCGAAAAAATCATGAATAAGTAATTCAAATTGCAAGGAGAGATAAAGCAATGGGAACTAAGGCATTTTTCAAGAAAGCATTTTCTGATATGAAAGAGAGTGCAAAAGCACAGCATGAGGTTGACAAGGCGAATTTTGCCGCTGTCAAGGCTGAATCAAAGGCTCAGTGGGAAGAAGCAAAGGCTATGGGAAACCCCGAAACGCACAAAAAGATGATGCAGGAGCAGCGTGATGAGCAGATTGCCGAGGCAAAGAAGCGCAAGGCTGAGGCAGATGCTCGCATCGAAAGCGCAAAAAAACAATAAAGTTATATCCGAATTGGCAGGACACCTGAAAAGCATGTCCGCCTTTTCGTGCCTTTTTGATGTCAAGTTATGAAACGAAAAAATTGTTCGTTCACTTGTTCGAGTATTTGCACCAATGCTGTGATAAAAGTAAAGGAGAAATACAAATGAATGCGATAGAAATACGAAACCTATCCAAGAGCTTTCGCGGAATGTATGCCGTCGACCATCTCAATATGACCGTACCTCAAGGCGCGATATACGGTTTTATCGGAGAGAACGGAAGCGGAAAATCTACCACGGAAAAGCTTATCTGCGGACTTCTCGTGCCCGACGGGGGAGAGATAAAGCTCTTCGGCAGAGATTACCGTGACGCAGGGGTGAGAGTCAGAGTGGGCGCGCTTATCGAGAACGCAGGCTGTTTCCCCGGTTCAAGCGTATATCAAAATCTTAAGATGCAGGCGATAAATCTGGGTCTTGAATCTCCCGAAGAGGAGATTGAACGCGTGCTTAAGATCGTCCGCATGGAGGACTCGGCGCAGATAAAATTCAAGAGCTGCTCGCTTGGCATGAAGCAGAGGATCGGCATCGCCATGGCTCTGCTCGGAGAACCCGCGCTTTTAATTCTTGACGAGCCGATAAACGGTCTTGACACCGACGGAATGAGGATCATGAGAGAAATTCTCGTTGACATCACGCAAAAATACGGTTGTACGGTACTTATTTCCTCACATATTTTGGGTGAGCTTGAAAAAATAGCGACCCATTACGGCATTATCCGTCAGGGCAAGATGGTAACCGAGCTTTCCGCCGCCGACATGGACAGCAGAGCAAGGGTCTTCATCTCTCTCAAAACCGCAGACATGCAGAGCGCCGAGGCGGTTCTCAAGACCGAATACGCCCGTGTTCGCAGAGAAGAGGATTACATCAGAATATATGACGTCAACGACACGGGGGCAGTTGTCAGGTTCCTTTTCGAAAAGGGATTTGTCGTTAATGAGATAAAGAAAAACAAAATAGGACTTGAGGAATATTACATTGAGCTTATGTCGAAAGGGGAGGTAAAATGAGATGACACGGGAACTGAGATTTGAGTCACCGAGCTTTTACAAAAGGCTTCGCGGAATGCTCGGTGTTGATTTTTACCGTCTGTTGCACACACCGCTCTTCTATATCTTTCTCGGCATCGCAGCCATCATTCCTGCGATGATACTCGGAACCGGAAGCATGGGCGATCCCGACGGAGCGGCAAACGCGCTCTTTACAAACACCTGGCATCTTATCGCCGCCCAGGCTCCGCTCTACGCAGTCTCGGACATCGGCGAGTATGCAAACATGAATATGGTCTTTATCTTCGGCGGAATCATGGTGTCGATATTTATCGGTCACGACTACCGCTCGGGATATGTAAAGCAGCTTTTCACAACACACGCAAAAAAGCGCGACTATATGATGTCAAAGACGCTTTGCTGTGCTTTTGCCATGGCTTGCATGTGCGTAACATACCTTCTGGGTACCGTTGCGGGCGGACTTTTCTCGGGAGCATCATTTGAGGTAAACTACGGCTCGCTTATAGTTGCAATTGTCGGGAAAATGATAATGAGTCTCGGGTGGGCAAGCCTTTACACCTTCTTAAATATCCTGTTCAGACGTTATTTCGGAATCTCGATAGCATCAAGCTTTTTCTTCGGCACGGGAATACTTATCGTCGGAGCGGGAGCCGTCGTCGGAAACACGCCGATTTTGAATGTTTTTCTATACGGCTCGTCGGTATACGCTTGTCTGTCAAGCGATCTTGTCACCTTGGCGGTATGCGCCGTATGCTCTCTTGCCTGGGCGGTAATCTACAATCTTGCAGGCGCTTATGTTCTGTCAAGAACCGATGTTTATTAAAATGGAGGACAGGACAGTGAATGCAATTGAAATCAGAAATTTAAGCAAAAGTTTTGGCCCGAAGCAGGCAGTATCATGTCTTGACATGACCGTGCCTCGGGGTTCGATATACGGCTTTATCGGCGAGAACGGCTCGGGTAAATCGACGACCGAGAAGATGATATGCGGATTGCTTCTGCCGACAAGCGGCTCGATAAAGCTTTTCGGCAAGGACTACACCGATGCAGACACAAGGGCAAAGCTCGGACTTCTCATTGAGTCACCCGGATGCTTCCCTTCAATGAGCGTATGGAACAATATGAAATTGCAGGCGGCAAATCTCGGAATGAAAAATGCCGATGCCGAGATAATCAAGACCCTCAAATTGGTCAGAATGGAGGGTGCCGCAGGCAACAAATACAAAAACTGCTCGCTTGGTATGAAGCAGAGGATTGGAATTGCCATGTCGCTTCTCGGAAATCCCGAGCTTTTGGTGCTTGACGAGCCTATAAACGGTCTCGATGCCGACGGTATGAGAATCATGCGCGAGGTGCTTTGCAACCTTGCACAAAATCACGGAGTTACCATTCTCGTCTCGTCCCACATTTTGAGCGAGCTTGAAAAGATAGCGACGCATTACGGAATTATCCGCCACGGCAGGATGATATGCGAGATGACGGCAGAGGAGCTTTGGTCAAACTGCCGCACCTATTCCGCGCTTGCGTGCGGGGAAATGAGCCGCGCAAAGGCTCTCCTTTCCTGCAAATACTCGCGTGTAGAAGAGGACGAAGCGGGATATATACGCATCTATGACAGCGTGACTCCCGAGGATATAGTCTCTTATCTTTACTCAAACGGAATTGTCGTAACAGAGCTGTCGAGGGGCAGAATAAGCCTTGAGGAATATTACATTGACCTTATGAAGGGGGGCAGATGAAATGAAAAAGCAAACAAAGACGAACGGTCGCATAACTTCTATGCTTTCCGTCGACGCGAGAAGAGCATTTACAACGCCCCTGCTTTATATCTTCCTCGGAATTGCAATTGCCGTCCCGATACTTATTCTTGTCATGACCACGATGATGGACGGCTCGGTGTCGGTAGATCCGCAAACGGGCGAGGAGACGGTCATGGAAGGCTTTGAGAACGCATGGCAGATAATCGGCTCGGTCTCGTCGACCGAGAGCGGAGCCGGCACTGAGACTGCTATGTCGATGGATATCGTCAGCATGTGCAACATTAATTTGCTTTATTTCGGAATTGCCGTTTACGTTTGCCTTTTCGTCGCAGACGATTTCAGATGCGGATATGCAAAAAACATTTTTGCCGTAAGGGCAAAAAGAGGGGAATATGTCATCTCAAAAATTGCCGTATGCTCTCTTTGCGGCGCGTTAATGCTTCTCGCGTTTTTTGCGGGCACTCTTGCAGGCGGTGCCATTGCGGGTCTTTCCTTTGAAATGACAGGCTTCAATGCCGTAAATCTTATTTTCTGCATGCTTGCGAAAATTCTCTTGATGGTAATTTTCGTATCAATTTTTGTGACTATGGCAATCGTTGCAAAACAGCGCAGTTGGCTTTCGATGATACTTTCATTTTCGGTCTGCATGCTCCTGTTCATGATGATACCCATGGTAACACCGCTCAACGCCACCGTAATGCACGTCGTTCTCTGCCTTGCGGGCAGTGCAATGTTTGCCTTCGGGCTTTTCGCGGTGGGCAGAATTCTGCTCAAAAAGCGCGATATACTGTAAAAATGCGCTTTATTTTCTAAAAAAGTGCGCAATATACCCTCCGAAAACAAAAAAATAAACAAAACCTTAACATTTCGGGTGTATAATGGTTGCAGTAAGAGTTTGTTTTGCGTTTTTGGAGGTAAACTTTATGTTCAAAATACTTGTAGTTGAAGATGATGAGGCGCTTAATCGCAGCGTTTGCAGATTTCTCAATAACAGCGGATATGAGGCGGTAGGATGTTTTGATGCGAACGAGGCATATGATGCGATGTATGAGAATGTCTTTGACTTGATAATCTCGGACATTATGATGCCGCGAACCGACGGCTTTGAGTTTGCGAGAAATGTGCGCGCGGTCAATGAAAACATACCGATACTCTTTATGAGCGCAAAGGACGACATTGTGTCAAAGCAGAGAGGCTTTCGCATCGGAGTTGACGATTACATGGTCAAGCCTGTCGACCTCGACGAGCTTTTTCTCCGTGTCGGAGCGCTTTTGCGCCGCGCGAAGATAGCGTCGTCAAGGCAGTTGAATGTCGGTGAGTTTTCAATGGACGCCGACGAGTACACGGCGTATCTCGGTGGAGAGGAAATACCTTTGACCAAGAGGGAATTCAACATTCTATATAAACTTTTGTCCTATCCGAAAAAGACCTTTACGCGCACACAGCTCATGGACGAGTTTTGGGATGCCGACTCGGATACGGCACCGAGAGCGGTTGACGTATATATGACAAAGCTCCGCTCAAAGCTTGCGAACTGTCGGGATTTTGAGATAGTCACGGTACACGGACTCGGCTACAAGGCGGTGATAAAATGAAGGAAAAGGATACCGCGACAAAAATTCTCCTCACGCTCTATCATTACGTCAGTTTTTTCATTCTGATGGCATTTCTCGTCACGTGCTGTATGCTGCTTTTTCTCTCAACGATGACGCGGACAATGGGAATCGAGCTTACAGAGGAAAACATAAATACGGCGGCGGTACTCACGTTTTTAAACGTCGTGTTCTTAAGCTTTCTCTGTACGGTCATTGATGCCGTCAGGCGCAAATACATGGTTGACAGACCTGTCAAAAAGATAGTCCGTGCGGCGGAAAAGATAACCGAGGGGGACTTTTCGGTGCGTATAGAACCGCTCTCCTCGACGAACAGAGCCGACGGACTCGACAAGATAGTCGATTGCTTCAACAAAATGGCAGAGGAGCTTTCGGGAGTTGAAACTCTGCGCTCGGATTTTATATCCAACGTCTCGCACGAAATGAAAACTCCGCTCTCGGTCATAGGCAATTATGCGAAGCTTATGGAAAAAGACGGACTCGGCGACGGGGAGCGGCGCGAATACGCGAGGGCGATAAGCGACGCGTCACGGCGGCTGTCGGACATGGTAACGAACATTTTGAAGCTGAACAGACTTGAAAATCAGCAGATATATCCGAAAAAAGAGACCTTTGACCTCTCGGAGCAGCTCCGTATCTGTCTTTTGCAGTATGAGAACGTTTGGGAGAGCAAGAATATCGAAATTGAGACATTCATTGAGGACGACGTCAAGATATCAGCCGATTCGGAGCTTTTGAGTCTCGTCTGGAACAATCTATTGTCAAACGCCTTTAAGTTCACTCCCGAGGGCGGCAAGGTCTCGCTCTGTCTCGATTCATCCGAGCATCACGTCACCGTGTCGGTAAACGACACGGGATGCGGAATGACGGCAGAGGTCGGGGCGCATATTTTTGAAAAATTCTATCAAGGTGACACATCCCATGCAACAAGCGGCAACGGACTCGGTCTTACTCTTGTGAAACGTGTCGTAGACATCGTAGGCGGCGAGATAAGCGTTGAAAGCACGGCGGGCGTGGGAAGCACCTTTACGGTCAGGATCGGGAAGTGTTGATATGAAAACAAAATTTAAGAAGCTTTTGATGTCTATCTTATATCCGCATATTGTTTTGATCGTTATACTGACGGTTTTGTCGGCGGTATCTCTTGTCGTGGCATTCGTTGTGATGTCTGAAAACCAAACAGTAAATTACTGCTCGTACGTTTTGTCCGCATACACATTGACCGTAATCTGCATAAGGATCCCAAGTATCATAAAAGGTGTAAAGACATTTAAAGAAACGAACAAATACGTATCGATGTATTCATCCGATCCGCATCTGCGCATCAAGCTCTCACTGTTCGGAACTCTTGTGTTTAACGTCGTATATTCGCTCTTTCAGCTTGCGCTCGGAATCAGCGGCAGCTCACTTTGGTATTACTCTCTGGCAGGGTATTATTTTCTACTTGCGCTCATGCGGCTGGCGTTGCTTCATCATACGCGAAAGCACAGTCCGGGTGAGATGATGCTCCGAGAGCAACTGATATACAGAATGTGCGGTATAGGACTTTTGCCAATGACTCTCGCGCTGTCGGTGATAATCGGATACGTGACACTGAAAAGTCAGGCAAATGTTCAAAGTGAGATAATCACGATAACAATGGCGGCATTTACATTTACGTCCTTTAGCATCGCTATCGTAAACGTATTCAAGTACCGCAAATACAATTCGCCCGTCTGGACGGCATCGAAGGCACTCAGCTTTGTTTCGGCGCTTGTCTCAATGCTGACGCTTGAGGATGCCATGCTTGCATCCTTCGGCTCCGAAGAAGGGGAAGAATTCAGACAGACTATGGCAGGCTTTACCGGCGCGGGGATCGTTGCCGTTGTAATTGCGATTGCAATATTTATGATAATCAATTCCACAAAAAGGATAAAGGAATACAAAAATCAAAACGGAGCAATACATGAATAACTCAAATAACGAAAACGATTTTTCATACACATATAATGCCAAAGAGGCGGCTGAGATAAAGAAAATCAGAGACAGATATGCCGCCCCCGAGGAGGATAAGCTCTCTCTTTTGCGCCGTCTTGATAAGGCGGTAGGCGTCAAGGCGCGGACTCTGTCGGTCATTATGGGAATTATCGGCACGCTGATAATGGGTGGCGGAATGTCATTGTGCATGGTCGGACCGAGAGAATTTTTCGTTGCGGGAATCGGGATAGGCTTTGCCGGGATAATAATTGTCGTGCTTGCATACCCCGTATATTCGGCTATTCTCAAGCACGAGAGAAAGAAAATGGCACCGACGATCCTGGCACTTACAGACGAGCTGATGAAATAAAACTGAAGCAAAAAGCGCATACGGAGAAATCTGTGTGCGCTTTATTGACTTTGTGATTTTTCTGTGGTAAAATAGGCGTGACGAAACTAAAGGGGGCGCAAAATGATAAAAAGTTTTTTAGTAAAATACAAAGAATACATCATCTTCGCGCTCTGTTTTGTCTCATTGATACTTACTATGATGCTTTTGCACATTCCTTGCCCGATAAAGTATCTGACCGGAATGTCGTGTGCAGGCTGCGGCATGACTCGCGCGCTTTTGTCGGCATTATCGCTTGATTTCAGTGCGGCGTTTTATTATCACCCATTGTGGATATTGCTTTTCCCGACTGCGATTTTGCTTATCGTGTTTAAGGCAAAAAAGAAGAAAATTGCCTTTAACGCCGTCCTGTCCTGCGTTGCAATTCTGTTTTTCGCGGTTTGGATATGCCGACTTGCATGCGGAGATGATATCGTGGCGTTTGACTTTGATGACAGCGCGATAAATCGGGCGATGCGATGGATAGTTGAAAAATAGACTACATACCCCTTACACAAAAAAGCGGTGCAAAGAAACACATTCTTTTCATCGCACCGCAACACTATAATTATATCACTTTTCTGTGCACTTGTCAATACCTTTTATGCGCATTATGACTAAATTCTGCGAAATAAACAAAAAATTATTGTAAAGTTTTTACAATTTGCCTATTGCAATCCTTTCTTTTGTGTGCTATAATATAGTCACAAGGAAAGGAAGGAACGGTCCGATGGAAGCATAAAAATCCGTACAATTCTAATTTTAAAAAGAGGAAGGTACAAACCAATGAAACCTTAGCCTTGGGCTTTAAGAGGAACTTAATATCCGAACGGTGTGAGAAGAGAAGAAGGAAAGAAATTATAAAAATCGTTCGTAGGAAAAACGAGAATTGAATTGAATAGGTAAAACAGATACACGGCGGTGTTACGCATTTATATAGATTTAATATAGATATAAAAGTTAACCCAAACAAGTAGTAAGTTTTGATTCAATGTTCGGAGAGAAGTTCTTGAGAAGCCAAAAAAATTTTCGCCTTTTGCAGCAGAGAGATACAGGGAAAACAATACGCGGCTCACGGTTGAGCAATGAATGATTGGAAAATGTGTTTTAGGCGTTGTATTGATGCGGGAGCAAATGGTAGACTAAGAAAGAGAGGATAGCCAAAAATGATGTTAGATACAAAGAGTGAACAGAGATAGCCCTTGGTCGCGATGTAAAGAAATCGGGATCAAGGGCTATTTCTGATTTATATGTGATTTCCCCCGAGAGGGGAGTTTTTTTATGCCGTAATTTCCGTCTTGATACCGTTGACACTCTCTTTTTGAGAAAAATTATTGCATTTTTTATTGAATATTGCACTAAAATGTGTTATACTATACGCAGAAATCCTTGCCGGCGCAAGTCATTAATATAAATTCGTGATGTACCGACGCACGAAAATAATCATTCAGAGGTAAAAAGAGATGAAGAAAACCTACTTAAGAGAATACGCGAGACTGCTCGTAAAAAACGGAATTGCAGTTAAAAAAGGTGACATTGTCATTGTAAATGCAGGGC
>JBJDZM010000033.1:0-12776 GCA_051867975.1 Eubacteriales bacterium | reverse complement strand
CGACAAAATGTCTCTCTGCAAGGAATATATCCGCAGATTGCAGAGAAATGCGTAAAAAACCAACAAAGTGAGATTACAGTATTATGTTAAGAAAAACAAAGCTTGTAAACTTCATATGTGCAATAATGATCGGCATAATTATCATGCTGGCTGTTGTTGCCATGCTTTTTGTCACCGGCGTGATATCTCTCGGCAAGACAAATCTTGTCATATCGACCGGGGGCGGCGAGGCAAAGTATGACGGAACTCCGCTGACCAATTACTCGTGGGATATCGACAAGGGTCTGCTGAAGAAAGGACATGATTTGTCCTTTAAATTCAGAGGATCCCAGACAAATGTAGGCGAAAGCGACAATGTTATAGAGATAGTTATAACCGACGAACTCGGTGCCGATGTTACGGGAGATTACAAGATCGAATATAAATTCGGAAAACTTAAGATAAATCCCAGAACCGTTTTGATTACATATGACTCGGATGCAGACGGTGATGACGCAAAGGACAGTTTTCAGGTATCCGAGCTGTATGACGGGTTGATATTCGGACACAGAATAATGGTTTTACCCGTGGAAGATGTCGACATAACCGATCCCAATGCCCCCAGATGGACCGTTGCCATATACGATGAATTTGGCAATGACGTTTCGTCCAATTACCGTATAATAATGAACTCAAACACCGGCTCGGGCGAAGGCTCGGGCGAAGGCTCGGGCGAAGGCTCGGGCGAAGGCTCGGGCGAAGGTCCGGGCGAAGGTCTGGGCGAAGGTCCGGGCGAAGGTCCGGGCGAAGGTCCCGGCGAAGGTCCCGGCGAAGGTCCGGGCGAAGGTCCCGGCGAAGATCCCGGTGAAGGTCCGGGTGAAGGTCCCGGCGGGGGCAACGGCGGAGACAAAGACTTGTCTGACGCGCCGCAAACAGATATGGTGCTATACTATATCACCGCAACCGAAGACTCATTCGTTTACCTCAGAGAGGGAAGCAGTGGTGAATATAACGGAAAGCAATGGCTTGAAGCTCCTGTATTTCCATATTTGATAGGGGAGACGTATTCGCCCTCATACCTTGCTTCGTTTGCGCTCGCATCGGGAGGGTATGCAACTCAAAGCATAATAATTGAACCTGCATACGCTCCATTATTTGCTCTTCCGTATTACACAGACGCAACATCAGATGTCAATACATTTGATATTCAGACCTCGGATGCCTACTATACAGGTAATAGTGATCCGTACACTGTGTCATATTACAACGCAGGATACAGCAGCTTTAAAGGATTGTCGCTTCCCGACGAGCTTGCCGAATACGAACAGGCATACCGCTATTACGTCTACCAACAATACTTGAATGTGCCTGACGGAGACCTGAAAGATTATCTAATTGATGTAATAAACCAAAACTCATTCAACAGAGAAGACATTTACACTCTCATTGAACAGGTTGCGTTCTATATTCAAACATGTGCAGAGTACAATCTTGAATATGACCGTTCAATTGATGAGGCTGATGATAGAGTTCTCGCATTTTTGGAACAGAAAGAGGGTGTCTGCCGTCACTTTGCCTCTGCGGCGACTCTTATGTTCAGACTTCTCGGTGTCCCTGCAAGATATACATACGGTGCGGTAGGCAAAGCAGCTGCAGGTGAGCGGACCGAGATAAATGGAGATCAGGCTCATGCATGGGTCGAGGTATACATTGACGGGATAGGTTGGGTGCAGGTCGAGGTAACGCCCGGGCAAAACAGCGCTGACTCTGATGATCTTACAATTCTGTTTTCAAACAAAAAGTATAAGGTCGCATATGACGGGGAAGAGCATAGCTATCCCTTTAATGACACGAATTATGTTACACTCAGTGGATTCGCTGCTTTGGCGCAGCTTGGATACAGATATGAATTTGTTAACGTCGATTCCTACAAGGCTGTCGGAATATACGATGTTTCCATGCCGGAAATTAGATTTTTCTCATCGACGGGCGAGGACGTCACCGACTTGATTCTGTCAGAATATAACTTGTCGGTAAACAAACCGGAATCCCTGCAACTCATCATCGCGCGCCCGATTGCAATAGCCGGCGGAAATTTTGAAAAAAACTATGACGGTAAGCCCTATGACTTTACCGGCATCGAGTCGCCCACAATAACACACATTTTCCCCGAACTCGCCTCTGATTCTCACGTGATAACCGTAACCTACGTCTGCGACGGAGTTGACGCCACACGAGGGGAGCAGAAGCATGAAATTACATACCAAATTTATGTCATAGACACAAGTACAATAGATCCGAGTACCGGAGAATACGCTAATGTTACAAACGAATACACAGTAATCAAGCATATAGGCTATGTAGACATCAAGCCTCTCGATATATACATAGAATCCGATTCGGTTAGAATGAGCGAGACAGAATTTGCAGCGTACAAAGAAACTCATGGTGTAGAAGTTCTCAAATGCACAGAATGGCATTACACGGATGAAAACGGTAATAAAATTGATTATGTTCTTCCCGACGGTTATGATATTCAAGTTGAGTTCACGGGAGAACTAAGCGATGTCGGAACTGCCGATAATATATTTGTTGCCAAAATAGTAAACTTGGCAGACCCTGAAAAGAAACAATCAGGAAATTTCATCATCCATTATAAATTCGGTACGATTGAAATTGATTGGGATAATAATTAAAAAGGTATAAAAATGCTATACGACAATTATAAACGTAAGATATTGAGCGTGGGGCGGGTTTTAAAGGTGATAGTCAAGTTTTTACCATTGATTATCATCGTAGTAGCCGCCGTCACTGTCATATCCGCAACACTTGTTGCGACAAAAGGTATTGTGAGCGATATCGACCTCACGCAAATGTCGGTGGAATACGGCGATGAATTCAATCCGCATGCGTCCGCCTTTTTGAGCGATATAACATACGAATACAGTGCGGATGGCATAAATTGGACGACGGATTATCCGGATAAACCGGGTACATATCATGTCCGAGCTGTCGGTAATGCATCTTTCGGCAACAAGCGTTACAGTAACGCGGTTACATTTGAAATAGCAAAGCGAAAGATCGAAGTCTCAATACCCATGGGTGTAGACTTTATCTACGGAAGCCATGACGTTTATGCGGCTGTAGCGGAGGGCGACTTTGTAGAGTGCGGTAATTTTGTTTTCGAAAACATCAAAGAGATCGATGAAAATACCGCTAACGCCGACATCACACCCGTTTTGTCAACCATAAGGATATTTGATTCCCGAGGAAACGATATCACCGAGTCGCATTATGAGATTTCGGTCGTTACTCTGGATGCAAATGTGGTTAAATTGCCGCTGAACATAACAGTTCAAGACCAAAATGAGATATATAACGGCAACACGTTTTCCTTCGACACGTACGAATTTGACAATGCCGAGCTTGCCGTAGGAGACACCCTCGTGTCAACCTATCCTACGTCAATAATTGAACCCGGAGAACAGGAAATCACTCCCTCTTTTCAGGTCAGAAAAACAGATTCGGTTAACGCCGACAATGAGCCTGTTTCTCCAATCGATATAACTGCTTTTTATAAACTCAACATAACGTACGGCACGCTGACCGTTGAGAAGCGTCCGCTTGTAATAGAGCTTAGCAATTACACTGCCGAGTATTCCGATTCTCCGATAGAATTCCGAGGATATACGCTCATCGAAAACGAAGACTCGCTCAAATTGGTTGAGGGACACAGCATAAAGGTCAAAGAGGAGATCGTCTACCCCTCTGACGTGGGAATTCACAATAATCCTACAGTATTTTGTGTTGTAGATAAAGACGGAAATGACGTTACCGACAATTACAGTTTAATTTATCTTAGCGCCTCCATTGAGATAAATCCGCGCCCCGTAAAAGTCACAACAAGCAGCGAGAGCTTTGTGTATGACGGAAAAGCGCACTCAAACAGCGAGTTTGTCTGCGATGGAGTTTTGGAAGGACACAAGGTGTCAGTTGATATCCCCGAAGGGCAAGACAGCACTGCTTCGCTTAAAAATGTCGGAACAGTTGAAAACAAGTTCAACATAAAGATATTTGATGAAACCGGACGGGATGTAACAGCCAATTATGACCTCACATATGTCTATGGTATACTTGAGATAACAAAATGCACTGTTAACATTAAAACCAACAGTGAAAGTTTTGTTTACGATGCAACGGAACATTTTAACAGTCAATTTTCATACAGCAAGCTTGTACAAGGTCATACTGCATCGGTGTCTCTTCCCGAGGGGCAGGAGAAAACTATCTCCATTACAGATGTCGGAACCGTGGAAAATATATTTGAAATAAAGGTTGTTGATGAAAAGGGAATTGACGTAACAGGCAACTATGACATCAAATACGAGTACGGAAAGCTTACTGTTACAACACGTGATATAGAAATAAATCCTGTTCCAAAAGACAAATATTATGACGGCAAGCCACTCGACACACAAGAAATCACATGGACCGAAGAGGACAGTGAGAAAAAATGCGGACTTCTCACTTCTGCCGATCATACGGTAAGTGTCACGCCGTTTTCAACCAAAAAATCGGATTGCGGTGAGTATCAGTGGATACTGACAGCAGACGATGTCAAGATATATTGCGGAGAAATTGATGTTACCGATAACTACAACGTCAGGTTAAGCGACGTTCCGACAACAATCTCAATAAAGAAGAGTACTGTCTATGTAAAGCCCAAAGATGTCACTGCGACATACGACGGTCAATTGCACAAAGCAGAAGCCGTTGAATTTGCAGAGATTTCAAAGGGATTCATCGATCTCGGATTCAGCGTTGAATATACGGGAACAGATTTGTTTGCAGGGAGTTCCAACGCCGGAAGAACCGATGCCGGAACACAAAAGGTCAAGATATCCGCATCGGAAATCGGAAATATCATTGTCAAATTGAAAGGGGTTGACGTGACCAATAACTTCAATGTCGATATATCAGCCGATGAAACCGCGGGAACGATAACAATAGACAAGAGACCGATTACCGTCACCCCGATACTTAAAGACAAAGTATACAATGGAGAGAAACTTAAGTCAACCGAAACAGAAATCACGAGCGGAACTCTTGTTGACGGACATACCGTAGTTGCAAGCTTTGAGTCATCGCATGCCGATGTCGGCACCTACTCATGGGATTTGAGTGAAACATCACTCAAAATCATGGCAGGCGGCGTAGATGTTACGGGCAACTATGAGATAACCTACGGTAAAAATGCAACCGCAAAAATAACCGAGCGTAAGGTATATATCATCCCCGACATTTCAAACCATGAAAAGGTATATGATGCAGATTACTTCTACGCTGATGCAATCAAGGAATATACTTCGAGAGAAGCGGATACAGGTCTATTAACCGCTCTCGGTCACAGCATCTCATTAAAGAGCGATGACAAGCACATTCGTACCGCAGACAAAAACGTCGGCGAGGATCTTAGCATGAACTTCTATACCGACGACTCCGCGAGATGTATTGAGGATATTCTTGTGTTCAGCGGAGCGGGAATTTCAGCCGACAACTATGAAGTAGTTTTCCTCGGTGAAGCGAAAGAAGGATATATTGAGGGTACAATTAAGGTAAAGATAGTTCCGTATGAGATAACACTGACTCCAAATCTCACCTACTCAGATCCCGATACTAAATACAACGGCGATAATATTAAAGCGTTTATAACCTCAAGCGTTGAGGATGGCACTGAAAACGCCTGGACAATCAACGGACATGAATTCACGGTAAGCGCAGTGTTCGGTGAATATTCAAATGTCGGAACATACATCTGGAGATTGAGTGCTGATGCCAATGGCAATCAATTATCCGACGTTGAGATAAACGGAGTATCAACGGACAACCCGGAAAGCGGTGTAGTAATCCGACTTAATGGAAAAGACGTGACCCGAAACTTTACAATCTCATACTCTGAACAGCCTGCAACAATAACCATCGTCAAGCGCGACATAACTCTTTCACCGATTCTCAGTCACAACGGTATATATGACGGCGAATTATTGAAATCGGGAATTGTATGCGACATCAGCGGAAATGACTCTTGGAGTCTCGGCGATAATAACATATTCAGCGTAACTGCAGCTTTCGGCGAATACCGCAATGCAGGATTCTATTCATATTTTCTTTCCAACGTAGACGGCACGGCAACGGCAACATTGTCATATAATAAGAAGTATGGTGAGTCTATAAAAGATGAAAATAAAGCAGAAATTCATATCTGCTGTCGCGGAATTGACGTAACAGACAACTTTAATATTTCCTACGATGAAAAAGCCGATATCGAAATCAAGAAACGCACTGTATATCTATCTCCTTGTAGTGATGAAAAATACTACAACAGTTCCAAACATCAGGTTACGGACATAAGTTTTTGGAACCTTGTCAGCGGTCATAAATTTACATATAGCGATGTTGAATTCTTGTATACGGATGATACTTCAGGAGTAACAACAAACGATGGATTTGCGGGACATAAGGAATACAACTCATCCGCAAACGTCAGCATTTTGAGCGGAACATTTGCTATACACAATGAAAGCGGTGACGATGTCACAGACAATTACGAATTCAACACAGAGTTATCCAACGGCACTTTGTTTGTTTGGTCACGCCTTTTGGTCATATCTCCTGATGTTTCAAACAAAGTTTACGACGGAACATGTATTTCTTCCGAAAAAGTGATTTTAGGTTGGACAAACGGAGACGGAGTTACCTGTACGGTTCAATTCATTACTCCAGCTCGATCCAACGGTATTGATGCCGGAGTTTACACAATTAAATGTCCGAGTGATATCAACGTCCAAATAGTCGACAGTGAAGGTAATGATATTACAGAAGATTTTCATATTGAATATCGTTCTGCTATAGCAAGTATAACACCTCGTACGGTATATATCACAACGGGCAGTGCCGAAAAAGAATACGACGGAACCGAGCTTATCTGTCACAATTGGGAACTTGATCCGACAAGAAATACAGGAGACAACGGTCTGATTGCGGGTTATACCAAAGATGATATCACCGTAACCTTTACCGGCACGCAGACAAATGCAGGATCATCCGATAACACGGCAGAGGCATCTATTGATGACAACTTTATCGTCAAGGTAATCCCCGGAAAACTTACGGTAAATCCATGCAAGATAAAGCTAACGCTCGCGAATATCCAATCCGTATACGATGGAAACCCGATTACCAAGGGAATTAAATTCAGAGTTGAGTGTGCAATAAAAGACAAGATTTCCGTTGTTATTACACAAATAAATGTCATAAATGTAAACGATACGTTTGAAGGTGTGAGCGATCTTGTGTACACTGTACAATGGAAAAACGGTGAAGCACTGGAATCCGGAAACTACGAGATAATTATTGATAATAATCCGAAGATTCACAGGACGAAAGCAGAGATTACCGTCACGTCACATTCATTCACGGCAAACTATGAAGAAGGGAAGAGTCACTATGATAGGGTTTTGGATGTGACCGGTCTTCTGGATGGATACACACTCACAGGAGAAGCAACAACGTCGATTATGGGTGACCCTGAAATTAAAGTGGAAGAGAAAAACGTTTTCAACATCGAGGATATTGTCATATATGATGCGTATGGCAATGATGCCACCGAAAACTTCAGCATCAACCCCGTATATGGAAAAATTACCATCATTCCCAAACAGAGTTGAATCTGATCCATAGCGTTGTTAAAAGCCCATCCCGAGTGCCTCGGCACTCGGGATGGGCTTTTATAATGAATATTGAAGGTGCGTCAAATCTTCGGTCAGTCGAGCTTCATGTTATCAAGTTTTTTAACCACAATTCCCGATATGATTCCTATCAGTATACCTGCTGCTGTTCCGCTGACGAGCAAGACAGGGAGATAATAGACAACCTCGGGAGTCGATGTCCAGACCACCGCAACTAGTATCTGACCGATATTGTGAAGTATTCCGCCGCACACGCTGACGGTGATAATCGAAAACAGATTGGTTTTTTTCATGATTGCCATTCCGACAAGACTTAAGAATGCCCCCGCAAAGCTGAAGACCAAAACCTGAAGATTTCCGAAAAGCATTGACGAGAGAATTACTCTCACAAGGCTGACTGCCGCGGCATATTTCACACCTGCTTGGTAGAGCAGGAAAACGACCACAAGGTTCGCAAGCCCGATTTTTATACCCGGAACGGCAACCAATGGCGGAATGAGACTTTCGACAAACGAGAGAATCATCGCAAGAGACAACGAGATGCCGAGAAGGGCTATTTTTTTCGTTTTCACTCCATTTCGCCTCCTATCCTACAAGCTCAACGTCGTTTTGTCGGGAGCTGTAGACTGTGACCGTCAGCCTGTTTGGCAGACAGGTGATCGTCTCGCCGCTTTTGCTTATCTCTCCGAGCTTTTCACAAAGCTTGTCGGGGCAAGATGAGCCGTGCAGGCTTGCCTTGCCGTTTTTGATAACAAGCCTGTTCGTGCCGCCGTTCAATATATATTCTCCGTCGGATACAAGACTGTACGTCGCGATCTCTTTTCCGTCCACCTTAACCGAAACGTACGCTCCGTCGCACTTAAAAAATTCAAAGGTGACAAACAGAATTGCAGACAGGGCAAGGATAGCGCAGATAAAGATCACGTCTCTTTTTTTCATTGCTCTGTCTCCTTAAAAATCATTTTAATCGATCGGTCAGATATTTTTGCCCGTCCCGAGTTATCCAGATAACGTCAACATTCTCGAAGTTCTTCAAAAGCTCTGTTCCGTCTTCATAGCTCATGCAAAAGAGCGCGGTTGAGAGCGCATCCGCAAGTCCGCTGTCGGGCGTGATGACCGTGACCGAGCTGAAATGCCCGGAGGGCATCAATGTGTCCTTGTCGATAATGTGGTGGTATTTTTGACCGTCTATCGTAAAATAACGCTCATAGTCGCCCGAGGTCACGCAAGAAGTGTTCGCAAGCGTGAGATAATGGGCGTAATTTTGCGTGTTTTCGGGGTCTCGGATTCCGGTTTTCCAGCCCGAGCCGTCGGGCTTTGTGCCGATTATTTTGAGGTTTCCGCCGACATCAAGAACATATCCGTGTGCGCCGTTTTTTCGCAATATCTCGCCTGCCTTTTCGGCGGCGTAGCCCTTGCCGACCGCCCCGACATCAATTGAGGCATTTTTGTCCGAAATGCGAACCGTACCTGCCTCCGCGTCTATTTCAAGCAGGTCGATTGAGATGTGCCTCGCCGCCTCTTCAAGCACTGCGGAGGTCGGGATATTCAGGTTTGACGATGCCGACTCCGCGTCGGAGCGCGCATCATGCCATAAGCGCAAGACCGCACCCATCATGACGTTCATCTCTCCGTCTGTTTTTGCATGTAATTCTTTTGCGTAAAGCAAAAATTCAATGAGCTTGCCGTCAACCTTCACAGCGTCTCCTCCGGCATTTTTATTCACCGTGCAGAGATTGTTCATGCCCGAGTATTCGTTGTATATGTCAAATAACCGATGATACTCGCGCAAAACAGACTCCGCCTCGGCGCAATTTGTGTCAAAATCGTCGTCCGAACCTCCCGAATAGTCGTATATGTATGTGACCGTGTCAAAAAAGTCAAAAAATATCTTCTCTCGCGGCGCATCTGTCGTCCCAAATCCGTCGCAGGCAAAAAGGGATGTGAGCACGACCAAAATCATGGCAGTGCAAATAATTTTCATGTATTTCTTGTTTTTCATTTTTTTCTCCGTGCCAATGGCAAGTCAAATTCAAATTACTGAAATGAGTATATCACATAAGACAAAAAAAGTCAATCCAAAGTTGCTTTTTCGCTTGACAAGCACACAATATTTTGATATAATGTAGACCGTGGAAAAATGCGAGAGAAAAAATGCAAGAATTAATAATCGGGATGTAGGGTAACGGTCACCCACCAGTTTGGGAGCATGCAGGCGGTTTTCCGTTGCAAGTTTTCATAAAGCCCGAAAAGCCTTGAAAACACTGACTTTTTCGATAGTTCCCATTTTCAAAAAAGTACCAACAAAATGTTTTGACCACAGATTTGACCACTTACGGAAAAACCGCAAAAATTGAATATTTTACACACTTCGGGGTGTGGCGCAGCTGGTAGCGCGCGACGTTTGGGACGTCGATGCCGCAGGTTCGAATCCTGTCACTCCGACCAAAATGCTGATTTGACCGTTATTTTGCGGTCAAATCAGCGTAAATTTAATAATTTTGTCACCGGAGGCTGTGTACCGTAGTACCGTAATGCCGGATTAGGTGTCCAAGTGAGCTTGGGTTATTGTTGTTCAATAGCCAGGGCTCTATTTTTTAGTTTTGGAGGTTTTTATGAAAAACACGAGTGTTACTCTTGTCCCGCTTGAAGCGGACGACCGCGAGCAATTTATTCTTGACAACCAGTGGGCGTTCAAATACGGCGCAATAGAAGAGTTTGGAGAACGTGATAATCATCTTGATTTTGACGGCGAGATCATATCTCGCAAAACAATTGAACGATGCATTGACTCTCCTGATAGCGAAACGTACCGTATCATTGTTGCGGGAAGGAAAGTTGGCGGAGTCATCCTGAAGATCAATAAAGAGACCAACCACAACGAATTGGAGATCTTTTTCGTTTCACCTGAAGAGCATACCAAGGGCATCGGATATGGTGCATGCTCTCGTACTTTTCTTTTTTCGCCATCGTAACACCTCCTTCTTCTGTGATGCTTCTATTTTACCATATTTTGCGACTTTTTTCAAGGAACTCTTTGTGAATTCCGGGCGTAGAAATCTGTCCTTCAAGGATTTAGGACAAGGGGGAAAGAAAAAATCAAAGGGATAAAACGATCTATTGATTTTCGATGCTCTCGCCAAGCCTTTTTCTTTGACTACAGAGGCGCAATATTTGAGGTTTGATGCAGTGTGATAACCATTTTCATGCCCTCAAAATGAGGGCATGAAGCGCATCCCCGATATTACGGTTCGTTTTCAAGTCCTCAAAATGAGGACTTGGTACGGTTTCAAGGCCTCAAAATGAGGCCTTGCTTTTTTATCTCTAACCGTAATCGAACTGATTATCTCTACCATTTATCCGAAATCACAATTTTGCACGAAACGGTACAAAAGGCTTGGTTTTCAAGGCTTTTCGGCTGTTTCCCGGCCGTTTACTCGGAAGGCTGAAAAAGAAAACAGTAAATTTGAGCTTCAAAAATGCAAATCTGTGTTTGAGTTTGGGTTTGGTGCATTGTAATCTCACAAACCACTTTTGCGGCGAATGCCTCTTCTTTGACTACAGAGACGCAATAATTGAGAGGCGAGTGGTGCAATGCCGTGGTTGTGGCCCTTGGGGCCACAACCAAACTGGGCATTATGAGGTTGGTCCCAAAGTCCCACCCCGGATTAGTAATCAATTATGTAACAAGTGTATTTTGGGTCAAATTCATCGCTAACCCGTTCACAGGCACAAATCATTCGATTTTATTGTTTTTGTTGCCTCTGCGCTGATAATCGGCATTGATTTCTTCACTCCAATCAGCACTGAGCGGAGCACTTGCTCTGACATTAAAAACGGCTTTCGCAACCGATTCATAGAGGATATGTGTGCCCTCGCCGTCAGCGTTGTAGTTCACGGCTCTATCCTTGCCAATACCATAACGCGCAGCAGTTTCGACGGCGTCTATGTTTGCTCCAATGAACAGGAACTCCCATCCATACTTCTCTTTCTGACGCTCTATCATCTTTTTGACCTGCTCGCTCGTGTAACGGTGACTTGCATTCTCCTGCCCGTCCGTAGTAATAACGAACATCGTATGCTCCGGCACATCCTCGGGGCGAGCGTACTTATGAATGTTTCCGATGTGGTGAATCGCACCGCCAATGGCATCAATCAGAGCCGTACAACCACGAACGGTATAGTCCTTGTCGGTCATTGGGGGAATGTCACCGAGCTTCACGCGGTCGTATAAAATCTCGCTCTCATCGTCAAAAAGCACGGTCGAAACATAGCAACCGCCGTCCTGCTTCTTTTGCTTTTCAATCATCGAATTAAAGCCGCCAATGGTATCGCTCTCAAGACCTGCCATCGAGCCGCTTCTGTCCAAAATAAATACGAGTTCGGTAATGTTGTTTTTCATAATAGAAAACCTCTCTTTCATTTGATGTCTGTATTATACATCAATAAAGAGAGGTTTGGTCGCATGGCAGGCGACAATTTATTTACTCAAAGCCGCGCTCCATTCTGCTTCCTTGAACCCGACAAGAACAAAGTCATCGCCAATGAGCAACGGGCGCTTTACGAGCATACCGTCACTTGCAAGAAGCTTCAGCATTTCATTCTCACTCATTGAGGGCAACTTGTTTTTCAGGTCGAGAGATTTATAAAGCAGACCGCTTGTGTTAAAGAACTTTTTGAGGGGCAAGCCGCTTTTCTTGTGCCATTCTGTCAACTCATCCAGCGTAGGGTTGTCGAGCTTAATATCTCTAAGCTCATATTCGACCCGATTATCGTCGAGCCACTTTTTTGCCTTTTGACAAGTGGTGCATTTGGGGTAGCAGATAAATTTCAACATAATACAATCTCCTTTTTATTCACAGACTTCAATGTAAAAACTTACAGGACGGAAACCATCGTTGCAAGAGATCATTGCAGACTTTTTGTTTTTCATCCACCCATCGTAAAAGTCCTCGCCACCGTGCGCAAGAGTCATGACAAACGGTGAAACGCTGTCCCACGCACTGTCACAAAAGCCATCTGGTTTTTGCCATCCGTTGCAAATAAAAA
>JBJDZM010000032.1:0-2883 GCA_051867975.1 Eubacteriales bacterium | reverse complement strand
CTCGGTTATCAATAAGCAATAAGTTATTGAATTTGAACTTTGTCATCAATCTGAGGGAGCGCGGTGCTTGGCACCGCGCTCCGCGTTTTTATTCCCAGCTTGAAAGCTTATTAAGTCCGTCTCTCGTTCCCGAAACGAAGAGAATGTCTCCGCTCTCAAAGACATAATCGGGTCTTACGCTCTCATGCAATGTTTTTGAATTTTCAATCGCAATAATATTTACACCGAATTTTCCTCTGAAGTTGACATCCATGACCGTCTTTCCGACCGCCGCCGCAGGAACTACCAACTTTGAAATATTGAGTTTTTCGCTGAGCTGAATATAGTCAAGCACGTGCGACGCTTCAAGTCTGCGTGCAAGTCTCACTGCAATATCACGCTCGGGGTATACTATCTCCGCTCCGAGCTTTTCAAGAATCTCACCGTGCTGCGCGCTCGCCGCTTTGGCAATAACGCGGGGAATGCCGAGACTTACAAGATTCAACGTCGTCAGTATTGAGACGTCAAGCTGCTCTCCGATACAGAGAATGACGATATTGCAATGATGTATTCCCGTCTCCTCAAGCGTTTTCTTTTCAAGATTTTTGACAATAAAAGCGTTCTCGGTATATTCTCTCATCTCTCTTATCTTCTCCTCGTCGCGGTCAAGCACGACAAGGTCGGCTCCCGAGTGGGCAAGCTCATGCGCCAAAGCGGCGCCGAAACGTCCGAGTCCGATTATTCCATACGAATTTTCATCTTTTTTATTTTTTCCGAACATAACATATTCTCCCTGATATACTAAATTATCCTATTGCAATATTTCCCTCGGGATATTCTACGCGCTCACCCTTGTTGAAGTACCAAAGCGTGGCAATCGTCAAGGGACCAAGCCTTCCTATATACATGATCAGAATTGAGAGTATCTTGCTTGGAATCGAGAGTCCCTGCGAAATACCGGTCGAAAGACCAACCGTTCCGAAGGCACTTGTCATCTCAAAGAGGGCATCCCTTACGGTGACACTTGGGTTGTCTGCCTCAAACATGAGTAACAAAAACGTACTCACAAGAATAATTCCGATTCCCATAAACGCGATGACTGCCGCCTTTTTGAACGCTTCCTTAGGCAGTGAATATTTAAAAGCCTTTTCCGATTTATTCGTTGCCGCGGATTTAATTCCCTGCACAATTACAAAGATTGTGGTTGTCTTGATACCGCCGCCCGTCGAGCCGGGAGAAGCACCTATAAACATGAGAGAAATCAGCACAATAAGCCCCGCGTCGGAATATTTCGATAAGTCAGAGGTTGAAAATCCTGCCGTACGGGTTGTAACACTTTGGAAGATCGCGCCGAGCCAGCTCTCGTTTCCTCCCTCGGTCAACTTTATAAGAAGCGCTCCGAACAAGATAAGGACCGCACTTGTCACGATTACGACACGGGCGTGCATTGAATATTTCTTCCAATGCCACTTTTTTTCTATCACCTCGCGAATGACAAGAAATCCGATGCCGCCGAGAATAATAAGCGCCATTGTAACGATGTTGAAAAATACATTGTCGTGGTAGCCGGAAATACTTCCGTTCGAATAAAAGTCACTTGAATAAGCGAAAATGTCAAATCCCGCATTATTAAACGCCGCAATTGAATGAAACAGACTCTTTCCGAGAGCCTCGGGGAAGGGCATATCCCGGATAAGAACTATGAATGTCAGAATCGCCCCGGCAAGCTCGATTATAAGTGTTGTAATAAGCACATCAATTACGAATTGGACAACGCCTTTTCCGCTGCCGAGATTTCCCGCCTCGCGTATGATGTTTCTTCCTCGCACGTTGATTTTTTTCCTCATCATGAGGATTATCGATGCGCCGACGGTGGCAACTCCGAGTCCGCCGATCTGCATCAATACGGCAAGGATCCCTTGACCTATCGGGGTCAGCGCAACTCCCGGGTCAAACGCAAGAAGTCCGGTAACGCAGACAGCGCTCGCCGAGGTATAAAGCGCATCTATGTAGCTGATGCTTCCCGGCTCTTTCACACTGAACGGCAGCATAAACAAAACCGAGCCTAAAAGTATCAGCCCCGCAAATCCGAGTGCAATTATCCTCGCGGGAGTCAAATGTTTAACTAAACCTTTCATTTTTATCTCCGATCCGCTATCGCGGTCAAAAAATTCCCAGAAAAAACAAATTTTATGCGTTAATTATAACATAGTGCGTTTTAAAAATCAATAGATAATTCAAAAAAACACGGTTGCCGCAAATGCAGAAACAAAGCATCATGGGCAACCTGTTTTCTTGCCTTTCGGCAAATTATTGATTTTTTGCGATTTATTCTACGATTTCGACCTTTTCCATAACGACGGGAACCTTCGGAACATCGTCGTACCAGCCGCGGCTGCAGGTCTGCACGTTTGCGATCTTATCTACAACGTCAATTCCCTCAACTACCTTGCCGAATCCCGCATACTGACCGTCAAGGTGAGGCGCATCGCGGTGCATGATAAAGAACTGCGAGGATGCGGAGTTCGGAGCCATGGTTCTTGCCATTGAAAGCACGCCGCGAGTGTGACGAAGGTCGTTCTGCATAAAGCCGTTTGCCATAAATTCGCCCTTTATGGATTTTGCATCCTTCTGTTCAAAGGTCTCGTCAAATCCGCCGCCCTGGATCATAAATCCGTTGATAACGCGGTGGAAAATAAGTCCCGTGAAAAATCCGCTCTCGACGAGCGATAGGAAATTTTCAACGGTTGCGGGCGCTTTTTCGGGATAAAGCTCGGCGGTTATCTCGCCGAAATTTTTAATCGTAAATTTAATTTTGGGGTTGTTCATTTTGGTTTTCTTCCTTTTCTTCGATTTTTTTATTGTAAGCCAAATTGAAAAGCTCGTCTATTCTGTCGTCTTTTC
>JBJDZM010000031.1:0-13102 GCA_051867975.1 Eubacteriales bacterium | reverse complement strand
GTGACGTTGAAATTTGCGGAGCAAATTTCAACCTACTGAGATATTCTGTATTGGAACAGTATTGAACCTAAGACGCATTGTTTTATTTAAACTAAACATTTAACTTCACGGTGTATGATGTATTACCGTAGAAAGTTCAACTAAACTAATTGAAAGTTTTTGGAATTCTTAAAACCTTTTTCCCAAAAAGGTTTTAAGCCGTCGGAGACAAGGAGAGATTTATGATTAAGAATATAAAGTTGCTTAATAAAATAGCAAAGGTCGGCACAGATAAGCTCGACACAACACTTTTTAATGTTGGGGAGGATGTTGAGGCTCCTTACGGTATAATGGTTCGCTCGGCGAACATGCTTGACATGGAGTTCAATCCCGAGCTTCGTGCGATTGCACGTGCGGGAGCGGGTGTTAATAACATCCCGATTGACCGTTGCACCGAAGCCGGAATTGTTGTATTCAACACACCGGGAGCTAACGCAAACGCCGTAAAGGAGCTTGTTATTTGCGGTCTTATGCTTGCATCGCGTGATGTTGTTGGCGGAATTAATTGGGCAAGGACGCTCACGGAGGATGTTGCAAAGCAGGTCGAGAAGGGCAAATCCAAATTTGCAGGCGTTGAGGTTCGGGGAAAGACTCTCGGAGTCATCGGACTCGGCGCTATCGGCGGAATGGTTGCGAATGCGGCTGTCCACCTCAACATGGACGTTATCGGATGTGACCCGTATCTTTCGGTTGAAGGCGCATGGAACCTCAACCACCACGTAAACAAAGCGGCTCAGTACGACGAAGTATATGCGGCGGCTGACTATATCACTCTTCACGTTCCCTCAACACCCACAACAAAGGGCATGATAAACAAAGAGACGATTGCAAAGATGAAGGACGGCGTCAGAATTCTCAACTTCTCGCGTGCAGACCTCGTTGTAGCATCCGACCTCAAGGAAGCGCTTGAATCGGGCAAGGTTGCAGCGTATGTGACCGACTTTCCGACCGAAGAGATACTCAACATTCCGGGTGTCGTTGCGATTCCCCACCTCGGCGCATCTACCGAGGAGAGCGAGGACAATTGCGCGGTTATGGCGGCTCTCGAGCTTTCCGACTACATCACGAACGGAAACATCAAAAACAGCGTAAACTTCCCTGCCATCTCAATGCCGAGAAGCACCGACTGCCGGTTGTGCATACTCCATAAAAACGTTCCTTCCATGCTTGCAAGGTTCACGTCCTTGTGTTCCGAGCAGGGCATCAACATTGAAAACATGACAAGCAAGGCTCGCGGAGACGTCGCATTTACTCTGCTTGATGTCAACGGCAAGCCTGCCGACGAGTCAATTGAAGCGCTCAAAGCACTTGATTCGGTCATGAGAGTTCGTGTAATCTGACGTGCAAAACCCGAATGAAGTCTCTTTATTCGTGGCTTCCCGTCGCGGCAATAGCTGCGGCGGGATTTTTTGCTTCAAAAAGCACATTAAGCTCTCCATACGAGCTTTTTTAACATAAAATCGCTTGACAACGGCAAAAAATAGTATTATAATAGTGAAAATGAGTGTATTTTTTGTCGAAAAAATGATTTTATCGACCCGCCGGAGGGAAAATGGCTAAAAAGGAATACTATAAGGTCCGCTCAAAGCTCACCAAGGATCAAATAATCACAATACCGAATATCCTCTCGTTTTTCAGGCTTGCTCTGATTCCGGTCATAGTTTGGCTCTATGTATTCATGGACTCTCGCATATGGACGACAGTCGTCATTCTCATATCGAGTCTCACTGACATAGTCGACGGATTTATTGCGAGAAAATTCAATATGACAAGCGATTTCGGCAAGGCGATCGACCCATTGGCGGATAAGCTGACACAGCTTGCGGTACTCTGTTGCCTGCTTATCGACTTCCCTCTTATTGCTCTTCCCATTGTAGTGATGATAATAAAGGAGGTTGGCTCCTTCGTTCTCCGCCTCATCGTCTTCAAGAAAACCGAGCGTGTCGACAGCGCGGAATGGCACGGAAAGCTTACCACCGTGTTTCTTCATTCGATAATACTTTTGCACGTTATCTGGATAAACATTCCAATAGAGGTTTCAAACATCTGCATCCTTGCATGCACTTCAATGATGATAATCTCATGTATTCTTTACAGCATACAGGGTGCTCGCGCGCTCATCGCGGAAAAAAAGAAAAATGCGGCGAATAAGACCGCCGACAAGGAATAAAAAGACGGAGTTCGATTGTTTTCGGACTCCGATTTTTTAGATTGCTCCATTTTATTTGAAGTATATTCCGTTCTTCATACATTCAAGCATGACGGTCGCACTCGATACGTTTGTCGCCAGCGGCAATTTCTGTACGTCGCAAAGTCGAAGGAGAGCCGATACGTCAGGCTCGTGTGGCTGTGCCGTCAGCGGATCGCGCAAAAATATTATCAGGTCGAGTTTTCCGTCGGCGAGCATCGCGCCTATCTGCTGGTCGCCTCCCATGGGACCGCTCTTCATTCTGTGTATCGGGAGTTGTGTCTCTCCCATGATAAGCGTTCCTGTCGTGCCTGTCGCATAAAGCTCATGCTCGGACAGCACGTCCTTGTACTTTTTTGCAAGCTCAATTATCTCGTTCTTCTTTTTGTCGTGTGCGATAAGTGCAATTCTCATAAAAAAATCCTTTCTGTTATATGGCTTTTATACCGTTTCGTCTTTTCTGATTTGTTTGGTTGTTATGCCGTACTTTTTCTTAAACTCACGCAAAAAATAATTGTAATCCGAAAATCCGCAGGCATCGGATATCTCGGTTATCGTCATGTCGGTGGTTTTCAGCAGTTCCTTTGCCCTCTCAAGCCTTTTGTTCTTTATGAACGCCGCAATTCCGCAATTCATAAACGGGCGAACCGTCTCATAAAGCTTTGTCCGGCTGATATTGAATTCAGAACAGATTCTGTCCACGCTTATCTCCTCCGAAATATGTTCCTCGACAAATCGATCAACCGAGTCGATAAGTCTCTGCCCCGACGGGTGGACAAGTTCACGGAGCCTCACGTATTCGCAACACGCGTCGAGTATCTTCGCCGCCGCCCGTATCTGCTTTTCACTGCGATACCTTATTTTTTTGATCTTTTCCTCGGTTTCGGAGTCAATACCGTATTCGCGGCAGCGCGTTTTGACCGCTCCGACAAGCTCTATTTTGTTCTTCTTATCGGTAATTCGCCCGAGCATCATATACCCGATTATCCTGCCGTCGGATATCATCGGCACGCTCGCCTCAATAAGCCCTGCGTGACATTTTGAAATGTGAAGCTTGTTCGTCTGTCGGCAGGTCTCGAATGCGCACCTGTCGCTCTCCTGACATCTTGACAAAAATTCGGGATTTTTGCGCATGCAGTGGCAAAAGCTATGCTCACCGCGAGGATAGGCTATAAGCTCCTCGCCGTTTGCGTCAAAAAGCACGATTCTGATGCCACTTATCGAGTAAAAGTCCTGCATAAGCTCAATAAGCTCGGCATCATTATAAAGTAATGACATAATTATCCCTATCTCTGTACGAATTTACAGTTTTTTGTACGTTGAACACTATTATTATATCATCATTTGGTGTAAAATGCAAGTGTAAACTTTAAAATTATACTTTTGGGAGGAACAAAAATGAAAAGACAGACATTTGCACTCTATTTCGGAAATCGCGGATTCATGCCTGCAGAGCTTATCGAGGGCGCGCGCGAAGACATGGTCAAGGCAGTGACCGACGCGGGATATGACTATCTCATCATGGACAAGGAGGCTACACGCTACGGCGCGGTTGAAACCCGTGACGAGGGCAGACTCTACCACGATTGGCTCAAATCCCACGAGGGCGAGTATGACGGTGTCATCCTCTGCATGCCCATATTCATCGATGAAAACGGCGCAGTTGCGGCTCTTCAGGATGCAGGCGTTCCGATCCTTATGCAGGCTTATCCCGATACTATCGGCAAAATGGACTTCAAGCACCGCCGCGACGCTTATTGCGGCAAGTTCTCCGTAACCGACGTTTTCTATCAGTACAGAATTCCCTTCACTGTTATGAAGCCGCACGTCGTTGACCCCCTCACGCCCAAATTCCGTGAGAATCTTGACGATTTTGCCGCTATCTGCCGCGTTGTCAAGGGCATGAAGAGATTTAATCTCGGCTGCATCGGTGCGAGAACGACAGCGTTCAAGACCGTCCGTTTCGACGAGGTCACTCTCCAGCGTTACGGTATCAACGTCGAGTCCTTCGACCTCTCCGAGCTTGTCTTCAAGGTTGGTCAGAAGGCTGACGACGACTCAAAGGTTCTCGCGAGAGTTGAAGACCTTAAGGCTTACACCGATTTCACCCTCGTTCCCGAGAAGAACATGCTCACATTGGCAAAGATCTCGGTCGTTATCGACGAATACATAGACGAATATCACCTTGACGCGATCACTCTCCGTTGCTGGAACGAAATGGAGACGATACTCAGAGTATGTCCCTGCGTTCTCATCTCCTATCTCAACGACCGCGGCATAGTATGCTCCTGCGAGATCGACCTCACAAGCGCCATCACAATGCGCGCAATGGCTCTGGCCTCGGGCAAGCCCACTGCATGCCTTGATTGGAACAACAACTACGGCGACGACGAAAACAAGGTCATTCTCTTCCACTGCGGACCCGTTGCGCAGTCACTCATGGCGGGCAAGGGTACCGTCACAGAACACAAGATGTTCGCAAAGGGCGACCCCGGAAGCGGCTGGGGTACGAACGAGGGCAGGATCGGCGCATTCGATATGACGATGTCAAACGGCTTTACCGAGGACGGAAAGCTCAAGGTCTACACCTCAGAGGCTAAATTCACCTCCGATCCCATCGAAAAGGAATTCTTCGGTTGCGGCGGCGTTGCGGAAATTCCCGACCTTCAGAACAAGCTCATTCGTCTTGCAAAGGGAGGCTTCAAGCACCACACGACAGTCGGTATGGGACACATGAAGGCAATACTTGACGAGGCGTTCACAACGTACCTCGGCTACGAGCTTATCGACATAGATCAGAAATAATCGGTGAAGATATGTATATTGGCGGACTTGATATAGGTACGACGGGCTGTAAAATTTCGGTCTACGATGACAGGGGGAGCTTTGTCACAAATTCGTACCGCGAATACAAGGTCACTCGCGTCGAAGGAGACCACTCCTTCGATGCCGAGATGATATACGACGCAGTCAAAGAGGTTATAAAAGAAGCCTCGGGCGTCTGCGAAATTTCGGCTATCGGCGTAACGTCTTTCGGAGAGAGCTTTGTCGCGCTCGATGAAAATGACCGCGCCCTCTTCCCTTCCATGCTTTACACCGACCCTCACGGAGAGGACGAGTGCCGCACACTTACCGAAAAGCTTGGCGAAAAAAGACTTATTGAGATCTCGGGCGTTAAACCCCATGCGATGTACTCTCTCCCGAAGCTTATGTACCTCAAGGCAAGCTACCCCGAAAAATACGCGCAGATCAAGCGCGTGCTTCTCATGGAAGACTACATTGTCTACATGCTCTCGGGCGTAGCTGCTATCGACTTCTCTTTAGCGGCTCGCACCATGGCTCTCGACATAAAGACGCGCGATTGGAGCCGTGAGATATTTGATGCCGCAGGTATCGACCCTTCGCTCTTCTCAACTCCCGTGCAGGCGGGAAACGTCGCAGGCGAGATGCTCGACGAGCTTAAAGCAGAGCTCGGCATATCTCACTCGCTCAAAATAGTCAACGGCTCACACGACCAGGTCGCGGCGACCGTCGGATGCGGAATCTTCAAGCCGGGCGAGGCTATGGACGGCACGGGCACGGTTGAATGTATCGTCCCGGTCTTCGATTCGATTCCCGACAACGAAACACTCTTTGACCAAGGCTATTCCGTTGTTCCCTTCATTCACGAGGGTACGTACGTCTGCTATGCGCTCTCATTTACCGGCGGCGCGGTTCTCAAATGGTTTCGCGATAATTTTGCCGGCAACTTTGAGGGAGAGGGCAACATATACGCAAAGCTCGACTCAAGTGTCGGCGACGACCCGACGGGAATTTTAGTCCTTCCCCACTTTGCGGGCGCGGCGAATCCTTATATGGATAACGGCTCAAAGGCGGCAGTTGTCGGTCTTACGCTCGGAACTACGGCATCCGACCTCTACAAGGCACTCATGGAGGGCGTGACGTATGAAATGCGCACAAATCTTGAGCAGCTTGAGTCCTTCGGAATACACCCCGAAAAGATATACGCAACCGGCGGGGGAGCTACCGGCAAGGTCTGGATGCAGATAAAAGCAGACATTTTAAACCGTCCAATTTCTTCGCTTTGCGCAAAAGAGGTAGGCGCGTGCGGCACCTGCATGCTCGTAGGTGTCGGAATAGGACTCTACCGCGACCTTGACGAGGCAAAATCGGTTTTTGTAAAAGAAAAACAGACCTGCCTGCCCGATAGCCGCCGAGCAGGGGTCTATGACAAATATTTCAAGGCTTACCGAGGTATCTATTCTGCGGTAAGACCGATAATCGAGGAGGCAAAAGCATGAATCCTTACATAGGTCACGAAAGCCAGCTTTACGGTGTTGAAGAGGTCAGACTCGTCGGCGGACGCGGCGACGGAATGAGACTTCTCAATATTAAAAACGGCAAGGGGCTTGAACTTACGGTCTCGGCAGACCGTTGCGCGGATATTTCACGCCTGTCGCTTGGCGGTGTGAATTTCGGATATTTTGCTCCCTGCGGATATGTCGCTCCCACATACTATGACCATGTCGGCGCGGGATTTCTCAAATCCTTCACGGCAGGATTTTTGACCACCTGCGGACTTAGCGCCGTCGGTTCTCCCTGTGTCGATGACGGCGAGGAAACACCGCTCCACGGCACAATATCCAATACTCCTGCGGAGATAGTTAATTATTGGACAGACGACAAATACATTCACGTCATGGCGCGCGTCCGTGATGCGCAGATCTTCGGAAGACAGATGCTGCTCGACCGCGAGTATCTTATCTCGCTCAACTCTAACGAAATAACAATGACCGACACGGTGACGAACATCGGGGCGCGCGAAGTACCGCTCCAGATGCTCTATCACTGCAATATCGGTTATCCTCTGCTTGACGAGGACACCGAGCTGTCAATTCCGTCGGTAGAGGTCACGCCGAGAAACGCCCACGCGGCAGATGACATCCGAAATTGCCTTAAGATGGAAAAGCCGCAACCCGATTACGAGGAGCGTTGCTATTTCCACAAAATGCAGGGCGAAGCGAAGGTTACGGTCTATAATAAAAAGCTCTCAAAGGGACTTATCATGTCCTACGATTCAAATGTACTCAAATACTTCACCGAGTGGAAAATGATGGGAGTCCACGATTATGTTCTCGGAATAGAGCCGGGCAACACCCTGCCCGACGGACGGGACGTAATGAGAGCAAAGGGACTTCTCGAGATGCTCGCCCCCGGTGAGAAAAAAACTCACAGTATAAAATTCACTTTTACGGAGGAATAAAAAATGCTTGTATCATTAAAAGAAATTCTTAAAATTGCCGAGGCGAGAAGGTGCGCTGTCGGATCGTTCAACACACCCAATATGTCGTGCGCCCGCGCCGTAATTGCGGCGGCTGAGGAACTTAACGAGCCTGTTATACTCATGCACGCTCAGGTACATGAGGAAATGGGACTTTGCAAGATGGATGAGATAGCACCCGTTATGCTCATGCTCGCAGACAAGGCAAAGGTTCCGGTATGCGTTCACCTCGACCACGGAACCGACCTTGATTACGTAAAGAGAGGTCTTGACCTCGGATTTACGTCTGTTATGTATGACGGCTCAACGCTTGACGAGGAGCTTAACTTTGCAAACACCTGCATTGCCCGTGAGCTTTCCCTCTCCTACGGCGCGTCTCTTGAAGCCGAGATAGGCTCTATGGGCGCGCGTGAGTCGGCGGCGGCAGGCGAGGACTCGCCCGAGAGCATCTACACCGACCCCGAGGCAGCCCAAAGATTTGTCAGTGAGACAGGGGTAGATGCACTCGCATGCGCATTCGGTACCGCCCACGGCGTTTACTTAAAGGCACCTAAGCTCGACTTCGCTCGCCTTGAAAAGATTGATTCTCTCGTAGACGTTCCGCTCGTTATGCACGGCGGAAGCGGTGTCAGCGTTGAGGATTACAAAAAGGTCATCGACCTCGGAATCCGCAAAATCAACTACTACACCTACATGGCAAAAGCAGGAGCCAACGCCGTCGCGGCACTCTCTGACAAGACTTTCTTCCACGACATTGAGATTGCGGCAATAAACGGCATGAAAGCAGACGTTAAGGCTGCTATCGAAGTCTTTGCGAGAAAATAAACTCATTTCAAACAAAAACACGCTGAGCCGATTGCACCGGAGTGCAATCGGCTCGGAATTTTTATGTTGTCTCTTGATTTATGACAAACATTCCGATTAGTCTCTTCTGAATATATCCCTTGTGTAAACCTTATCCTTGACATCATCAAGACAAGCATCGTAGCGATTGGCAATGATGGCATCGCTCATTTTCTTGAACTCGGAAAGGTCATTGACAACCGCGCTTCCAAAGAAGGTAGTGCCGTTCTCAAGAGTCGGTTCATAGATGATGACCTTCGCTCCCTTTGCCTTGATGCGCTTCATGACACCCTGAATCGAGCTTTGTCTGAAATTATCGGAATTCGATTTCATTGTCAAGCGGTAAACGCCGACCGTAACTTCTTTTTCCTTTTCGGCACTCCACTCGTCGTTGGCTTGATATGCACCCGCAATCTCAAGCACGCGGTCTGCAATATATTCTTTTCTCGTTCTGTTGCTCTCAACGATAGCCGTCATCATATTTTGAGGAACATCGGCATAGTTGGCAAGAAGCTGTTTGGTGTCCTTTGGCAGGCAGTAGCCGCCGTAACCGAATGAAGGGTTGTTGTAGTGTGTACCTATTCGGGGGTCAAGGCAAACTCCGTTTATGATCTGACGCGTGTCAAGACCCTTCATTTCCGCATATGTGTCAAGCTCATTAAAGTACGACACACGCAATGCAAGGTAAGTGTTGGCAAAGAGCTTTACTGCCTCCGCTTCGGTAAATCCCATGATCAGCGTGTCGATATTCTCTTTAATTGCACCCTCCCTTAGAAGTCCCGCAAATGTATTTGCAGCCTTGACTAGTCTTGCGTTTTCAATATCGGTGCCGACTATAATTCGGCTCGGATAGAGATTGTCATACAACGCCTTGCTTTCACGCAAAAATTCAGGACTGAAAATTATATTGTCGCAATGATACTTTTCTCTGACCGATGCCGTAAAACCCACGGGGATGGTCGACTTAATTACCATGACCGCATCGGGATTGTATTTGATTACAAGCTCTATGACCGATTCAACGGCAGAGGTGTCAAAGAAGTTCTTTTTACTGTCGTAGTTCGTCGGAGTCGCAATCACGACAAAATCCGCATCCTTATATGCTTCCTCAGCGTCGAGCGTTGCGGTCAGGTCAAGCTCCTTTTCGGCAAGATATTTTTCGATGTACTCATCTTGAATGGGAGACCTCTTATTGTTGATCATCTCCACCTTTTCGGGAATGATATCAACGGCATACACGGTATGCTTCTGTGCCAAAAGCGTTGCAATCGACAGACCTACGTAACCCGTTCCTGCTACTGCGATCTTCATTATTCATTTCCTCCTGCATTATAAAATAATTTATACCACTCAGCGAACCTGCGCAAGCCTTCGCGCAGACTTGTGCTCGGCTTGAAGCCGAAATCCCGCTCCAACGCGCTCGTATCTGCATACGTCACGGGAACATCGCCCGGTTGCATGGGAACGAGCTTTTTATGTGCTTCAAAGTCATAATCCTCGGGCAATACTTTTGCGCGAATAAGCTCTTCCTGTAAGATCGTCACAAAATCAAGCAAATTTTCGGGATTGGAGTTGCCGATGTTGTAGATCGCATAGGGCGGTACGGGAAGTCCGTCCTCTCCGTCCTGCTTTTCGGGAGCGTGCCGCATAACTCGTTTGATTCCCTCAACAATGTCGTCAACATAGGTGAAATCACGTTTGCAGTTTCCATAGTTGAAGATCTCGATGGTCTGCCCCCGAATCAGCTTATCGGTAAAGCCGAAATATGCCATGTCGGGACGTCCTGCGGGACCGTAGACCGTAAAGAACCGGAGTCCTGTCGATGGAATATTGTAGAGCTTTGAATAAGCATGAGCCATAAGCTCATTGCTCTTTTTCGTTGCGGCGTAAAGAGACACGGGGTTGTCTACCTTGTCGTCGGTTGAATACGGCACCTTTTTGTTTGAGCCGTAGACAGATGACGACGAGGCATATACTAAATGCTCAACAGGGTTGTTGCGGCATGCCTCCAAAATATTATAGAAGCCGATAAGATTTGCTTCAACATACGCGTCGGGGTTCGTAATGGAATATCTTACACCCGCCTGGGCGGCGAGGTTAACAACAACAGACGGCTTGTATTCTGCGAAAATACCGTCCATAAGTGTTTTATCGGCGATAGAACCCTTGATAAACGTCCAAGAGGACTCCGGGTGTTTTGCGGATTTCTTCTCTATTTCCCCAAGTCTCCACTCCTTGATTGAAACATCGTAGTAGTCGTTCATGTTGTCAATTCCCACAATGTTTATCGGTGAGACAGTGCGTAACAGCTCAAGCACCAGATTAGAGCCGATAAATCCCGCTGCCCCTGTTACAAGTACGGTTTTGCTTTTCAATTCAACATTCTGCATCAACATTTGGTAATCCCCTTATATTCTTTCTTAACGGTTTCATAGCTTTCAAGATTGCCGATGTCATAACGGCTGCCCGGCATTTCCATGGCGTGGACCTTCGTCTGATTGCACAGCCATGCTATATAGCTGCCCGGCGCATCCGTTCCGCATCCGGCAGCGATACCGTCGGCAACGCGCGCCGCGTCGGTCTTTGTGTAGTAATAAAATGGAGGACAACACCAATGCGTCGCCGGTGTGGGGGACTTCTCGGTCATATTCAAAATCAAATCGTCCTGATCTATGGTCAACACGCCGCATTTGAGCAGTTTTTTCTCCACCGGCTCAAAATAGCGCATAACACAGGACGTCTGCTTTTCCTTACAATAAGCAATAAATTTCGTCAGACTGAAATCCAACACATTGTCCCCTGCAATAACCAGCATATCGCTGTCAAGCTTCAATTTTTCGATGGCATACCGAACGTCGCAGACCGCACCGAGACGCGTCTCGTTCGTGCTTGTTCCGTCGTCAACAACTGTAATTTTGTAAGGCTTCGTCCTTGCCCATTCTTCAAAATTAGAGGCAAACCTGTGATTGGAAATCACAATGTATTCGTCCACCTCACCCGAGGTCTCTATATCGTCAAGGAGCCAATCGAGTATCGTCTTCTCGCCGACCTTGAGGAGCGGCTTCGGGAAGTTTTCGGTTAAAGGATAGAGGCGAGTTGCATAACCCGCGGCAAGAATCAAGCATTTCATAATATTACCCCGTCAGCCGTATGGCATATATGTGCGCTGTATTTTCCCTTCAAATTCGGGAATGCGTCAAGATATTCTTTTTCAACACTTTCAAGAATGGATTTTTCATATGCGGGATCGATCAGTGCCATACAGCATCCCTTAAATCCTGCGCCCGAGAATCGCCCGCCGTAAATTCCGTCGGTGTGTGTCATGATTTCATAGAGCTTTATCAGCTCGGGAGAACCTGTTTCCCAGTTGTATATGGAAGAATGACCGCTCTCAAACGAAAGACGACCGAACTCCTCGATGTCTCCGCAGCGCCAAGCCTCGACACCCGCCTCGACACGCCGATACTCGGTGTACCAATGCTCTGCGCGCTTTGCCCAATTCTCGGGCAACTTATCTTTGTATTTCAGATAAACCTCATACGGCACATCGCGCAGATTGGTTTCCTCAAACTTGCCGTATTCCATGCCGGAAAGAGCCTTCAACGCATATGCGGCACTGCGGCACTCGTCAACACGCATGTTGAATTTACTTCCCGCAAGCGAGCGTTCAAGCCCCGAGAAGAAAATCGCAATCTCATACGGCTTCATTGACGGAGCGGTTGGAATCAACTCGTAGCTGTCATCACGCATATCCATATAAAGCAGCTTGTCCCGTCGGCAATAGATCTCACAACTCTGGTCGAGCTTTCCGCAAGAAACGCCGACATACTTATTTTCCGCTTCCTTGGATATTTCTATAAGCTCTCGCGGCGAGAGTGTGATGCCGTTGAGATGGCAGAGTGCCGACAAAAACGTAATGATAACAGATGCGGAGGATGAGAGTCCGCCGATGGGAAGCTCACCGTCAAGGATCGCGCAAAGCCCCGTGCGTAGCGAGTAGCGTCTGCCCAGTGCAATTGTTGCACCGCGCAGATGATCTGCCCAGTCGCCCTGCTTCTCCGCGGGAACAGATAAAACGTGCCACTGCGCACGCTTGGGAAATTGCAAGGAAGCAATCTCAACCACGCCATTCATTTTCGGTCCGTATGCTATATGTATTCCCTTGTCGATTGCAAAACCCGTGATTTTACCGAGCTGGTGATCGCTGTGCGCGCCTAAAGGACAAATGCGATATGGGGTAAACGCGGTGTATTCGGGGGATTTGCGATATGTCTCTTCGAATTTTTGAACACAATTACGGGTTGCCCCGACTACGGTATATTTGGTCGTAGTTACAGCACTTTCCGCCTTTTGAATTTCATGCAGAGCATGCGCCTTCGTTCTTCCGTCAAGCGGCATTTCCGCTTCACCGGGAATAAGCCAATTTTTGCCGTTTTTCTTGGCTCCCGCGATTCTTCCGCCTCGGCAGAGCGCAGTCACGCGGCGTTCCCGGACATTCCAATTCAGAGCCGCCGTTTTCACGTCAATATATTGCATGGATAGATATCCTCCTACGATTAACAATGTTATAATATCACAAATCGACACATTTGTCAACATATATATTGACAAATGAGCGTAAATCTTTATAATAAGTGAATTCCCAAAGTAAATTCCACCGTGAAATTTGCTTTGGCAACTTACATCAAAAATTTTTCGGCAGATTAAAGTTTTAACTGCACCCCCCCGGGAGGGGGGTGGTGGAATGTGGT
>JBJDZM010000030.1:0-2930 GCA_051867975.1 Eubacteriales bacterium | reverse complement strand
TAATATTTGGGGTCCTTATCGCGGTGACGTAGGATTTTCCCTTCGGAAAAATCCCTCCCTATCGATTTCGTGTTGAGGACGTGTTAAACCCAGCCACGCAAGAACATTTATATTTAATGTTTCTCTAAGTTAAAATAACATTTGCCGAGAGAGATGGAATTTTATTCTTTTTTTGTGGCAAAAGATATCGGCGTGCGTCTACCGAGTTCGAGCCACCGCACGAACCCTCACCGAGGAAATAACCCCTCATCCGGTCTATAACCGCACAGCGGTACAGTGAGCTATCCTCCTACGGCTTGCCGCAAGCCACCTTCCCCCGAGGGGGAAGGCTAAGATTAAGAGCGACAGCCTTTTCATCCGCATCCCGTGCGCTCCCATCTGAATCAGCATCACCTATTTCAATAGTAAACGCTCCAAAATAAACCTCACCAAACGCGCTCCGCAGGAGCGCAGGAGAGGGGGTTCCTTAAGGGGGAGAGGATTGCAAAAAATTCGGCATAAATGTTGAAATTCAATCGTCAATCTCATTCGCCGAATTTTGAAGCACCTCTCCCACTTGAGCGGCGTTCTTTGGTTACTTTCTCCGCTGTTGGAGAAAGTAACATATAAATCCATAAGCAACCTTCCTTTGGTTACTTTCTCCGCCGTTGGAGAAAGTAACATATAAACCCATAAACGCCTTCCTTTGGTTCGTTTCTTGCCGACGCGGGCAAGAAATGAACATACAAACATATCATACTTCCATTCTTTCCCGATTTCTTTTAAAGAAACTCGGCATTTAAAACTAAATTATATTTCAAGAAAGGATAACCCCCATGTCATATTTATCCGATATCGAAATAGCACAATCCACAAAAATGTCCCACATCCGAGATATAGCCAAAACCGCCGGAATCGACGAGAAATACCTTGAGCAGTACGGCAACTATAAGGCTAAGGTCGACTACAATCTGCTGAACGAAAGCAACCGAGACAACGGCAAACTCATCCTCGTCACCGCAATAACACCTACGCCCGCCGGCGAAGGCAAGACAACCACGACCATAGGACTTGCGGACGGACTGAAGAAAATCGGCAAAAACGTCGTTGTTGCCCTGCGAGAACCCTCGCTCGGTCCCGTATTCGGCATCAAGGGCGGTGCGGCAGGCGGCGGATACGCCCAAGTCGTCCCTATGGAGGACATAAATCTCCACTTTACGGGCGACTTCCACGCAATAGGCGCGGCAAACAACCTCTTAGCGGCAATGCTTGACAACCACATCTATCAGGGCAATGCGCTTAACATTGACCCGCGCAGAATCACATGGAAACGCTGCGTTGACATGAACGACCGTCAGCTCCGTTTCATCACCGACGGACTCGGCGGCAGAGTCAACGGAACACCGCGTGAGGACGGATACGACATTACTGTCGCATCGGAAATAATGGCGGTTTTCTGCCTTGCAAGCTCGATTTCCGACCTCAAGGAAAGACTCTCGCGCATAATCGTCGGCTACACTTACGACGAAAAGCCCGTCACCGCAGGCGACTTAAAGGCGGTCGGCGCAATGGCGGCGCTTTTGAAGGACGCGCTCAAGCCCAACCTTGTCCAGACTCTTGAGGGTACTCCCGCATTCGTTCACGGCGGACCTTTTGCAAACATTGCGCACGGCTGTAACTCGGTAATCGCGACCAAAATGGCGATGAAGCTCGGCGATTACGCCGTCACCGAGGCAGGATTCGGCGCAGACCTCGGAGCGGAGAAATTCCTCGATATCAAGTGCCGCATGGCAGGACTTAAGCCGAGCGCGGTCGTTGTAGTTGCAACCGTTCGTGCACTCAAAATGCACGGCGGAACGCCTAAGACCGAGCTGGGACAGGAAAATCTCGAAACGCTTGAAAAGGGAATTCCAAACCTTCTCCGCCACGTTTCAAACATCAAGAATGTATATAAACTTCCTTGTGTCGTTGCGGTCAACCGTTTCCCGACCGATACCGATGCGGAAATCGATCTCGTTATTGAAAAGTGCAAAGAACTCGGCGTAAACGTCCGTCTTTCTACCGTTTGGGCGAATGGCGGAGCAGGCGGCATTGAGCTTGCAGAGGAGGTCGTGAGACTTTGCGAAGAGCCGAACGATTTTGCCTTCAGCTACTCCGACGATATGTCCATTGCCGAAAAGCTCGACGCTATCACAAAACGCGTTTACGGAGGCAACGGCGTTAACATTCTCCCGGCGGCGCAAAAGCAGATCGCAAAGCTTGAGGAACTCGGATTCGGTAAATGCCCCGTCTGCGTGGCGAAAACGCAGTATTCCTTCTCCGACGACCCGACCAAGCTCGGCGCGCCCGAAGGCTTTACAGTCACTGTCCGCAATGTTAAGGTATCCGCAGGCGCGGGATTCGTGGTTGCGCTCACGGGCGACATCATGACCATGCCGGGACTGCCGAAGGTCCCCGCCGCCGAACGTATAGATGTTGACGACAACGGCGTAATTTCGGGACTGTTTTAAATCATATATTACCGTCGACGTTTTTTCAGGTAAAGAGTCATATTTTGAAGTAAACGGGAATACGGGATTCCCCGACGCTTCAAATAGGGAGGATTAATAATGAAAAGGTTAACATGTATAATTTGCATGATCTGTTTTTTTGCTGTGTTTGTTTCATGCTCGGATAACAAAAAAACAGGGAATGAAACAGACGAATCAACGGTGGGTATTACAACGGAAAATGTTACGACTGACGGCACGTCCGCAACCGATTGTGACGGCAGCGGAACCGACACGGAAGCAGAGGACTCAAAAGAAGAGTCCGCCTCCGAGCCTTGCGAGGACAACGTCATTGAGGAGACCGACGAATGGAACGGTCCGACTATTCCCGCATAACAATATCTGAAAGTAAGTTGCCAAAGTAAATTCCCCTTTCAGGGAGGCAAGGGAGAAATGACATAG
>JBJDZM010000029.1:0-13834 GCA_051867975.1 Eubacteriales bacterium | reverse complement strand
TATGGAGAGGTATCGAAGCGGTCATAACGAGGCGGTCTTGAAAACCGTTTGGGGGTAACCCCACAAGGGTTCGAATCCCTTCCTCTCCGCCATAGCCCCGATTTTTCGGGGCTTTTTTAGACAAAAAAACTATTCCGAGGAGGTTAATCTATGGGAAGCGGCTTCCAAAATCCAATTACAATCAAAGAGGCAATAGACAAAATACACTGTCGTCAATATCTTCTCCCCGCTATTCAAAGAAAATTTACTTGGAGCAGTAGCCAAATCGAAATGCTTTTCGATAGCATCTTGCGTGGATATCCCATCAATTCATTCATGCTCTGGAAGATCACAGACAGTAATATAAAGAAGGACTATAAGTTCTACGAGTTCCTTACTGCCTATAGAGAATTTTTTGCAGAAAACAATAAGGATATAGACACAAAGGGAGTGCCTGATTTTGAAGCTGTCATCGATGGTCAGCAGCGATTAACGAGCTTGTATATAGGACTCAGAGGTTCATACGCCTATAAAATGCCAAGAAAATGGTGGAAAGACACCGAGGAGTGCCTCCCCACCAGAGAATTATATCTCAATCTGACGAAGCCAGTTAGCCAGCAATATGACAATCAAAAAACATACGATTTTCGTTTTTTGTCTGCTGATGATTTGGAAAAATTTAGAAAATCGAACGGCGAATATTATTGGTTTAAAGTTGGAGACATATTGGATCTGGATGACAACAAAAAGATAATGCGTTATTTGAATTTACACCAATTAAATGACAATAGCTACGCCTTTGACACATTAAGCGATCTATACGAGGCGGTTCACATAAAGCGACTGATAAATTATTATTTGCAGGAGGAGCAGGAGCCCGATAAGGTATTGGATATTTTTATCAGAACCAACAGCGGCGGTACGCCTTTGTCCTTTTCTGATCTTCTTATGTCTATCGCATCGGCAAATTGGAAGAAAAGCGATGCGCGTAAGGAGATTGAAAGGCTTGTGGAGGAGGTATACGATATTGGCAGACCGGGATTCCTTATCGATAAAGACTTTGTCTTGAAAACCTGTTTGGTGCTGTTCGTCGATAATATAAAATTCCAGCTTAAAAACTTTACATACGCCAACGTACAGTTGTTTGAGCAGAATTGGGACAATATTAAAAAAAGCATAGTTGCCGCCTTTTCCTTGATTGCGTCACTCGGATTTAACGACAAAACATTCAGAGCAAAAAATGCTGCCATTCCTATCATCTATTACATTTATCATAAAGGTCTTGCGGATTCAATCGTAAAGCCAACGTATAACAAAGCAGATAAAGACAATATTTCGAGATGGTTGGGCTTGACCTTTATAAAATCAATTTTTGGTGGACAAACAGATACCGTTCTCGTTACTATGAGAAAGGTTTTAAGGGAAACAAATGAAGTTTCATTCCCCGCACAGGAGCTGATGGATGCATTTAAAAGCGATCCCGCACGAAATTACAGCTTTGACGATGATTTTCTCTACGGATTGGTTGAAGCTCAGAAGGATAGTAACGAAGCCTTTTACCTGTTACATCTTTTGTATCCCAGTCTTGATTATTATAATCAAGATTTCCACCAGGATCACTTACACCCAGCTTCTATTTTCTATGATGAAGAGAAACTCGTCAAGAATATTCCCGAGATTGATAGAGAATATGCCAAGGATCCAAAAAACTGGAACAGCGTTGCGAATTTGCAGCTGCTAAACAATTACCTGAACGAATCAAAAAAAGATAAGCCGTTGATAGATTGGGTGAGAGATAATCATATTGCGTATGATGCATTGTATGTGCCCGTAGGAACCAGTTTGAAAATTGAAGATTTCAAAAAATTCAATGAGGCAAGAAAGACCTTTATTGTCAATCACCTTAAGAAAACGATTGGATAAAAGTAACGCACAGCCCCACCTTATGGCAGGGCTGTGCCGTTTTTTATTCCGTTCCTTTTTTGAGTATATCCAAATAAGCGATATAGGCGAATGTTTTACTTCTCGACGCACTTTTGTTTTTTTCAAGAATGCTGAGATTGCAAAGATTTTTGATTGCTGTTGCTGCCGTGTTATAGCTGAGACCGAGGGCATCGGCGGTCTTTTGCGTTTCGATAATGGGATTCTGCTCGATATATTCAAAAAGCTTCGCCGCGTTGGTTCTCATTCTGCCGAGCGTGTCCAGCTTCGCATTGTTTTCCTCATGGAGCTTATGCAGGGCGTTTACGGTAATGATCGCATCCTCTGCCGATTCAGCCACAGCGCGAAGGAAAAATTTGATCCATTGTTCGTAGTTTCCTTTGGTTCTGACCTCGGTCATTCTATCGTAATACTCAATTCTGTTGCTCTTCAGAAAGTAAGAAATATAGAGTGCGGGCGAGGTAAGAACCTTTTTCTCCATCAAGAACAGCGTGATCAAGAGTCTCCCGACGCGACCGTTTCCGTCAAGGAAAGGGTGGATGGTTTCAAACTGATAGTGAATCAGCGCCGCTTGAATCAGAACATCAAGCGTATCGTCCGAATTCATATATTTTTCGAGGTCGGACATACATTCCATCGTGTCGGTCGGATTCGGCGGAATATACCTTGCGTTTTTCAGCGTGCTACCCTTGCCGCCGATCCAGTTTTGAGAGTTTTTGAATTCTCCGGGACACTTCTCCTGTCCCCTAACGTTCTCCATGAGAACGGCGTGCGTTTCTCTGATCAGCCGATTGCATAGCGGGAGCGTTTGAAGCCGTTCAAGCGCAAACTCTGTTGCTCTGATATAGTTGACAACATCGGACACGTCCTGATTTGCATTTTTATCTATCGTAGGATCGAGAACGTCTTCAAGCGTCGCCTGCGTTCCTTCCATCTGCGAGGACATGAGCGCTTCTTTTCTCACGTACATCGAAGTGAAGAGCTTGATGCTCGGAATATGGGCAGAAATACTTTCCAACGCATAAAGCTGTTTGTTTGCGTCAACAAGCAAAGAGACCATTTCTTCGTCCATCACGATTTCTGGCGGAAGTGCGGAAGGCAGAAAGGATTTATACTCTGCTTCACCCGAAAGGTTGGAAACAAATCTACCGGCTTTATTCACGGTATCACCTCCAAATTGAAATTTCTGTTACTATTATACGCCAATTATTTCAATTTGTCAAGTGAATTTGAAATCTCTACATTAAAAATAAGTATTTTATTTCAAGTTTGACACAAAAATTGAAATAACATAATCAAAATTCAGTTGAAATTTCAAGTTTATAGAGAAAGCACAGCCCCACCTTCATGGCAGGGCTGTGCCTTTTCTTATCCCTTATTCGAGAACATCAGGATCGTATTCATATGCCACGCGGATTTGTTGACGATCCCGAAGGCGATGTCGCTGACGAGGAAGTCGACGATGGCGGCTTTGGAGATGATATACTTACCACTGATGCGGACGGCATTGATGTGCTTTTGCTGAATGTGGGACAGCACCATACCGCGGCTGTATCCGATGATCTCTGCCGCGGTATCGATGACGAAGGCGTCGGCTGTGTACCGGAGCCGCTTCTCCACGTGCGCTCGGAACGCCTCCTTGCAGTCATCCGAAAGAGTGATATAGCACTCTGCGATGGTGACGGTGTCCACAGGCTGACGGTTCAGCAACACCTCCCGCTTCCGGGGCTTGGCGTTGAAGATTCCCACGGGGATCTCCTCTCGCCTTGCCTTTCTTTGTTTCTGCAGGTAAATTTCTACGTCCTCCAAGCGGATGATATATCGGTGGGTTGCGGTCGGACGGATGCGACAGGGAATGATGCCATTGTTCAGCATCCACGCCGCTTTTCTCTTGCTGATGTGGAGCATTTTGTAGAGCTGTTCTAAGGATATTTCGCCTTCTCCCAGCATATCAGCTCACCTCGCTTTCATCATCGGCAAGGAGCTTGCCCAGCTTCATCCCCGCCTCGCCCGTGGCGTTGACATCGAGGTGAGAATAAATATCTGCCGTCGTACTCATGTTGCTGTGGCCGAGATACTTCTGAATGACCTTCATGTTCACGTCCAGCGATACGAGGAGCGAAGCACAGGTGTGGCGCAGGTCGTGGAAGCGGATATCCCGCATCCCGTATTGCTTCAACAACTTCGGGAAGTGGGAGGTGATATAGCTTGGCTTGATCAGTTCCCCCAAGGGGTTGACACAGACCATGTCAAGGTATTTTTTGCTGTAGGCTCTGCGGAATTGCTGGCGATAGACCTTTTGTTGTGCCTTGTGAGCGAGCAGGATCTCCTTGACCTCGGGAACCATGCGGAAGCTACGGCGCGAGCTTTCGGTCTTCATCTCGTCGCTGACCACCTGTTCCATTTTACCGTTGCGGACGACCTCCAGCACCTTCTGCCCGATAAAGATTTTGTCATTCTCAAAGTCGATGTTGCTCCACGACAGCCCAAGTGCCTCGCTTCGGCGCAGTCCGCAGTAGACGGCAAGGACGATGGGAATATAGATGACATCCTCTTTGGCGTGTTCGAGCAGTGTCTTGACCTCGTCCACCGAGTAGAAATCGCCGACGAACTTCTTCGGTTGCGGACGCTCCACTCTGTCCATGGGATTGTATTCGAGAATCTCCTGGCGGATGGCGTATTCGAAGGCGGTGTGTAGCAGATTGTGATAATGCAGGATCGTCTGCTCGCTGTCGCCGTCCTCGCGCAGGTAATCGTAGAAGCCGTGAATGAGGCGGGGCTTGCAGTCGGCGAGCGTGATCTTTTCGTCAAAGTATTTCGCCATCTTTCCGCTCACTCTTCTCTTGTAGCCGTAATATGTGGACTCTTGGATCTTGTGGATGTGTACGCGGTCGAGCCAGTCATTGATGAACTGCAGAAGAGGATATTTGGTCGGATCGTCGTAGCCGTCAAGGAAGCGCTTGTACTCGCTTTCAAACTTGTTTTTAGCCTCTCTGACAGCCTTGTTGATGAGCGATTTCGTGGATCCTGCAGGCAGTCCAAGCCCCAGCCATTTGGTTTTGTTTTTCTGTGTTACGGTATCCTTGTAGCTGACCACCAGATACAGCATACCTCTCTTTTCCTGAACGCTTCCCGAGATGTCTTTACTCAGTTTATTTGCCATATCAGCATACCTCCTTTCGCTTTGCGGCAGCACACAAGATACCACATTTATCTTCAATTATCCAGTCCTGTGGGTTCGAAGTTACATTTACAACACAACTTTCTTTCTTGTGTTTTTTCTCTCCGCGGACAAATTCCACCACAGAGCTTTTCGAGATGCGGTATTCTCGTCCTACTTTTTTGGCGAAGACCTTCCCCTCATGCACGAGTCGTGAGGCGAGCTTGGTGCTGATACTTAAGCACTCGGCGAACTGTGACAGCGTCATCGCGTCGGGGTAATTACAAAAGATATTGTGATTGAGCATTCCTTTTCCTTTCGTTACATATAAAGTCCGTATTCTTGTTCTTGTTCGTTGTTGACACTGTACTTTAACAGCGCCTTGGGTTCGACCTTGATGCCCATTGCTTCGAGCATCATCACGGTCATTTTGTCGAGCTGATGGTCTTCCACGGGCGGTGTGAAGCGGCCGTCGTACGGCATGGTCTCGAGCAAATTTTTGAGAAGATTGAAGAGCCCGTCGCCCACGGTGTAGCTGTGTTCGGGGCGAGAGTTGTTCACATAACTCTTGTACTGATCCGCAAGTCCCGACTCGCAACCGCCGAGAGCAAAATAAATCTCCAGATTTTTTCGCAGGAGTTGCTCGGCAAAGAGCTTGTTGTCACGGCATTTGTGACCGTCGGGGGTGGTGAAGGTGATATACTTATGCCCCTCCTGCCAGTCCACCTTGTAGCCATGCATCTCCATTTCAAAGATGAAATCTTCTTTGGAGCAAGTGCGGCAGGCAACGGAATACGCTTTGTTTCGTAGCTGTGATTTCCACTTCGGCATAGTCCCGAAGGAAGATTTCGTTTCGGTTTCGGAGAGACCGTACTCCCGGCAGAGCCTGTTGGAATACTCCTTGACCTGCCGCATCTCGGCGGCACTCTGATGAAATTTCTTTCCCGTTTCCATGTTCACCGAGTTGAGTATGAGATGGCTGTGGAGGTGGTCGTGATCTCTGTGCGTGGCGATCAGGATCTGATAGCCGGGGAAGTATTCAGCAAAGCGCAGACCGATCTCGTGTGCGACTTCGGGGGTGAGATCATCGTCGGGACTGAAGGATTGAACGATGTGAACGTATGTCCTTCCGTCCTCTTTTTTGAATTGCTTTTTTACAAACATGAATTCCTGAAGCACCGTATCGGGGGAGCAGTTGATGCCCGAAATCAAATTTTCGTCGGTCTTTTCCCGGTTCATCACGTAGGGAAAAATATTGTTCATCGGGCAACCCGAAGCAACGAATTTAACGATTGCCATATCTTTTCAAGCTCCTTTCTCGTCTCTGTCAGATCGATCTGCGAAACAAATCCCGCGTTGACGGCTCGCGTTAGTTGGTTTACGTTGTTTCTGATGCGGCGAAGCTCGGTTGCCACGTCGCCCGCACCTGTGATGATGACCATTTCTTTCTTGAAAACACAGTCCCGAACGAAGTCGCTGATGAGTTGATAGTGACCGTAGGAACGGTCCTCGATCCACTTCTTCTCCTCGGGAGTCACGCGAAAAGAAATAATCAGACTTTTATTTTCTTTATCATTCATAGAGTGAAATCCTTTCTGTAACAGTGAAATATTCCGCAAGCGGAATGTGAAATGTTGCCTTGCGGCAACGTGAAATAGCGGCTGTTGCCGCTGTGAAATTTCTTTCGCAAGCGAAAGAAGTTACGCCTACGGCGTAGGGGTATGGGCATAGCCCGACGCCTTTGCGGCCGCCGTTTCGGCGGTCGTAATACAAAGGCGAAACTGGCGATAAAGCGTTTCATCCCACATTCCCCGCAGGAACGCAAGGGACGAAAGGGACGGAATCTGTGGGCGCAGAAGAAACAGAGTCACTTGAGGCACTTGAGTCACCGTCCACAGGAGGAACGTATCTGACCACAACGTATTTCTGTCCGTTGCTCCGCTTGCTCTCGAAGAAAACACCGAGGTCTTCCAGCTGATAACGGTAGCGGTTCATCATTTGCTTGAGCCCCTTGGGGTTGACCTCTTTCCCCAACGCGATGGAAACGTGCTGAGCCAGTTCAGTGTTCGTGCCGACGAATTCATGGTTTGTTGATCTCAAAACGAAGCCGAGCACATACGCCATCTCATCGGGAAGCAAGGTTTCGGGCATGGTCAGGCTGTCGGCAATGAGTGTCCAGACGCAGGTGTCCGTGTCATGCTCCAGCTGGATCTTTCGGTCACGGATGTCACGCCCCGAGGCGTAGAACGTGGCAAGCCGTTCTATCCTCTCGTTCTTGTCCAGAACGAAAACAGCATCCACCGCGCCCGAGATGCCTGTGCTACCCGAGAGCTTGTTGACGGGATCTCGGTCGTTCATCTTCCGCAGATGGTGGACGAGCAGAAGACAGATGCCGAGCTCGTCCGCCAGCTCCTTGAGAATTCGGAGTTCGGCGTAGTCACCGCCGTAGGAAACGTCGGGTGTGGGCGTGCGGATGAGCTGGAAGGTGTCGATGGCGACCAGAGAGAGCGACGGGTGTTGCCCTTTGAACTGACGGAGCCAATCGCAGACACCGCTCTCAATTGAGGTGCACCCCGTAGCGAAATACATTCCTTCGGGAACGTTGTCCGTGACGGTGTTCAGGCGCTCCTGAATCCGCCTCTCGCTGTCTTCAAGGCAGAGGTAGAGCACATCTCCCCTCGTCACGTCAAGGCCCCACAAAGGCGATCCTTGGGCGACGTGGACGCATAAGTCAAGCACCAGCCACGATTTGCCTACCTTGGGTGAACCGCCAAGGATGCAGAGCCCTTGGGGCAGTAGTGTGTCGACGCAAAACTTCGTAGGCGGAAGTCTTTTGTCCATGAGTGTTTCACCGTCTATTACGGTGAGCTTGTGTGGATTACTTTGCATTCGTAATCTCCTTTCGTTGAAAAATTATTTGATTGGGGAAACGAGTTGCGCACCTCGTTTCCCGATATGTGGCTCTGCTTTTCTTCTGCCTTCCTTTTGCGCCTTGGAAACAAACGCAAAAAAGGGCAGGTATCTGTTGCAGAGCATAACGAAAAAACATAAGCCAAAACTTATGGTTTTCCTATGTACACTCTAACGCAACAGATACCTACCCTTGATTCCCGGTTAAGAGGTCGGGAGGATGGATCGTGTTTTTTACGCGATAGATAAAAAAATATTCAATTGTGAATCGGCAAAGATGCTGTTATGTGAAAGGTATGGTTACAGCGTCTTTTTGAGCCTGTGTGCAACGCAAACGGCAACGCCCTGAATCTGAAGTTCTTCGGGATAGATATCACCGTAACGTTTTTTGTCCTCGTTGCAGGAGCGGAGGAAATACCTGCCCTTGGCATTGTTGTATCCGAGGACTTTCAGGTTGTTGAGTCCCCCATCAAGTGCAACGACAATGTCACCGATCTCTGCGGTGTTCTGCTTGCGGATCATCACGTAATCGCCGGGATGAATCCCTGCGTCGATCATCGACTCGCCCTTTGCGATCAGCGCAAAGAATTCGCCCTTGCCAACCAGGGATTCGGGCATGCGAATGTACTCGATGACCTGCTCGGTTTCTTCCTGACCTTCTCCGCAGGCTACGTAGCCAAGCACGGGCATGGCGTGAGCGACCTGCTCCATCTCCATGCGGCGTGTGCTGACGGAACGGCGACCGTTGTATTCCAGCTCGCCGTCCTCTTTCATAGCAGAAAGATAACGGTGTACGCTTGTAACGGCAATGCCTGTCCCAGCTGCGATGTCACGCACCGTGGGCGTTTCACCATAGCTCCCGTAGTATTCGTTGATGAAATCCAGGATGATCTGCTTTTTCGAATCGGTAGTTCTACTCATAGCTTCTCCTTGAAACGAATTGTTCCATTCGACATTATAACACAGGATTTTCCTCTTGTCAATGGGTTTGGAACAAAATGTTTCATATTTTCGCAAATTTTTTTGAGCACCCATCATGCTTCGACGTTTTACGTGGTCGTGGCCCTTGGGGCCACAACCAAATCACACAAAACGTGGTCTGGGACGATTTGACCCAGACCACATAGAGATGTTCGATTAGTTTAAAAAGTAGGCTGGGGGAAAAAACCCCACCCTATAATCGTTGTTTATCTCGTTACTTCTGTTGATATATTCAAACCGTTGTGGCAAGAAATCGGATGGGCTTATCGGCAGAAGAAAAAGGATGGCTCGTGAAAACCACCCTTTTGCGTTATTCTGCAGTCTTTCTGCGTTTCCGCTTGTCCTTCGTCGTCTCAAAGCTCACGTTCACAAGGAACCGCACCACATCCTCGGGCGCATCGGGAAGAAGCACCGATATCCAATGGAGCTTGTTCATGTGATAGGCGGGATAGACACCGTCTGCCGCTCCAAAGGAGCCGAACATATCGACCGGCAGTTTCAGATTGACAATGTCGATCACCTCATCGCTGTCAAATCCAAACTTGCGTCGTGATACCTGCATCACTAACGCATACCATTTGCGATTATCACCATGCCGGAGCACCGCCGTTTCAAAATCCTCGTCAAACGGATAGTCCGGCGATGTGTTGTATGTACCCGAGCAGTAGGAAAGAAAAGATTGTTTTGTCATCGGCTACTCTCCTGATTCTTATTTTTCTTCTTCTGCCGATATCTCTATGGTTTCTGATAGATCAACATAGCAACCCTTGTCCTTGAAGCATCGGCGCATATAATCATGACCGCCGTCCACGGCACATGCACCGCATTTGCAGGTGACATATTGATGCCTGTCGGTAGATTCAATGATTTCGCCGCAGAGTTTACATTGTATGGCGTTTTTGATGATCTTTCTCATGCTTGCATCTCCTTGCAGAAGGCTTTATAATTCGCCAGTTCACGTTCGGTATGATATATGGCATACTCAATCGTATCGAAATAGCAGAGATAGTCGTGCATCACGGCGTTGAAGACCTTCGCCACGATCTGGGGCGGATTTCTGAATGCTCCACATCCGAACGCGCCGAGAATCAACACCTCGTTACCGTTGGCAACAGCGATTTCAAATATGCGTCGGATTCGCACTGTCAGTAGTTTTTCAAGCTCCGTAGGTGTTATCTTTGCCGCTTTATCACCTGCATGCGGATTCATCGCATTGCTCGGACGCTCTCGCAGGTTCGGCGCCGCACACGTGAGGATATTCACATCCCACCAGTCCTCTTTTGGGAGAGGCTCGGGAAAGTTTGTATCGTCCTTGAATACACACACATTCGGCGTATAGATACAATCATTGTTGTAGAGCGGATTCGCCGCCTTGCGGTGTGGGGCGTAGAAAGCCGTCCACAGTGCATCGTTGTTTAGGCACGGGTAAAGTGTCGTGCATCGGCAGAGGCATTCCTCTTGGGCGGAAGAACCGTTCACAACGCCACCGCCGGGGTTGGTTGCTGAAGCGAAGTTCAGTACGCATACCTTCTTGCCTTGCTTGGTATATACCTCCGCCGCTTCGAGTGAACGCTTGCCGCTGACAATCACTTTTGCCTTTCCTGCTTTATGAGGCGTGGGAATGATTACAGATTCATATTCCGCAATAAACACCTGCGCCTCGGTTGATTTTTGAACGGCTTGTATCAATGTCGGATCTGATGTGTACCGCCGTTCTGTGTCGCGGAATATCTCCGCATTTTTGGTTCTTCTGTCAATCATTTTGTTGTTCCTTTCTTGAGGTAACACACAAGATACCACAGAAAGAGGTGAAAGTCCAGAGGAAATTATAATTGTACCTTGACACATATCCATTGGTAAAGCATAAGATTAAATATTATGTATTTTCTCCCGAAAATCCTTTTAAATAATTCTGAGCTGCATCAATGTCAATATTTAGCGTTGCAGCATATTGTTCTACCATTTTTCTGTATTCGCTTTCAGATAATAGTCTCTTATCTACCATGTAGATTAAAAGACTTTTTACCGTTGCACGTGATACTCTATTAACCATTTTAGTTCCATCCCAAAGCAATCCATTCCATGGATTCTCAGAAATGATTTGTGGTAATTGATTGAGTTTTTCAAACGTTTCAACATAGTTATATCCGTTATCAAATAATTCTATCGCGGCATTAAAGTACTCTGTAAGCGCTATCGGTCTAAACAACATGCTTCCGCCGGTGTTGTTTCTAAATGCCTCAGCTCGATTATCGTCAGGATTATTCAAATAAGTTTGAATGGTAGTGGTGCTATTGACAAATGCCCTCATTATGTCAAAGACAATATCCCTCATAGTGCTAATGACAGAATCCTCCTTGCGGTATAATAAATACTCTTTATACTTTTTCCCGTTAATACCTTGTTTTGACAATTGCCACTTAACTATGGACTCAACACATTGATATAAAGTGATTATAGACGTAAAAGCAATTTTATTATTTACGGGAATTTGTTTTCCTTCATATGTGGTTAAATTCTTACCGTAAAATAGTGGGAAATTCTGTACAACATCTCGAGTAATAATGGAACAAATATCATCTTCATCTAAAGCAATGTTTTCGGAAGCTCCTACAGGTTTAGCGCGACGATTAATTGTGGAAAACAATTTTCTTGTTTTTTTGCGTCCTTCTGGAGAATCATCATGAGCAATGAAGATCACTGGAACGGTTTCAAATCTTAAATTTTCATCAATTGCAACAGCTTCTTTTATCCCTTTAACTCTGTGTTGACCATCAACAGGAAAGATTTTTTCTTCACCCGTAAATTCTAAGAAACCGACCGTGGTATAGTCCTTTTCATCTCCCTTAAACTCAACCTCGAGCCATTGCGGGTCGCCATCAAAAATTGCCAGGATAATTGCATTAAAAAAACGATCTGGTTCTTTTAACAAATAGTTTTTTATGCTGTTGTAGTTGTCAGATAAATGTCGCTGAAGCAGTTCCGATAAGCAGGTAGCTTCATATATTTCGTCTACAGACGCATTTATTTGATTAGATGCAATTTGATCAAAAGTCATAGTTCCAACGTAATAAATCCAAGAACCAATTCTACCTTTTATAACAGGAATTTTCATAAATAACCTCCTAAAACTCAGCAAAAGCTTTCACTTTCCTTTTGACGGATGCATCTTGTATTTCAGCATTACATGGCGGAACAAGACACCCTATTAATCGAGTTTCTAATTCTTCTATCGTTTTATTATCAGAATCAATAGGCAAATAGTATACATAAACATATTTTCCCCATCTAATAAACAAATTATGTATTCTATCACGGGTATATTCGGATCCAATTTCGCTTTTATAAGACGAAACTCTTTTTCTTAAATTTTGAGTCTCCGTCTTCTGGGCCATACCAACATACATCACATAACTATCAAAATTATTAACTATGTTCGACTGCACACAATAAATATAAATTCCGCCATGGCCTGTAGGTATCTTTTTAATTTCATCAGCTAAAAAATCGCCCTTATCATCCATTAGTTTAATTTTCTTCCATTTTCCAAAATCTACATTGCTCAAATCATCAAATTTAAATTTTTCCCACAATTCTGGAATTAAGAAGAAACGCTTTTGAAAAGCGGTTATATCCGAAAGGATTGGCTCGTATATGCTTGACATAACATAAACCTCCCTTACGATAATATCGTTTTCAATGCAGATACAATATCATATACATTCTCTTGAGTATTGTTGGCAGATAATGATATTCTGATTGTTCCACTTGAATATTCTTGTTTTAACCCGATAGCATTAAGTACATGTGAGAGTTGAGTATTTACTGTATCACACGCTGCACCAGTTGAAACGCATATACCCATCAAATCTAGGCGATGAAGTAGAGCTTCTCCGTCAGCATTCTTAAACGATAGGCTAATGTTTCCGGGAATGTGCTTGGAACTTCCGTTTCTGACAAAATCTAAACCAGCCATAAACAGTCGATCAACCAATACGGTTTCAAGTGCCTCTATGTGTTTGGAGTTTTCGCTAATTGCATCGCAATTTTTCTTGAGCGCAACAGCCATTCCAACAATCGAAGCAATGTTTTCAGTTCCTGCGCGCATGCCGAATTCTTGAGCACCGCCACTTGAATATGAACAAATCGGAGTTCCTTTTTTTATGTATAGGAATCCGATGCCTTTGGGACCATTGAATTTGTGTGCCGAAGCGGATAACATATCCACTCCGAGTTCCTTTACGTCAATTTGAACATGACCTACGGCTTGAACGGCATCGGTATGGAACAACGCTCCGTTTCGATGCGCAATTTCACATAGTTCCTTGATTGGTTCTATCGTTCCAATTTCGTTGTTGGCAAACATAACGGAAACAAGATGCGTATTTGACGTAATTACGGAATTTAAGGCTTCTGTCGTAACAATGCCTTCCGTAGTAACGGGTAAATAAACAACTGGATATCCAAGCTTTTCAACATCTTCACAAGTTCTTAACACTGCATGATGTTCGATTTGTGATGTGATTATAGCATGTTTTTCGGAGTCGGCAAATGCTACGCCTTTAATTGCCCAGTTATCACTTTCCGTACCACCGGAAGTGAAAAATATTTCTTCCGGCTCTGCATTGATGCACTGGGCAATTGTAGCACGTGCCTCCTTCAAAGCTTGTTTAGGCTTCCGTGCAAATGAATACGGCTGAGAAGCATTGCCGTACTCATCAAGCAAGAAGGGCTTCATTGCCTCAAATGCATCATTATCTAATTTTGTAGTTGCCGCATTATCGGCATATATAAATTGCTTCATAAAAGCTGGTATAATTAAATCACCCCCAGCCAAAGATTCAATTACACATATTCCTTTCA
>JBJDZM010000028.1:0-14049 GCA_051867975.1 Eubacteriales bacterium | reverse complement strand
TGGTCGAGCGCGCACGATTGGAAATCGTGTAACCGTCAAAAGCGGTTCGAGAGTTCGAATCTCTCCTTCTCCGCCAAAAATAACAGGACGAGAACAAAGTTCTCGTCCTGTTATTTTTCCCGAAAGACGCCACGATTCAGAACTCTATTCAAATTGCCTGCAATTTGAAATAATTTGCGCTCCAAACCCTTTGCTCTAAAATAAACCTCGGCGCAAATATGAGTTCTGAATCTCTCCGTGCTTTGTTTTTCCGAAGTACCTCCGCACTTCAATCTCAATTCAAATTGCCTGCAATTTGAATTAATTTGCGCTCCAAACCCTTTGCTCTAAAATAAACCTCGGCGCAAATATGAGTTCTGAATCTCTCCGTGCTTTGTTTTTCCGAATGACCTCCGCACTTCAATCTCAATTCAAATTGCCTGCAATTTGAATTAATTTGCGCCCCTGCCGCCCCATTTTGAAACCGGATACGGTTTTCCGTCAAGCGTGCGAGGCACGTCTGTCAACCCCGCAATATAATCAATGGAAACATTGTAAAAGCGTGCTATGAGAATTACTCTGTCAAACGGCATGGCGCGATGGCCGTTTTCATATTGAGCGTAATAGGACTGAGTGGTGTTGATACATTTTGCAACCTCGGTTTGGGATAAATCGCGGTCTTCCCGTAGATCCCGTAATCTTTGATAATATTTCACAAAAAAATCGCTCCTTGTTTGTTTATTACGGCGATTATATCACAATTGAACTAATGCCACTTGACATTAGTCGATATGTGGACTATAATGTAATATGTAATTAAAGTAAGAGCTTCTATTCTGAAAAAGACACGGAGCGAAGAAAGTGAATTCCGTAAGCACTGCAAAAAAGACATTAGACATATCAATTATTTCCCGCTTGCGGTCTGCTAAATTCTCTCCCATTCTCCACGGGCATAGTAAAAATGTCTGTTTTTGTCAGCCGTCTCATTCTTCTCCTGTATTACAAGAAAAACGTATGCAAGTTGCAAAAAGACGGTCTTATGCCGCACAAATTGTCGCTTTTTATACGAAAAAAGATAATTAAATCATGCGGTATGTATTGACATTTTCCAATGTTCGTACTATAATTACATTGATGTTCGGAACAGGAAGCTTGCCATTTTGCGAGACAAATTGCGCTCTGCCGCGCACTTTTGCGAAGCTTTCAATCCGTCGTGTTCAATTGCTCCTGACCCCTAAGTGGTTTTCGAGCAAAAATCCAAACAAAAAAGGAGAAAAGTATGAAAAAAGGTAGCCTTTGTCTATTGTTTGCCTTGATTCTATGCTTGTCGGTGCTTTTGATATCATGCGACCAAAACACCGGGGCAGCAGAAACGTCAGATACCGCGGGAACATCGGCGGGATCTGAGTCGGAAGGAATCTTGGAAGCCGAGACCGAACCGCCTATGGTGGCGCACGAGATGCATGATTACCTCATATATATTGATGAGAATGCTCCCGTGGGTTCCACCGCGATACAGCTTGAGGGCGAGTGTGTGGATTATGATGCCGACCACAATCTTGCCGTTATGAAAGAAGAGGATGTTGACGTTTACAACAATCTCGTTGTCAAATACAAGGTGTATGACCTTGTAAGCGGAGACGTTATATTCGAAAAAGAACATTCCTCCCCATACTACTATAATCAGATTCCCGAATACGGAACAAGATCCACTATGTCTGTCGACATTGTATATCCCGTAATCAGGGTAAAGATTACGAACACCGCACAGTATTCCGATGGAACGAAAACGACTTATGACGTTTCCTATTATGCAGCGAAAAAAGGCGGTGAGTTGATACATAATACCACCGATAACTCTCTGCAAATGGAGATCAATAAGGGTGATAACCTGTATGCCCTGACACTCGGAGACGAGGTCTTCTGGCTTGACAAGAACATTGACATCATCCGCTCGGCAGACAAGATCGCAACAAGCGATGGTTACGATTTCCAATATTTTAATGCCGAATATCAGGGTTATCTGTATTCGTGGTCATATAACAGGCTTCAGATCTTCAACCGCGCAGGTCTTTGCACGATAGACTACACAGCCGATGATGACTCAAGCATCGAGTGCTTCCTGCTCAATGACGGCAACGTCCTTCTCCAAAAGGTCAAGGAAAGCGACATTTACTCATCATACGACTTTATTCTTAACGGATATCGTTACGACCTTACACACTACATAGTTAACTCCGTGACGGGCGAGATGGCCGAGATCGAGCTTGACTTTATCGTTCGGGATTTAAAGAGCGCATATTCCGAAGAAGTCTTTGTAGAAGAAGCCCTTGGAGCGGGCAGAGTATTCACCTTAGCTCCCGGAAGAGATAACAAGGCTATCGTATACAGAATCGCCAACGGAGTAATAGCCAAGGATCAGACGTACGTTGTTCTTGATAACCAAATGAATATAGAATACGCGCTCAAGAATGACACACCGGTGATCATGTACGATATTGACCTTCCCGCCGCAACCCACAATCTTTACGTTGCAACAGTCAAGTCGGGCGGTGTAGAATGTTATCAGGTCTTCGACCTTGACGGCAATTATGTCTGTTCGTATAATTCTGAAGCACCGATGACCGACAAGTTCTTTGTGACCGAAGACAAGATCTATGATCACAAAATGAACGTCGTTTACGATTTGAATGCCAACAATTACTCGCGTTTAAGGGTTGCGGGAGATAATATTTTCCTGCAGAAGACCAACTTCGCGACAGGCGCCGTAGAGGTATACATCTTCAACGGTAAAGACAGTATCGAGCTGCTGGCTGACGGTGTTAACACGAAATTCGTCGGTGGCGTATCATGTGGCTATCTACTTCAAAACGCAGATACAGGAGTCTATTCCATATACGCAAATGACAAAACAGAGTTGTGGTCCGGAATATCCGCGCCAACAATCACGATATGTGAAGACGTCGTTTTGGTCAGGGCAGTGTTTAACGGCAAGACTCTTGCATACGTAATCAAATAATGCGTAGCGCAGTTTAGGAGAAAAGGAGAAAAATATGAAATTTTCAATTATTTTAAAGCTTTTTTCGGTTCTGCTCTGCGTTTGTATGCTCTTCGTGGCGTGTGATAATCCTACGAACGAAGCAGGCTCGGAGGAGACAACAAGTGTCACCGAAACAGCCGGAGAAACTGGAACCGAGAACAATAATGAGACCGAGACCGAGGCTGAGCTTACCGACGAGGAATTGCTTTCGGGCGTTACAGCAAACCGCGACAACTTCTTTAAGCTCTTCACCCCGAATACAAGCGCAATTTCAACTGCCGTAAGACCTTTGACAAAGGTGGATAAGGCGGTTATGAGCGGAAAAGTCGTCCTTTATACGACCAAGACGATTGACGCGAAGAACAACGTCACAGAAAAGATCGACGTCTTTAACACCGACGAGGGAAAGACCGTACTCACTGTTTCCGCGACGTATCAGAACGGCGATTACGACGACTTCGATTGGGACAATCTCATCGTAAGGGAGTACGACGAGATACAGAATATCGGAGATTCCGAAGAGCCGAATTACGTCATAGTGCATGTTCAGGAAAAGAAATACCCCTCGAGCGCACTTGAGGTGTCCCTGGAGTCATGCTACGGACTTCCCTACATCCTTGTCAAGTCGGCAGACATCAAGGCAATCGACGAAGCCACCCGTGAGGAAAATCCCGACGGCGGCGTATATCAGATTGACGTGAAGTATACTTACTACGATATTTTCGGAACGAAAATAACAGAATCCAATACAGAGCTGAGCGTTAGTTCATGTCAATCTTCCATGTGGAATCCCACAAACGCAATATTCGGCAGTATTGTAGCCGTTTTCGACCCGGAAACCGGTAGGATGATCCGAAGCTGCGACGAAAACGATCGACAGCTCATAGGAGCGTATGACGACGAGACCGACAAATACGGCTACTTCTTTGGTCGGTCGTACCTCGGCGCACAGTTTGTCGAGATCTATAACAAGCAGACCGGTGAGCTTTTGGACCGCTACTATTTTGATGATCATTATTTGATGTCTCAGTCATTTGTTCTTCATAACGGAGACATTCTGATTCAACAGGCAAACCCTGTTGAAGAGGGCGACCCGTATGATTATTACTACGACGGCAACTATTATGCCTTCACTTCTGTATTGTTCGACGTGTCCGAGCGTAAGGCAGATGTCATTGATTTCCCATACGTGGTATACTGGCTTGAGCGCGGCGAGAATATTGCGGCAAGCCTCAACAGTCAGGGTATCGCCATTACGGACAATGTCCGCAACATCGGCGTGGTATATCCCATTGAGAACAAATTGCAGGGCGACGCGGAGGCTCTTGTTTTTGACAACGATATGTCGGTATTGTACCGCATCGACCGCATCATCCCCGAGCACGCATTTGATTCCGAAGCCCTTGAGCTTGGCTTTAAGGTCTTGAAGAACGGCGATTATCTCGTAAGCCTGAATACCAACATTCCTTCTGTCAGCTACGCTATCGTAAAGCCCGACGGAACAATAAGAACGTATCTCAAAGACACATACACTCTCGGTGACGACTTCATTTATGACTCCGCTACCGCAAAGATCTATGATTACGACATGAACCTTGTCCTGCAGCTTGGCGACAGTAATACAAATTACGATCCTTACGTATTTGACAGGGTTATTGACGGCACCTTCATATTAGTAAGAGAGTCCCAAATGAATAACGCATACGCCGAAAGATATTCTATTGAAAAGAGCAGCGACTCGTATGAAATCAATTCTCTCTTTGAAGGTCAAAAGGTTTCCATTGAAAGCGACAGCAGTGATGCATACGTCCTCGTCCGTGAAGAGAAGACTCAAAACTATGTTCTTTACAATACCGCTATGGAGCATATCCTGACGTCCGAAAATGTAATCAACGTATATGAAGGCGACGGCTACTTCACATTGAGTACATACTCAAATGTTTTGAAGCAAACCTTGATATACACGGTTACAGAATAACCGCGGCACATAATTGGAAAGGAGAAAAGAATTATGAAGAAACGCACAATTTGGATATCGTTGATGTCCGCGTTGCTTTGCCTTCCCTTGCTTTTGGCGGCTTGCGACAACACGGGAGATACCGAGACAGACTCTGAAACCGAGACGAGTGTTGAATCCGGCACCGAAACCGCATCGCCCGAGGAGCCCGTGGTCGAGCGACCGACGATCGAAGACGAAAACGTCGATTACAAAAAACTGATTGATCAGTGGAAAACCTATATCTCCCCTGTCGGCGCATCTGCAAACAATTCGCATGTAGATTATTCGTACATAACAATTGATACGCCTATATCAGGCGACACATATGGTAACTTCATTGTCAATGAATCACTTACAGACGATGATGACCCTGAATACCCCGGTAAAAAGACAACAAGCGTGTATAATGACAATGGCTTAATTAAGAGATTTGAGTATTCCAATTACTATAGCACCGAAGACAAGTGGGGCATAACCTTTGATTTTATGAGAACGCTTGCAAACGGCAACGTAATGGAAATCAAAAAGACTGTTTCCACAGTATCCGTATCTACACCCGCAGCTTGGGAAGAAAAAGTCACGTACTTATACTATGATATCGACGGAACACAGATAGGCGAAGAAAGCGAAACCCGTGCGACAAACTTATACCACAGCATTATCTTGGGCGAAAAGACCTATCATATAGATATGGACGGTCATGTATTCTTCGTCACTCATGTAACCGAAGCGTATAAGATAGCGGATGCTTATTCCACAACACTTGAGATCTCCGACAACGAGATATACCGCTATTCCGTATCGGGCAACACGCTGCAAGTCTTGGATAAAGACTACAATGTAACAGCTGAGTACGAAATGTCAAATAACGACAGATGGTATGTTCTCGATAATGGCAACGTGTTCGTTTTCCGAACCACGCTGCTTTCGGATAATGCTACCGAGTTTGATTACGAGGACGGAAGTAAATACGATGTCAAACACATGATATTGGACGTCTCGACCGGTAAGGTTTCCGAATTCGAAGCAAGCTGGGTTCCCACAAAAGTGCTTACAAACGAAAGCACAGAGGAATACGAAATTAAGGCAAACTGCTTTTACGCCGAGGTAAATCGAATCGTTGACGGAAAGCTCGGCAATGAAACCGAATTCGTCATCTTCGACAACCAACTCAAGGAGGTTGCAAAGCTGCCCTCGATACTCAAGAATCAACGCTCCCTCGGAAATGCAATCGACAGTTCAAGCTTTGTCATCAGCGTTGCCGGAATATCAGGTTCCTATGCTTCTTACGAGGTTAACACCCGGACGGGAACAGTAGAAAGACATGTTTCTGTCGGCAGCGATTACATACTTGATGGCGGATATGTTATCGGAAATAAAGTATACACCGATGACGGAACCGAAATTTTTGATTTGTCAGATGCAACGAGTTGGGATGTTGTTGCAGGTAACTTGTACTACGTAACACGTGAAACCTACGAAGACGCGTCAGGCAATACAAGATCTACTGAAGCAGCCCATGTCGGATATATCTCGTCGGGAGAATTTCACGATAGAGTTATTTCGGCAGGCACAAGCGTCGAAAAACAGCCTGACGGAGAAGGCGGATGGACAATCAAAACAAGCACGGAAAGTGTATCTTATAACTCGACGTTCGGATTATTCGTAGTCAACAAAACTGTTTCCGAAACCGGCAAGGATGACGTTCAGAGCTTTAAACTGTACAACAGAGTCGGAAACGAAATTCATTTCGCAGACGGCTATGCAACCATTACATCAAATGGTAATGTTCCGCAGCTGCGTGTAACAACCTCATCCGATATAACGATCTACACAATTAAATAAGTGAAAGGAACAAAGCAATGAAAACAAAGATTTTTACATTGATTACAGCGGTTATCTGCCTTTGCCTGATTTTTGCCGGATGTAAGGATGAACCTTGTAAAACTCATGTGGACGAAAATGCCGATAAGATCTGCGACAAGTGCGGTGCCAAGATTGAAGAAGAAACGACACAGAAAGAAACCGATACCGAAACCGAGACCGAGGCAGTATGTGAAGAGCATAAGGATGAGAATGCCGACAAGCTCTGCGACAATTGCGGCAAGGCGATCGTTTCCCTCATTCAGCAGATTCCCGCAGAAGAAGAATCCTACGTTGCACCAATAGTCAACCCGATTCCTTCCGATGCAAATCTTGCCGACTATATTGTAACTGAATTCACAAATCCCTCATTCGAACTCAGCAAAATAGACGGTAATATCACATCTAACCGCAACGGTGATTTTGCCGTTATTACCAAAACCTTAACTGACAACGAAGTTGAAAAAACAAGCTATAAGGTCATCAACCTGCTTACCGGTAAGGTTATACTTGATGCAGGCAACGCATACAGCGATGCACAAACAGGTACAAGATATACGGTAGACATAAGCTTCAACAGCAGTTATTTCTCTGTTCGCAAGGACACCGTCATCAGCTCCTCTGCCACGACCACCGACGTATCTTATGCTATCTACACCTATGCAGGTGACATGATAGGAACTGAATACAGATGGAATCAAAGCGAATCCGAAGCGCTTAATATTCCGTCCGTATCGGCAACCTCAGGACAGAACATTTCCTATGTAACAATGAATGACACAACATATGTAATCAATACCGATACTGATAAGGTCATCTACAACGAAAACAAGGATACCATCGTAAAGCGTCCTGATATGGATCTTGTTCAGGGCAATGTCGGATATACGCTTGTTTCTGCGGACAACACCATAAAGATATATGATCTTACAAAGTGGATAGACTGTGTTTATACATATGATATTCCCGAAAACGCTGTTGATTTGTCCCGTTTCCTCCTTGCAAACGGCAACATGCTCGTTCAGTACAAGATCGAGCTTCCCTACGCGGCAGTATCCTATGACCTTCTTGAAGACTCGACAAAGTACGACGTTGTATACGTTATCATCGACGCTGCTGCTAAGAAGGCGAATGCGGTTGAATTCGGCTATTGGGTTGAAGCTGCCAATATAAACGACGGAAGCAATCCTCTCTTTACTGACAAGGTTGAAAATGTATTCACCGTTAAGTCGATAGAAAACGGCGTTATGGCAAACAATATGCGCACGTTGGTAGTCGGAAACGACCTCTCTATCCTTTGCGAGGTTATGATCGATACAAACGCAACTCTCGTAGACAAGGGCTTGTATGCACAGAGATTTGTCTTCAACAACAATGAAACGGTTATTGAGCTTGTAGACATCAACGGTGTTCATAAGGGCTATATAACAAATAACGGACAGTATGGCTACGGATATAAGTTCGAAGGCACAAAATACTACAATTACAGCAATGAGCTTTTGATAGATCTGTCCGGTTACACCGGCTTGAGAAGCGAGGCAGCATATAGAATACTCTCTAAGGATGTGGAAGACACAGTTGATCCCGCGTTGACCGTTACAAAGTATTTCTACTATGCAAACGGATCTGCTGAGAGTACTATGCAATTTATCGGCGATTCCAACAAGAATTACATTTTTAACGGTATATATGACTTTGACGGATTTGTTGTCTCTTACACAGAGGGTGAGGACGCAGAATCCAAGACCGTTTACGAGCTTCGCGACATTAACAACAAGGTGCTGAAAAAGTCAGACTACGGATTCTCATATGTCACAACCCTCTCTGACGATTCTGTGGTCGTATCCACCCAAGAATTGGTTGAAGGATCGGCAACCACCGTATATTATACAGTTAAGTAATCAGCAAAAATAGTCCGACAAGGCTCACGGAATAAGGTACGTGACTTTGTCAGCAAATAGACTGTTGCAGTAGCACAGACTCAAAAAGGGTGCAATTTGGATGTGAAAATCCTTATTGCACCCTTATTTTCTTTAAAATGCAACAAAAGGCTGCCGTCTCCCCTTGCATTTTGACCGAAAAAGATATATAATGGATATGTAACACCGAAAAAAGCACGGAGGGAAATATGTTCGTAAAATCAAATATTTTGCGCTCCCCTCACGCCTTTGCATCGCGCTGTGGCGGTGCGAGCAACGCCGAGCATACAAGGTCGTTAAATCTTGCTTTCGGCAGGGGAGACGAGGACACAGTTGTGCTAAAAAATCTTGAAATATTTGCCGAAGCGGTAGGATTTGACCCTCATAATATTGTCTCACTTCCGCAGATACATTCGAACAAAATCTTCACGGTGACAAAGCAAAACGCAGGCGAGGGCTACTATATACGCGACGAAATTGAGAGCGGAGACGGATATGTAACGGGCGAGCGCGGAATCGTTCTCGGCATCAAGACCGCCGATTGCGTGCCGATACTGTTTGAAGCCGAAAAGGATGGCGAGATAGTTGCGGTCGGCGCGGTTCACGCCGGTTGGCGCGGTACGGTTGCGCAGATTGCCCCCAAATGTGTCAAAAGGCTTTGTGCGGATTTCGGTGCAGACAAGGCTAAGATCCGCGCGGCGATAGGACCGTGTATTCACGCTTGCTGTTACGAGGTCGGCAGAGATGTTTTCGATGAGGTTACCTGTGCGCTCGGAGAGGATATCGCATGCAAATATGTCAAGCCGTCGGGGACTTCGGAAGGGAAATATATGTGCGACCTTGCGGGAATAAACCGTGAGTTGCTTCTGCTTGAGGGACTATGTGAAGAGAACATTGAAATTATCAACGAATGTACCTGCTGCAATCCCCAAAAGTATTTTTCTCACAGATATTCGGGCGGACGGCGCGGCACAATGCTGAATGTAATTTTTATGGGGTAGAGAAAAGATGGGGAATATAAAACTTTTGATAGACACCGACATCGGGGACGAGATAGACGATGCCTTGGCTATATATTATGCGATGAAATGCTGTGCCGAGATAGTCGGAATCACGACCGTTTTCAAAAATACCGACGAGCGAGCGCGGATAACAAAGCGGCTTTTGTCCTTATACGGCAATGGATATGAAAATGTCCCCGTATTTGCGGGCCACGGCACGCCTTTGTCCGAAAAACCCGAAAAATATCCGCACACATGTCACTATCACGAAAAGTTGTCCGAAAAAAAATACGCTCCCGACGGCGGCGAGGATGACGCTGTTGATTTCATCATTGACTGTTGCGAAAAATACGGCGACGAGCTTGTGATAGTGGCGATAGGTCCGTTTACGAATATCGCGAGAGCGATTCAAAGGTCGCCGAAGTCTCTTAACAAGGCGAATAAGGTCGTTATAATGGGCGGCGCGTATTACCGTCAATATGCCGATTGGAACGTGTCTTGCGACGCAGAGGCGGCGGATATTATGTTCTCGGCGCTTGAAAATCTGCATTGTGTCGGGGCTGACGTGACGCACAGGCTCCTGCTCTCGGCAGACGAGCATCGAGTTTTGCTAAATTGTAAAAACGACTCCGCGGCAGAAGAGATTGCCGAGCTTATACGGCTCTGGAGCATTGTAAATCAAGGCAGATGCCCGACGTTGCATGACCCTTTGGCAATCGATTACGCACTGAACGGCGAGATTTGCGAGGTTGAGCGGGCGAGAGTAAAGGTGCTGACGGACGGCTATGCGAGGGGCTTGACGCTCAATGTTGATGCGTATGATAAGGATTATTTGAATCCCGTATATGCCGGGAATACGGTAAACAAGGTTATTGTTGCAAAAGACGTCAATGCCGGAGCATTTATCGAAAAATTTTTGAGCGTTTTCAAATAAATTTACGCAAAAAAACCGCGCGGAAAACAACCGTGCGGTTTTGCTGTCTATTCCAATTCTTCGTATATCTCCATGAGCCTGTCCTCGATTTCGGTTCGGCGAAGGTCAAGTTCTGCGACCTTTTTATAGTCGGTGGCGGCAGAGCCGTTCAACTCATCCTCTATTGCGGTAAGCTCGGCTTCGAGCTTTTCCATTTCCTCGGTCAATCGCTTTATGCGGTTGGCTTTTTTGCGAGCATCCGCGGCATCCTGCTTATTTTTGAGGTATAATTCTTTGTTTGAAAGTGACGAGTCCGGTGACGGTGACGACACCGCCTGTGCCGTCGACTGCGTTTTTTCCGAGGCGAGGCGCTCACGGCGCGCGTTGGTAAACTCGCGAAATTCGGTGTATGCGTGTCCCTCGCGCGTTACGGTGTAGTCGAACATGTCGGCATCAATATATCCGTCGGGCTTCAGCTCGATTATACGGTTAGCGAGCTTTTCAATGAAATAACGGTCGTGCGAAACGGCGATTATCGTGCCGTCAAATTCTTCAAGCGCCGATTCCAGCGCTTCCTTTGAGTCTATGTCGAGGTGGTTCGTCGGCTCGTCGAGAATGAGCAGATTCATGTGCGACAGGATAAGCTTTGAAAGCGTAAGGCGTGCGCGCTCGCCTCCCGACAGCACGCCGACTGTTTTACAGACATCTTCGGCGAAGAAATTGAACCACGCAAGCGTTGAACGAATCTTTTGCTCGGGAAGGGTTGGATATGCGTCCCATAGTTCATCGAGGACGGTCTTTGATTCGTCGAGATTCTGATTTTCCTGATCGTAGTAGCCTATCTCAACGTTGTATCCCTCTTCGATTCTGCCCGAGAGCGGAGAGAGCTTTTTCATCATGAGCTTTATGAGCGTCGATTTTCCGCAACCGTTTGGACCGATTATAAGCAATCTGTCGTTGCGCTTCACGAGAAAATCAAGGTCGGAAAAGAGCCTTTTCTGCCCGAATCCCATTGAGAGCTTTTTGACGTTCAGCACGTCGTTTCCGCTTGCAATTGAACTTGTAAACCTCATTTTGATGCCGCGCGTTTCCTTTTCGGGAGCCTCGAGCTTTTCCATTTTGTCAAGCAGCTTTTGGCGCGACTCTGCGGCGATGATGTTTCGTTCACGGTTCCATTGACGCTGCTTTGCGATATATGCTTCCTGACGGGTGATCTCCTTTTGCTGCTCTCGGTAGTGTTTTTCGTAAGTTTGGCGGTCGACCCGTCTCTGCTCCATACTGCGAGTATAATTTCCGTTATACAGCTTTGCCTTGTGATGCTCTATTGCGAGAGTTTTGTTGGTCACTCGGTCGAGGAAATAGCGATCGTGGGAGACGACCATTACGCACTTTTTGTATTGAATGAGGTAGTTTTCAAGCCAGCCGAGAGTTTCAATGTCAAGGTGATTGGTCGGCTCGTCGAGCATGAGAATGTCGGGCTCACGGCAAAGCTCTATGGCAAGGGCAAGCCTTGTCTTCTGACCGCCCGAGAGAAGCTCGACGTCCCGGTTTACCGAGTCTTCGTCAAACCCGAGCTTTTGAAGCGTGGAACGGCAACGTCCGCGGAATTCAAGTCCGCCGTCGCGCAGAAATTTCTCATGCAGGGTTGTATATTCATTCGTATATGAGGCGTGCTTTTCGTCGTTTGCGTCGGAAAGCAGTCCTTCAAGCTCGGAGAGCCTCTTCTCGGCGGCAAGAAGGGCGGGGAACGCCGCATACATGTGGTCAAGGGCGGTTTTTCCGCAAAACGCGCCGTCCTGACTTGCGTCAAATGCGCCGTACTGCGAGAGTATTCCGACCGTTTTTCCCTTTGAAATGTAGACCTCGCCGCTTAGGGGCTCGTATTCGCCCGTGATGAGCTTGAAAAGTGAGGTCTTTCCGCTTCCGTTAGCCCCGATTATTCCGAGCTTGTCGTTTTCTTCAAGCGAAAACGAGACCTTTTCAAGCACGCTCGCCGTGCCGAAACGCAGGGTGAGGTCGCTTACATTTATTGCTATCATTCTTTATCCTTTATGTTTAACTTGACTTTATTTCCGAAATGGTGTATAATGTTTACAGTAATTTTATCATCTTTGTGTGTTTTTGTCAATATAGATATACAAACCATTCGTTGAGGTCAGTGTATGAAAATTTGTGTTATAGGATGCGGACGCTGGGGTTCGCTTATTACCTGGTATCTTTCTAAAAAGCGAGGATTCGATGTCACGCTTTACGGGCGCGCAGGCTCGGAAACCATGCAACGATTTATAAAAGAGAGAAGGAATGACCTTTTAACTCTCCCCGAGTCTGTCATGCTGTCAACCGATATATCCTGCCTTCGGGATGCCGAGGTCATTGTTATTTCGGTAAACTCGCAGGGACTTTCCGCTCTTATGAGCGAGCTTGAGCCGCTTGAGCTTAAAAACAAAATTTTCGTCCTTTGCATGAAGGGAATTGAGATATCGACCTGCCGCCGACTCTCCGAGGTCGTCACGGAGTCTGTCGATGCGACGAACAAGGTGGCGGTCTGGCTGGGTCCCGGTCACGTTCAGGAGTTTTACACCGGAATACCCAATTGCATGGTAATCGACAGTGAGGACGAAGAGGTCAAACGCCTGCTCGTTGACTCGTTCTCAAGCGAGCTTATAAGATTTTACTACGGCGAGGACCTGCTCGGAAACGAGATAGGAGCGGCGGCGAAGAATGTCATCGGAATAGCCGCGGGCATGCTTGACGGCAAGGGACTCTCGACGCTTAAAGGTGCTTTGATGTCGCGCGGCACGCGTGAGGTCGCAAGACTTATCGACAAAATGGGCGGAAACGAGCTTTCGGCTTACGGGCTTTGCCATCTCGGCGACTATGAGGCGACGGTATTCTCAAAATTCAGTCACAACCGCGCCTACGGCGAGGCGTTAGCCCGTGGTGAGAAATTTGAAAAGCTCGCTGAGGGACATTACACGGCGAAGGCAATCGTCAGGCTTGCGGACAAATACGGCGTTGACATGCCGATATGCCGTTGCGTTTACGGCATTATTTATGAGGGCTTGGATGCCGACCATGCGCTCGGAGAGCTGTTCGGACGAAGCATAAAGAGCGAATTTTATAAGTAAAGACAAAACGGCGGAGTCACGCAGAAAACCCGACTTCGCCGGTTTTCTTCTGCATGGCAATTTTTTTACTTTTCATGATAAAATACAATGAAAAACAATTATTTTTTCTTGACTTTTGCATTTTAATGTGCTAAAATAAATCGAATAAATCATTACGGAGGTGAACATAGTGGCAAACGGCGACAGTTGTGGGGCAGGCGGGCGATT
>JBJDZM010000027.1:0-14149 GCA_051867975.1 Eubacteriales bacterium | reverse complement strand
ATGGCATCCGAAAAGATCACAAATATTCTTGAAGAAATCAAGACACTTACAATTCTCGAGCTCGCTGACCTCGTAAAGGCAGTTGAGGAAGAGTTCGGCGTATCCGCAGCAGCTCCCGTAGGCGTAGTTGCAGCAGCAGGCGCAGCAGCAGCTCCCGTAGTTGAAGAGAAGACCGAGTTTGACGTAGTTCTTACCGGCTTCGGCGACAAGAAGCTCAACGTAATCAAGGCTGTCCGTGAGATCACAGGTCTCGGACTTAAGGAAGCTAAGGACATGGTTGAGGGTTGCCCCAAGGCTGTTAAGGAAGGCGTTTCCAAGGACGAAGCAGACAAGATCAAGGCTGCTCTCGAAGAAGCAGGCGCAACTGTTGAAGTTAAGTAATTTAACATACAGTTTAGTTTCAAACAAGTCATTTAATTCTGTTGTAAATTTTGGATAACAGAAAGAGACGGAGGTTCACCCCTCCGTCTCTTTCTGTTGTTTCAGTGCTTTATTGCGGATTTAATCTGCTGATGAAGTCTGATTTGCTAAAATATCGCATGATAAGAAGATACAGTCCGCTTTTTCTTTGATGCGAGAGGCCCAAAGAAAAAGCTTAGCAAAAAGAAATGCCACAAGAATGTTTCGCTCGTTGCGACGAGCGACCAAGGCTACGCGCCTTGGATGGGCGCCGCCTTTTGAAAAAGGCGGGCGAAAACTTTCCTGAAGACATCGCCGTGAAGTTTTTTTGCAAGTTAAGCCATTAAAGCCGGTTAACTCACAAGCCCTGCGACGAAGTCCCAGAGCGGAATAAGTCCTATCGGCAAAAGCATCGCCGGCAGATAATTCATTATTTTCAGTTTTGTCACTCCGAGAAGGTTGAGTCCGAGCGCGATTATCAACAACGACCCTATCGTCGTCATGCAAGTGATAACGTCACCCGATAAAAACTGTCCGACTCCTGCGGCAATCAGGGTTATCGAGCCTTGATATACAAGCACGAAAAGAGCCGAAAACAGCACTCCGACGCCCATCGTCGACGCGAATACCATCGACGAGATAAGGTCCATCACGCTTTTCGTGATAAGCAGAGTATGGTCGCCCGAAATTCCGCTGTTCATACTGCCGACAACGGTCATTGAGCCTACGCAGAACAAAAGCGACGCCGAAACAAAGCCCTCGGCAACGTTTCCGCCCTTGCCCTTCATCAAATTCTCAAGTCTGCCCCCGAGCGCATTTACTCGCCTGTCGATGTCAATAAGCTCGCCGATAAGCACGCCTATCACCATGGACAAGATGATTATGAGAGTCCTCTCGGTAGATAGTTCGGAAAACTCGACGCTCCCCTGTGGGAACGCCGAGATTATCTGTCCGTTTACGCTGCCCGTGATAGCTCCGTCGATACCGATGAGTATCACGCAGAGTCCGATTGCGTAAAAGACCGCATCCGAGAATCTTTTACCTCTGTCGCCGAGTTTTTTGCCAAGTCCGAGTCTTCTTATTCCAAGACCGACAAGCGAACCCACGGTGACCGTCAGCACATTGAGCAGTGTGCCGAAAAGTACAAAATCCTGCATTTTTTATTTAAAACTCCATCTTCTTTTCGATGTAAGCGCGAAGCTCACCGATGGGAAGTCTTATCTGCTCCATTGTGTCTCTGTCACGAATCGTAACGCATCCGTCGCCCTCGGACTCAAAGTCGTATGTGATGCAGAGAGGCGTTCCTATCTCGTCCTGACGGCGGTATCTTTTACCTATCGAGCCTGCATCGTCGAAATCGACGTTGAAATACTTTGAAAGCTCGACGTATATCTCGCTTGCCTTGTCGGAGAGCTTCTTTGAGAGAGGAAGGATCGCCGCCTTTACGGGAGCGAGCGCCGGGTGGAAGTGCATGACGGTTCTGACGTCATTCTTCTCGGCATCGATGACTTCCTCGTCGTACGCGTCGCAGAGGACCGAGAGAACGGTTCTCTCTACGCCGAGAGAAGGCTCGACGACGTAAGGGATATATCTTTCGTTGGTCTCGGGGTCGAAGTAAGACAGATCCTTGCCCGAGGTGTTCTGATGCTGTGTGAGGTCATAGTCGGTTCTGTCGGCAACGCCCCAAAGCTCGCCCCAACCAAACGGGAAGAGGAACTCAAAGTCGGTAGTTGCCTTGGAATAGAAGCAAAGCTCCTCGGGTTCGTGGTCACGAAGACGGATATTTTCATCCTTAAGACCGATTGAAAGCAACCAATTGTGGCAGAACTCTCTCCAATATGAGAACCACTCAAGGTCGGTGCCGGGCTTGCAGAAGAATTCAAGCTCCATCTGCTCAAACTCGCGGACACGGAAGATGAAGTTGCCGGGGGTGATCTCGTTGCGGAAGGATTTACCTATCTGCGCGATACCGAAGGGCATCTTCTTTCTCGTCGTTCTCTGGACGTTTACGAAGTTCGTGAAAATACCCTGCGCCGTCTCGGGACGGAGATATACCGTGTTCTTTGCGTCCTCGGTAACGCCCTGGAAGGTCTTGAACATGAGGTTGAACTGACGGATGTCGGTGAAATTGTGCTTTTTGCAGGTGGGACAGGGAATGTTATGCTCCTCGACAAAGTCCTTCATCTCGGCGTGAGAGAAGGCGTCGATGGGCTTCGGAAGTTCAAATCCCGTCTCCGCGCAAAAGTCTTCAATGAGCTTGTCCGCGCGGAATCTCTCGTGGCACTCGCGGCAGTCCATAAGGGGGTCGGAGAAGCCTGCAAGGTGTCCCGAAGCAACCCATGTCTGGGGGTTCATGAGAATTGCGGCGTCAAGACCGACGTTATATTTGTTTTCCTGAACAAACTTCTTCCACCAGGCTCTCTTTACGTTGTTTTTAAGTTCTACGCCGAGAGGTCCGTAGTCCCAGGTGTTTGCAAGTCCGCCGTAGATCTCGCTTCCCGCGAAGATAAAGCCTCTTCCCTTGCAAAGCGCGACGATCTTGTCCATTGTTTTTTCTGTGTTTTTCATTTTTTGCTCCTTCTCGTGCATGGCTTGCACGAAGCTGATTAAATATTACTACAAGTGTATATTTTAACATGTTTTGCTTTATTTGTCAAGCAATTTTTGAATATTGAGGTGCTTGTTCCGCGCTTTTCGGGCGCTTTTCGGGCGACGAATAAAAATTTCAATACAGTTAACAGTTTATTCACCGCGCGTTGCCTGTGTATACACAAAAAACCGACGTAAATACTATATAATAAATATGAAGAAATTTTCATAGCGGAGAAACAGATGAAAAAAAAGCGACTTGAAACACTTGTCGGGAAGATAAAGGAGTCCTGCATGTCGGTGCTGCCGATCTCTCTAATAATTCTTCTCCTCTCATTCACCGTCTGCCCACTGCCCAACGGCATCTTTATTGCCTTCGTCGTGGGGACCTGCCTGCTTACGGTAGGGCTTGGGCTGTTTTCGCTCGGTGCCGAGCTTTCGATGGAGCGGATAGGCGGTCATATAGGCGCGAACCTCACGAAATCGAGAAATATCCCGATTATTGCGATAATCTCGCTTATCGTCGGCGTGCTTATCACCATAAGCGAACCCGACCTTCACGTGCTTGCAGGATACACGGGTGAGCAGAAGTTTGCGTTTATTCTCGCTGTCGCGGCAGGACTCGGAGTCTTCCTCGTTATCGCGGTCATGCGGATAATTTTCAGTGTCAAATTCAAATACATAATCGCGGCGGGATACGGAGTCATCGTCATCCTTGCGGTCATTTCGTACCTCGTTGACCCGAAATTTTTAGCAATCGCCTTTGACGCGGGCGGAGTCACGACGGGTGCTATGTCTGTTCCCTTCGTCATGTCGATAGGCGCGGGCATCGCGGCAATTTCCTCGCAAAACGAGGACGATTCGTCATTCGGTCTTATGTCGGTATGCTCGATAGGTCCGATAATCTCGGTTCTCACCATGGGGCTTGCGGGCGGATTTGAGAATATCGCCTACGCGCCGCACGCCGTACCCGAGTTTCTCAACTCTCAGGAAATGGGACTTTCGTTTTTGTCGGCAATACCGACGGTCGTCCGTGACGTGCTTATGGGACTTGTCCCGATAATCGCGTTTTTCCTCATATATCAGTTCTTTACCGTCCGCGTTCAAAAGAAGGAAATGGCTCAGATCTTCATCGGTGCCGCATACACTTTTTTCGGAATGGTCCTCTTTTTGGTCGGAGTTAACGTCGGATTTATGCCTGTCGGAAGCTATCTCGGAAGCTCTTTCGGCAAAATGGGCGCGCTTTCGTGGGTGGTTATTCCCGTCGGCATGATAATCGGCTTTTGCATGACCTACGCCGAGCCTGCGGTCGGGGTACTGAATAAGCAGGTCGAAGAGGCGACCTCGGGCGCGATACCGCCGAAGGTCATTCCCATGGCAATGGCGGTAGGCGTTGCGCTCGCGTCGGGAATTGCGATGCTCCGTGCGCTCACGGGAATAAGCATCCTCCCCTTTCTCACGGTCGGTTATATCATTGCAGTAATAATGGCGTTTATCTGCCCCGGACTCTTTTCGTCGATCGCATTTGATGCCGGCGGAGTCGCGTCGGGTGTCATGACGGCGGCATTCCTTCTGCCCCTTGCAATAGGAATATGCGAGGTGCGCGGAGCGGCAGACGCGGTCATGACCGATGCCTTCGGTACTATCGCGCTTGTCGCCATGGCACCGCTTATCTCGATACAGACGGTCGGAATTATCTATAAATTCAAGCAAAAGGGCGGCGAGGGCAAATCCAACGTCGGCTCCGATACCGATGTTATCGAGATCGGCGAGCAAAACGAGCGCGTACTGCCCGATTACGACACCGAGATAATCGAATTTTCACTTGATGTTACCAAAGTTTGAGAAAGGAGTCGAAAATATGCAAAACATATACCTTTTTATAACGATCGTCAGAAAAGCCGACGAGCGTGAATTTACCGATTTTCTTCTCTCTCACGGCGCGGCTCCGATCTACGCATCGATCTGCCAAGGCTCGGCAAATTCCAAAACGCTTGACCTTTTAGGACTTGAAAAAAGCGAGAAAATGATGATCCAGTCGATAGTTCCGCACAACAAGATCTCAGAACTCAAAATGGGACTTATCCGTGAGATGGAGATCGACCGCCCGGGGCGAGGAATTGCGCTTGCGGCTCCGCTCTCATCGCTGGCATCAAGGCAGGTGTTAAAGCACATAATAGGGGACGAGACCGAGGAAAACGTCATAAACGAAAGGAAGACAGAAATGGAGCTTATAGTTTCGATTTGCGCAAAAGGACACAGCGACGAGATAATCGATGCGGCGCGCGAGGCAGGCGCACAAGGTGGAACGATAGTCAAGGCTAAGGGAACTGCCGCGGCAGGCACGAATAAGTTTTTCGGAATGTCGATATCGGACGAAAAGGAGATAACCTATATCGTCGCGAAAAAGGAGATACGTTCGGATATCATGAAGGCGATTGCCGGCTTTACATACGCCGACGGCGCGCACCCGATCGTCTTCTCACTGCCCGTTACCGAGACGGCAGGATTCAGGCTCTTTGATTGAATTAGATTAAAAAAAGCGGATGGCTGTTATTTCTCATAGCCATCCGTTTTTCACAGGCACCTACATGCCTCAGACTCCTGACAAACCCCACGGCGGTGTCTCAGGAAAGTTTCGCTCAAGCCTTTTCAAAGGCTTGTCGCGAGCCGCCCGCGAAAGGGCGGTCGCCTCCGCAGAGGCGAAATCTCCCGCAAGGCGGTGTAGTGTGGAACACTGCAACGCCGCAGCGTCAGTGGCGTCTTCTTTTTGCCAAGCTTTTTCTTTGCGCCTGCGCTGCCAAAGAAAAAGCGGACTATCGTTTATCAATAAGCAATAAATTATTGAATTTGAACTTTGTCATTAATCTGAGGCACCTACGCACCTGTTCTTTCATGCTTTATCACAGAAACCTACGTGCCTGTACTTTCATATTTTCTGACGCATCTGCTCCAGATGAAGACCGAAATTCCGAAGAAAGCAAGGCTCACCGAAACGATTACAATGCCCATAAGCAACTCGTTGACGTTGGAATTGAACAAATTATCATACGGAACAAAGACGCACAATCCCAAAGGAACGACAAACAGCAAAATGTACTGTATTGCTTTCGGGAAAATAGTTAATGGATATTTTGCGTAGTTTGAGAAGTTGTAAACAAGCTGCAGCAGAGGTCCGCTGACCTTGAAAACAAACGCAAATCCCGCAATCAAAATCTTAAATGAGGTTATGATCAATGCGGCGCAAATAACGCCGACAATGATAAGTGCCACATTCGGGAAGGTCAAGGTGACATCCAAATGTCCCCCGCAGACCGACATGAGCGCAATTGCCACGATTATCTCGCCAAATGCCTCAAGCTGTACCTCGGAAGCAATTATCTGAAACAGCAGAGGCACGGGGCGCAGCATCAAATGATCCATCTTGCCCGATTTAACCTCAAAATATGCCACCGTCCACAGCCTGTCCGTACACAAATGGTCAAGCCCCGATGCCAAATTTGCAAGTCCAAACAAAAAACCTATCTGATAAATGCTGTATCCGTCAATACTCGGGACACTGTTTATCAAAAGAAACAGAGTTGCAAGCGCAAAGCCCTGAGACACCAAAAATGCAATAATTCCTATAATAACGTCAGCCTTGTATGTCAGCTTTCCGATCAGGGAGTTTTTGGCGTATGCCAAATACAGTTTTATGTATCTCATATTTTAACCCCCCGAAACCGTCAGCTTCTTGATGCAATGCTTGAACACGATATGATTTATTATCTCCAATACCGCAACCCAAGCAATAGCAATACCGATAAACGCAACCGTCATCTGAATACTGTTTTTGCCCATGACCGTCAGCACGGGCGTGGAGTTCAAAAAAGCAAACGGCGTATACGAACAAATAACTCCGAATACGCCCATGTAGGCTAACGGCAGCATAGAACCCGACAAAAATCCCTGAACGGCATTTCTGAATAAATTGATGCCAAACATATGTTGCGTATAAAATGTCATAAGTCCCGCAAAATAACTGATCGCATCGTTAATGAGTCCCGCCAAGAGCATAAGGACGAAAAACGGCACTATGTCGGTAAGAAGTGTCAAAGGCTCAAAGGCGATAAATCCAAAGCCGTAGAACACCGAATACACGATGATAAACAACGGAAGTACGATTATTCCGAGCTGCAGCACGAATCTGCCTAAATATGTAAACAGGTGTCTTAAACGATAGCTTACGGGCTTTGTCAACGTGCCTGAGATAGTACCCTCCATTATATCGGTATAAATATTCCAGCTCGTTTCTCCGCCGTTGACCACAAACGAGAAAACGAAGGACGTGATCATATAAAGCACCATATCATAGAAGGTGAAGCCGTTTATCACGCTGTTAAGTCCGTCGGCGGAGTTGCGGTATATCGCGTGATACAAAAACACAACGAAGAAAACGTCAACGAAGCTTATAAACAGCCACATGAAGGTCTGTGCCTTGTACGACAGATCGCTTTGGATCCCCGCCTTTGCAAAAGGAAGGTACAATTTGAAAAGCTTAGCCATTCTTTTCATTTTCCAAATACAGCTCCTTTGTAATATCCTCAATCGAAATATCCTCGATCTTGAAATCCTTGACGTGATATTCATTGATCAAATAGATCAGCACGTCATCAAGCTCGTGAGTCGATGACGAGAACTTCAAAATGATATTTTCCTCCGAGTGTTCTGTTACCATGCCCTCAAATCTGTCTTTTATCTTCTCCTCATCGATTGCAATGTTCTTGGGGATAAAGACAGATTTCGTGTTTCCAAACTTGTATTTGATGTCGGAGAGTGTGCCGTCGTACAATATCTTGCCCTTGTCAATGATAATGATCCTGTTACACAGCTCCTCAATATCCTTCATGTCGTGAGTCGTGAGAATAACGGTGATATTGTATTTTTTGTTCAGTTCTTTAATCGCTTTTCTTATTCTGTCTTTGACCAGCACGTCAAGTCCTATTGTCGGCTCGTCCAAATAAACGATTTTCGGGTTGTGTATCAATGCCGCCGCAAAATCCGCTCTCATTCTCTGTCCCAACGACAAAGACCTGACGTTTTGACTCAAAAAGCTTCTCAGATCCAGCAGATCGCACAAATAATCAAATCTTTCGTTAAAATCATCCTCATCGATCTCGTAGATCGTCTTCAGAATTTTGAAGGTCTCGATCAGAGGAATGTCCCACCACAGCTGCGTTTTCTGTCCGAAAACAACACCCATATTGCGGTTTATCTCTTTTCTTGATTTATCAAAGGTCATTCCGTCCACAACGACAGAGCCGCCCGTCGGATGCAGAATACCGCTCATCATTTTTATGGTAGTGGATTTACCTGCACCGTTAGCGCCGATATATCCCACGATCTCGCCCTGCATGATCTCAAAGCTGATGTCGTCAACCGCCTTGATCTCCTCATATTTTTTGGAAAAGAGAGTCTTGATGTTTGAGAGGACTCCCTCACCCCTGATAGTTTTTTTGTATGTCTTTTTCAAATTTTTAACACTGATGATCCCCATTATCCGAAAAATCAATTTGGCATAGCCAAACCGATTATCTCCTTTCCTGTGCATATTATACCACATTGCGTTTAAAAAAGCAAATAATTTTGCGCAAAGCAATCCAATTTTGACGAATCCGAGCGGGTTCGGCGCGATATTTCTGAACGAACAATAAAGGGATGGAAAAAATCCATCCCTTTATTGTTGGTGCGGAAGACGGGACTTGAACCCGTACAGTGTGAACCACACGCCCCTCAAACGTGCGCGTCTGCCAGTTCCGCCACTTCCGCATATTAAACACCTTTATTTTATTACTCGAAGAAGGTCTCCGAGGTTGCTGTGTCGCGAACACGTGATATTATACACTATCGCAAGATGTTTGTCAATACCTTTTCGGAAAAAAGTTTAAAAAATTTTTTGCAAATTCCGTTTTCCGCGTGATTTTCCGAAAACAAAGAATACCGCAGATTGAAAACGAGGCTCGGTGCGAAATCGCGAGCCTCGTTTTTTCGGCAGTCACAGCCGCATTTTATATCTCAACTTCAAGTCCGTCATACGTCGCGCCGAACCCGAGCTTTGCCGCCTCTGCGACAAGCTCCTCGTGAGTGAGCGCTCCGTTATGGCTGAAATGGTTGACGTATGCCGTCGTGTTTTCGTCGCACAGCCCCATAGAGACAAGTCTGTCGTAAACTTCCTTGTCCGTGTCAAGCGCCAGATGCCCGTTTTTTCTCCAGCCTTTGAGCGCCATTCCGGTGCAATCAAGCGAGACAAAATCAAGTTTTTTGCCGTATGAGGCAAGATACTCCCACGTTTTGTCGGGGAAAATTCCCGTATCGTGCGCGTAGAGCAGGCTCTTTCCGCCGTTCTCGATTATATAGATAACCGGGTCTGCCGCGGGGTCGTGGTTTGCAGATAGCGGGATTATGTGATATTCCTCAACGTCGAAGGCTTCAAACGGAGCTGTTTTATGCACCTTGAGTCTCGAAGAATCCGTCTTATCGCCATACATATCCTTTATTTTTTTATAACCCGACTCGGTGACGTAAACATTGAACGGCTCGTCCCCGATTCCATGCGCTATGCTCTCAAATCTGCACCAAAAGTCATTCGGGTAGAGGTGGTCGGAATGATTATGTGTGATTATGCAGTGATGTATGCCGCGCAAATCAAGTCCGTAATTGAGGATATGCATGTACGTGTCGGCGGGAAAATCAATGAGCAGTTTGTCGTCTATCAGCGCCTGACTGCGTGTTTTTATCTCCTTACCTCGGACTGCGAGCGCGTTTCTGCACACTCTGCAATTGCAAAACATGCCGGGGATTCCCTCTGCCGCCGCGGTGCCTAAATATTTGAGTTTCATGTTGTTCACCTCCGAATTGCCATGTCGAGCTTACATATTCAGATTATACATCAGGCATAGGCGAAAAGTCAATAGGTTGGGAGAAAAAACGGCGTAGATTTTATCCTTCGGTTTAAGATGTATGTCTTGAAATGTCAATATTTACGCAGTCGAAAATCCCCTAAATCAGATAAATGATGATAAACGCATCTGAATTTTCGGAGTGGAGCGTAGCGAAACGAAGAAAAAACATATGCGGCATACCGCGCCGAACCCGCAAAAGTTTGCCGGAAAAAGGCGGTCGCCCATTACTTCTTTTCCTTTATCATCTCTTTCAGCGCGTCAAGCGCTCTGTCAAGTCCGCCGACCTCGTCAATGATTCCGTATTCGACCGCCTCCCTGCCCTCGATTATCGAGCCGACGTCGGTCGCCATCATATCGGGGCGCATCATAAGCTCATATATCTTTTCCCTGTCGGCAGAGCTATGCTCACAGATGAAATTAACTATCCGCTTCTGCATCTCCTGAAAATAGGTGAAGGACTGCGGCACGCCGATAACAAGTCCGTTCATTCTCACGGGGTGAATAGTCATCGTCGCGCTCGGAACGATAAACGAGCGTTTTCCCGACACCGCAAGCGGAACGCCAATCGAATGTCCCCCTCCGAGTACGACCGAGACGCAAGGCTTCTTCATCGACGCTATGACCTCGGCTATGGCAAGCCCTGCCTCAACGTCACCGCCCATGGTATTGAGCAATACGAGCAGTCCGTCAATCTCCTCGTCCTCCTCGATTGAGACGAGCATGGGTATGATATGCTCGTATTTGGTCGCCTTTTGCCCCTCGGGAAGCATATAATGCCCCTCTATCTGCCCGATTATCGACATGCAGTGAATGTTGGCTTCTCTGCCGCGCGTCCGCACACTTCCGCTCTCCTCAATTCCGTCAAGTCGGGTTATATCTTTTTCCTTTTCGTTTTCGCTGTTTTTTTCGTCCTTTTGACTCATTTTCTTCTCCCGAAATTCAAATTGATATTTAATCATAAGTATTCCCAAGTTTTTTTGAAAATAATCTCCGACATTTATTTAAAAAAATCTTTACAAAGCGAGAAAAAAGTGTTATAATGGGTTGGAATGGGATTTTTATGCCCTATACACTGTATTTTTAAAATTCATAAAGCGAGGTAACAATTATGTCAAAAAAGGTTCTTGTTGAGACAAGTGCAAGACACATTCACTTGACAGATGAGGCTGTCGCGGCTCTTTACGGCGAAGGCGCAAAGCTTGAGCCTAAAAAAATGCTCTCCCAGCCCGGTCAGTTCGCCGCTGCCAACGACAAGATCAAAGTCGTCGGTCCCAAGGGCGAGCTTATGCTCTCCGTTCTCGGTCCTACGAGAAAGTCCAATCAGGTCGAGCTTTCCTTCACCGATGCGCGCGTTCTCGGTCTTAAGTCGGTCCCCGTACGTGAGTCTGGCGACGTCGCAGGCACTCCCGGCGTTAAAATGGTAGGTCCCGCGGGCGAGATTGAAATTTCCGAAGGCTGCATCATCGCGAAGAGACACATCCACTTCGACACCGCGACCGCAAAGGAGATGGGTATTGAGGACAAGCAGATAGTCAAGGTCAAGATCGACAGCGACAGAACGACGATTTTCGACGACGTTGTTTGCCGTGTTTCGGATACATACGCGTTCGCCATGCACATCGACACCGACGAGTGCAACGCCGCTTGCGCCTTCGGCGAGGTCTGGGGCGAGATAATCAAATAAATCGTAAAAACCGTTGCACGGACTGCATCTGCGATAAGCGTGCAACAAAAATACCGATGCTTGAAAAATTATTTATATAAGGAGAAAAAACAATGAGCAATGTAAGTGAGTTCCCTTACGCACAGAGCCTCGAAGTCGAGCACATGTGCGTTGTTAAAAAGGGTTGCGATCACGGTCCTGCTCCCCTTCCCGAAGAGGGCAAGTGGATCCAGGCAAAACAGATTTCCGACATTTCGGCATACACACACGGTGTGGGCTGGTGCGCACCTCAGCAGGGTGCCTGCAAGCTCTCCCTTAACGTCAAGAACGGCGTTATCGAGGAGGCGCTCGTTGAGACCATCGGTTGCTCGGGTATGACTCACTCCGCGGCTATGGCGGCTGAGATACTTCCCGGCAAGACCATTCTTGAGGCTCTCAACACAGACCTTGTCTGCGATGCAATCAACACCGCTATGCGTGAGCTTTTCCTTCAGATCGTCTACGGAAGATCTCAGTCCGCTTTCTCCGAGGGCGGTCTCGTTATCGGCGCAGGCATGGAGGACCTCGGCAAGGGCGAACGCAGCATGGTCGGTACAATGTACGGAACAAAGGCTAAGGGCGTAAGATACCTCGAGATGACCGAGGGCTACTGCACTCGCATGGCACTTGACGAGAACAACGAGGTCATCGGCTACGAGTTCGTTTCTCTCGGCAAGATGACCGACATGATCAAAAAGGGTATCGAGCCTAACGAAGCATACGAGAAGGCTAAGGGTACATACGGAAGATTCAATGATGCTGCAAAGTACATTGACCCCCGTAAAGACTGATAGGAGGTAGTGTATAATGGCTAAGTTTGAAGGTTACGAAAGAAGAGAAGCGAAGATTCTCGCCGCTCTTAAGGAATATGGTATCAACTCTATCGACGAGTGCAAGGAAATTTGCGATGCTAAGGGCATCGACCCCTACAAGATTGTTGAAGAAACACAGCCTATCTGCTTTGAAAATGCAAAGTGGGCTTACACCGTAGGCGCCGCTATCGCAATCAAGAAGGGCTGCACGAAAGCTGCTGACGCCGCTGCCGCAATCGGTATCGGTCTCCAGAGCTTCTGCATCCCCGGATCGGTTGCCGAGAACCGCAAGGTCGGTCTCGGTCACGGAAACCTCGGTAAAATGCTCCTTAGTGAGGAGACGGAGTGCTTCTGCTTCTTAGCAGGTCACGAGTCCTTCGCGGCTGCAGAGGGCGCAATCAAGATCGCTCTTAACGCAAATAAGGTTCGTACGAAGCCCTTGCGCGTAATACTGAACGGTCTTGGCAAGGACGCGGCTTACATCATCTCCAGAATCAACGGCTTTACATACGTACAGACGGAGTTTGACCCCTACACCGAAGAGGTAAAGATAGTTCGTGAGGTTCCCTTCTCCAAGGGTCCCCGTGCAAACGTAAGATGCTACGGCTCGGACAACGTTCCCGAGGGCGTTGCAATCATGAAGCTTGAGAACGTCGGCGTATCTATTACGGGTAACTCGACTAACCCCACCCGTTTCCAGCACCCCGTTGCAGGAACATATAAGAAGTGGGCTATTGAGAACGGCGTAAGCTACTTCTCCGTTGCGTCGGGCGGCGGTACGGGACGTACACTCCACCCCGATAACATGGCAGCAGGTCCCTCCAGCTACGGTATGACCGATACTATGGGAAGAATGCACTCGGACGCACAGTTCGCAGGCTCTTCCTCGGTTCCCGCTCACGTTGAGATGATGGGACTTATCGGAGCCGGTAACAACCCCATGGTCGGTATGACTGTCGCTGTTGCAGTTGCTATCGAAGAGGCTTGTAAGTAATAAGTTTTTGTAAGTATATGGGGCTATCTTACTAATATTTTTCATTAAGCAAAGCATACAGAAACCGGCATTGCCGTAGGGCGGGGGCTTGCTCCCGCCGAATCAATCGGAATGAAATACACTTTATTATGTAATGATGTTAAACCATATCCATGTTGTTTTGATTTTTGAGAGCGAGGCGGCGGGAGCAAGCCCCCGCCCTACGGTCCCCGATATCGCTTCTCTTATCATTGGACACATCATGGTGCAGTTTATATATTGCGTATTCTCAGTAAGACATCCCCACCCCTTTCCAAAAGCTTTTAATAAAGGGCTTAAAGTCAAAGACAATTTAAAAAATAGAGCAAATAAAAATCGGACACATCATTTTAGGGTAATCCTACATGATGTGTCCAATTTTTTAGAGGGAAAGAATGAAATAACTGTGGATATTGTTTTGACTGTTTCCCTTTTTTCGCCTGTGCAAACAACGCCCATGCTCTTTTGAGTATGAGCGTTGCAATATTGGGGTCAATCGCCCAAGGGGATCTTATTTTGCAATATCACCGTCGGTGCAGTGGATCGTATATTCACCGATGCCGTAGTCCCAATCGTCGTCCTTGCTGATAGAATCCCACTGTGCCTTTGTGCCGTTGAAGGTGATGTCCGTAAGGCTGTAGCACCATGCGAACGCATCCCATCCTATGCTCGTCACGCTGTCCGGGATTGTGAT
>JBJDZM010000026.1:0-14190 GCA_051867975.1 Eubacteriales bacterium | reverse complement strand
GAGCGCAAATTAATACCATTCGCAAGCGAATGGTAGCGGGTTCGATTCGCATAGCGAATCGCAAAAATGAACAGGGAGTAGCAATGCTACTTGTCAATTGAAGACGTGACCATCCGGGAATCAGAACCCACATTTGCGCCGAGGTTTAACTTGTGTCAAAGGGTTTTGAGCGCAAATTAATACCATTCGCAAGCGAATGGTAGCGGGTTCTGATTCGGTGAGGAATTAGCACCAAAAAGAACAGGAGCAACGATGTTGCTCCTGTTCTTTTTGGTGGTGACCCATCCGGGAATCGAACCCGAGTTTCCAGCGTGAGAGGCTAGCGTCTTAACCGCTTGACCAATGGGCCGTTCGCTCACGACTCGCCCATTATATCACAGCTCTCTCGTTTTGTCAACCCCTTTTTTGAAAAAATTTAAAATATTCCCGCGTTTTTCGCTGAAATTCTCAAATTTCCGCTTCTTCGATAAGTTTTTCAAGGTCTGTTTTGCTAAAATCTATCTTCCCGTCCGGTTCTTCAAGGCAGACGGTCAATGGGTATCCGTCGGCGTCATAATACTGAAAAAATGCTTCTCCATGCTCCTCTTTGGCGCGTAAGCAGGGAAACTGCCCGTTTTTGATGGCTTTTCCGAGTCCTGTTCCCCTCATTTTGGCGTATGCCTCAGCCTTTGTCCAGAGGCGCACGAAGGGTTCGGCATTGGCGGTTTCGGCGGTGTGGGAAGGCGAGGCGGTGTGGGAAGGTGCGGCGTGGGCAATTTCGGCGGTTTGGGCAATTTCGGCTGTGTATGAGGTCGCGGTGGCATGGGAAGGCGCGGCGGCATGGGAAGGCGCGGCGGTGAGGGAAGGTGCGGTGTGGGCAATTTCGGCGGCATGAGAATTTTCGGCGGTGGGGGAAGGCTCGGCAAATTCGCCCTCGCAGCCCTTGCAAAAGAAGCGTTTTATCATTTTTTCAGCCCTCTCCCTCGGAACGTCGGCGCACTCAATGTCAATTCCGACTCGGGTCGTGTCCGACAGCGCGGCGGCAACATACCCCTTTGAATGAGAGAGCGAAAAGTGCAGATTCGTGTCCTCAAAATAGGGCTTTCCGCTCTCGCTTCGCCTGAATACGAGTCTGTCTGTCTCGATGCTGCGCATACTCAAAAGCTCGCGCAAGAGAGCGAGCGCGGCAAAGCTTTCCTTTACGCCATCGCGGTTTTTTCTTTTCTCAAGCGCGTCAAAATAGCCTTCGTTTTCCTTATGCGGAAAGGATTTCCGTACGAGAGCGGCAAGGGTGTCGGATCTTAGAGAGTCGGGGATCTTCGCAAACAAAACGCGCGTCATTGTGTGATGCCCATCTGTTCCATAAGGCGTTTATTGAACTCCTCAGCGGTGTTATATCCCATCTTCTTCTGGCGGTGGTTCATTGCCGCAATCTCTAAAATAATGGCGAGGTTTCGTCCGGGCATAACGGGGATAGTGATGGCAGGGATATCGTTGCCGAGAATATTGACCTTTTCCTCGTCAAGTCCGAGGCGGTCATACATTTTGTCCTTCACCCAATGCTCAAGATTGATGACGAGGTCTATCTTTTCGGTCTCCTTTATCGCGCCCATACCGAAAATTCGGCGGATATCGACGATTCCGATGCCGCGAAGCTCGACGTAGTGCTTGATTATCTCGGGTGCTGAGCCGACCAGCGTTTTGGGCGACACACGCTTTATCTCGACCGCGTCGTCGGCTATAAGTCTGTGACCGCGCTTTACAAGCTCGATTGCGGTCTCGCTCTTACCTATTCCGCTGTCGCCGAGGATGAGAAGTCCCTCACCGTAGACCTCAACGAGGACTCCGTGGCGTGTGATGCGCGGAGCCAGATGTGTATTGAGCGAGCTTATAAGTGCTGCCATAAGTGCGCTCGTTTTCTCTTTGGTCTTAAAGACGGGAATACCGAGTTCCTCCGCTTTTTCGCAAAGCTCGGGGAAGACGGGAAGGTCGCGCGAGAAGATGATGGCGACGGGGAGATGCTCCGCAAAATCGGTTATTTTCTTTCGCCTGTCAATGGCATCAAGTCCCCTGAGATATTCATGCTCCGCGTTGCCTATCACGTTGATGCGCTCGCGCTCGAAGATGCCGTAGAAGCCTGCGAGAGTTAGTCCCGGACGCCAGATGTCGGGCGTTCTTATGAGGACAGACTCATAGTTGTCGGGTACTACAACGCGTTCAAGCGCGAATTCTTTTTCTATTTGGGACAGCGGTATTGTGTATTCGGTGCTCATAATATTCCTCCGGAGTATCTTTATAGGTATATTGTAGCATACTTTTTGCGATTTGTACAGTGGGAAACCTAAAAAATCTGACGGAGATGATCGAAAATATCACGAACAAAGAAGGTTTTATTCACGACAAATTCACAAAAATATAGTATAATACCATGATACAATGGACGAAGTGTGTACTGCGGCGAATTTTGCCGAAGAAGAAAAAGAAATATCAAAGGGTGGACGATAAATTGGGAAAAAGAAAAATTGCCGGTCAAAAAGATAAGAAGGTCGCAAAAAAAGATGAGTCGGGCAAAAAAAGCAAGAAAAAAATAATTGCGGCGTCGATTATTATCGCGGGCTTTTTGGCGCTTATCGCTTTCGTTGTGATGATATTCGTTTTTGACCTCGGACCCGTAAGAGAGATAAAGAGCAGCGAGGAAGAGGCTCTCGTCGTCGGCTCGGTTGCGGGCTTTGACGTGAAATACGAGGAATTGCGCTACATAACGCTGCTTTACCGTGCCGAGCTTGACTCCGACATGGGAAAATACGAGACCTTGTCGGACGGCGGAAAGGCGGAGTATGAAAAGGCGCTTGAGGACAGAGTGCTTGAGGAGATAAAGAGCAATTATGTCATTCTCTCGCTTTGCGAAAAGTACGGAGTTGACGTCGACACGCGCGAATGTCGCAGTGCCGTGAACGATTCGATCGAGTCTCTCGTCGACGAGCTTGGCGGAAAGAAGGAATACAAGGCGTGGCTCTCCGAGAACGATCTGACCGATGCGCTTATAAGGCTTATGTATAAGGTCGACTATCTTGAATCGGCTCTGCTTGAGAAGCTGTCGGTCGACAAGACCGAGATAAAATATACTACGGCGAATCTTGATGATTTTGTCGAATTCGTCATGGAGGACGAGAGCTACGCGAAGGTAATCCACGTTTTCTACCCGAGAGAACACGACCTCTACACCCAAAGAGGCAGCGACATGAGAAGTGAGGTCGAGGCGACGTACGACAAGCTATGCAGTGCCGCGGACGACGAAGAGAGATACGAATACATGAGGACAGCGATAGGATTGGCTCCCACGGTCAGCGGTTATTCGACCTTCGGATTCGGAAACTACATTACATACGGTCAGATGCCCGAGGCGTATGAGACGGCGGCGTTTTCGCTTGGTGATTACGGTATCAGCGAAATTATCGAGCAGGAAGAGGGCTGCTATATCATCATGCGCATGCCGAAGGACAGGGACGAGGTTGCGCCCCACGCGTACGAATACATTGAATATTACAGGTATGCGGTGGTAAAGCGGCTTGAAGATGCTCAAAATGAAGTAATTAAATTTGAGGGAAACGAGTATTTTGACAGCATAAGGCTTGTTGAGATAAAGTGATGAGATGGCTAAGCACAGAATAAATAAATTTTCGCGGCGCACGCGCTCGCAGTACAAAAAAAGCAAAGCCCCGATAGTTTTGGCGGTCATTGCCTTTTTGCTCCTATCTCTCATTATCTCGGTGGCAATCGGACTCATGCTCTCAAAACGCGCCGAGCAATCGGGTCTGCCCGACAAAAGGTTCGACTTTGAAAAGGTCGAATATATATCAAACGGCAAGACCGTAAGCTCTGTCGAGGCGTACAATTTCCCCCGGGGCAGCTCCGCTCCCGACTATATCTCACAAGGAATCAGCGACCTCTCGGTCTGCTTAAGACACTCCGACGGCGGACTTGACTATCATCTTGATATTGCCGACAGGTACGGCGAGGTGAGAGAGGGTGCTGTCTCCTTCTCGGAGCTTTGCCGCTCTGCGCACGCGGCAAACGGTCGGGTATGCGCATACATTTACGTCACTTCTTTTGCCATCTCCGACGCGTACGAGCGGGGCATTATGCAGGCGTACGAGCTTGCCTTGATAAACGAGGCAGCACGGTCGGGTGCTGACGACATTCTCCTGCTCGGGCTCTCTGCCACCGAAGAAAATATTGCCGAGGTCGAGGAATTTGTCGCTCGCGCGGCAATTGCGGCGGAAAATACTCCGCTCGGCGTATCGGTCGGGACAAGCCTTCTTGACCTTACCGATAACGAGATCTATCTCGCCGCGCGCCTTCGAAAAAATTGCGATTACATTGCGCTTGACCTCACCCACATGGTGCAAACCGACGGCGAGAGCGGCGGTGTGGACGGGGACGGACACCCCCTGCCGAGTCTGCTTGAAGCGACGCTCGAAAAGTATCAATATTATATAAAGAGCTACGAGATGCGGATTCTTTTTGCCAAAGAGGAATCAAAGCTCTACGTCCCCGCGCTTGAACTCGGTGTCGTTGACCTTCAGATAGTCGGTAAATGACATTTTGAAATAAAAAACATAAATTTTTGAAGAAAAAAAGTAAAAATCAAATTTTTTGCGTATATTATATATAATGCGAGAGATTTTCGTGAAAATTTTTGAAGGGAGGTCTTGAATTGACTGATTTATTTAATACATACAGTAAAAAAACATGTGCGGGCAACGAAAAGACCTTTTCCTTGATCTGTCGGCGACCTTCGGGGCGTTTTGCTCTGCCGTACATAAAAACGAGGTCATGTCGCACACACGTCGCCGCAATCGTAATGCGGAGGTGCGCGGCATGAGATTTTCAAAGGACTTAGTGGAGGAGATACGCGCGCGCAACGACATAGTTGAGCTTATCGGAATGTACGTCAATCTCAAGCGCGCAGGCTCGAATTTTTCGGGACTTTGCCCCTATCACAGCGAAAAATCTCCCTCTTTTACCGTTTTTCCGGCAACTCAGTCCTTCTACTGCTTCGGCTGCGGAGCGGGCGGAGATGCGATAACCTTTGTGATGCGGTCGGAAAATCTTGATTATCCCGCCGCGGTTGAATTTCTCGCCAAAAGAGCGGGAATAACAATTCAGGGTGACGAAAAGGAAGAGCGCGGAGTCAGCAGGGCGAGGATCTACGAGATGAACCTCGCGGCGGCAAAATATTTCCGCTCATGCCTTTTTGATGAAAAAATCGGAAAAGCGGGAATGGATTATCTCGCGGTCAAGCGGCGGCTCTCTCCCGTCATAATCAAGCGTTTCGGTCTCGGCTTTGCTCCCGACGGTTTTGGGGGGCTTACGACTCACATGAAAAAGCTCGGCTTTACCGAGGAGGAGCTGATAGTCGGATTCCTTTGCGGCAAAAGCCAAAAGACAGGGAGGGTTTACGACTATTTCAGAAACCGAGTCATCTTTCCGATAATCAGCACATCGGGAGACATAATCGGCTTTGGCGGACGAGTCATGGACGACTCAAAGCCCAAATATCTCAACTCCTCGGACACACCGGGATTTAAAAAGAGCCGAAACCTTTTTGCGCTCAACTACGCGAAAAATCACTGCTCGGAGAGAATGATACTCTGCGAGGGATACATGGACGTTATCGCGTGCCATGCGGCAGGCTTTGAAAACGCCGTCGCGACGCTCGGAACCGCGCTGACGCAGGAGCAGGCGAGGCTGATGGCGAAGCACACGAAAGAGGTGCTTATCGCTTACGACTCGGACGAGCCGGGACAGAATGCGGCTAAAAAGGCGATTCGTATCCTCTCCGAGGTCGGACTTGACGTAAAGGTGCTCCGAATGGAGGGGGCAAAGGACCCTGACGAGTATATAAAAAAATACGGCGCGGATGCCTTCCGCTCTCTGCTTGACGCAGGCAAGACGGGATTTGAGTTCAAAATGGACGCTATCCTGCGCAAATACGACATCACTCAGCCCGACGGGAAGATAAAGGCGTCGCAAGAGATATGCGATAGCATTGCCGAGGTGCCGTCGACGGTCGAGCGCGAGGTCTATATCTGTGCGGCGGCAAAGCGGCTTTCTGTCAGCGAGGACGGTATCAAAAACGATGTTGATATTGCGAGACGAAAAAAGGTCAGGGATTTCAAGGCGGGAGTCTCAAGGCAGGCGAGAAACGATGCCATGGGGATAGGTGACCGCATAAATGCCGACGGTATAAAGAATATCAAGGCTCGCTCCGCCGAGGAGGCGATAATCGGGCTTATGCTCCTGTTTGACGAATTCCGCTCGGCGGTGGTGACGGGAAAGGTCGCTCTTGAAAAAAACGACTTTTTCTCGGATTTTCACGCGAGAGTTTTCGAGGCGATATGCTCACTTGAGGAGAAGGGCGAGTACGATTTTTCCCTGCTTTCGGAGTTTTTCACGCCCGATGAGATAGGACGGCTTGAAGGTCTTATTCAGAAGCGGAGAAGTCTCAGTCAAAACGGATTTGACGTTTTCTCACAGTGCGTGGAGACTCTCAAAGGTGAAAAAAGGCTTTCGGGTGGGGACACGATAGACGACATACGCCTTTTGCTTGAACGCAAGCGCGGCGGAAAGAAATAAACGTATATAAATGAATTTCGACAGAATGTTGAAACGGAGGACATAAAATGAAGGAAGATATCATGAACGGAGAAATGACCGGCGAGGAGGAGATCTGCGAGGTCAACGACTCGAAAAAGGTCGAGGACCTTATCGAAAAGGGCAAAAAGGGTGCTCTCTCGGACGAGGATTTCGACCAGGCACTTGAAGAGATGGACTACAACATCGACGAGCTTGACAAACTTTGCGAGGTGCTTGAGGATAACGGTGTGCCGTTGCCGGGAGGACTTTCGTCGGCTGAGCTTGAGGAGATCGAAAAGGAAGTCTCAAAGTTCGAGACCTCGGCTAACATGGAAAAGATACTTGAGCAGGAGGGCGTTACCATCGACGATCCCGTCCGTCAGTATCTCAAGGAGATCGGACGTATTCCGCTTCTTGACAGCGAGCAGGAGAAGGAGATCGCCGAGAGAATGATGAACGGAGATGAGTCGGCAAAGGAAAAACTCGTTGAGTCCAACCTGCGTCTCGTCGTCTCAATCGCGAAAAAGTATCTCGGACGCGGAATGTACTTCCTCGACCTCATTCAGGAGGGCAACCTCGGTCTTATGAAGGCGGTCGAAAAGTTCGACTATACGAAGGGATACAAGTTCTCGACGTATGCGACGTGGTGGATAAGGCAGGCGATCACGAGAGCTATCGCCGACCAGGCAAGGACTATCCGTATTCCCGTTCACATGGTGGAGACCATACACAAGGTCACAAAATATTCGCGCCAGATGCTGCAAGAGCTTGGACGTGAGCCTACCGCCGAGGAGATCGGAGAGAAGATAGGACTTTCCGCCGACCGTGTCCGCGAGATACTCAAGATGTCTCAGGACCCCGTGTCGCTTGAAACACCTATCGGCGAGGAAGAGGACAGCCACCTTGGCGACTTCATTCCCGACGACGATACGCCCGCTCCCGCAGACGCCGCGGCATCGACCATACTCCGTGAGGTCATCGAGCGTGAGCTTCACACGTTGACTCCCCGTGAGGAGCATGTCATAAAGCTGCGTTTCGGACTCTATGACGGACGCAACCGCACCCTTGAGGAGGTCGGAAAAGAGTTTGATATCACCCGTGAGAGGATCCGTCAGATCGAGGCAAAGGCGTTGCGCAAGCTCCGTCATCCCAGCCGCGCAAGGCATCTTCGCGGATTTCTTGACTGATAAATTGTAAATATTTATCGGTGAATTGATAAAATATTTTGCTTTTGACGAGTGATATACTCTAAAAGAATGTAACAGATGCACAAAAGCGTCGGCATTTGCTTGTCAAACTTGCATAACATAAGGTGAAAAAAAGACGGATCAGCGCTTTTTTGCCTCGTGCGCGTGCCTGCGCACGGATAATTTATCTACTTGACAAGAAGTCAAAGTTGGTGTAAAATGTATAATAGCATTTTGTCTGCACACCGGTGTCGGTAGTGCGGAAAGGTTAAAACGGAGGTTCTTATGAAGAAGAAATTACTTTGTCTGTTTCTCGGCTGTATAATGCTTCTGTCCATGTTCACATTCGTGGGATGCGCACGGGAAGATGACGCGGAAGCCGATGTGGCGAAAGATACGGGTGCTAAGACCATAACCTTGCGTCTTATCACGGAAAAAAAGGTGTGCAATACAGACGAAGAGCTTGCCGAGTATCTCAAGAATGAGTGCGGCGGCGATACAAACAGCCAGAAGTACAAGGATATGCTCGATACCATGAAGGCGTACGAGGCCGTCGAGGAAGCAATTGCCAAGAGAACGAAGTCCGATTTCAAGACCGACGTTGAGATTCTTTTCTATACAGAGGATGAGTATTATTCAAAACTTGAAGTCTCAATGGCAGAGTATGCGCTTGAGCAGAAAAATGCCGCCCTTGCCAAGAGAGCACTTGAAAAATACATAAAGGAATATAAGGCGTCTTCCACCGAGGAATATCCCGAGTCGGCAATCATCGCTTCCTTCTATAACTATTTCCCCGAGTACAAGCCTTACAAGGATTTCGACAGCTCATCAAGCTCTGCGGCAGATGACGTTTATAAGGAAAACGACCTCGGTATAAAGGAATTGGTCTACCCCGAGGCAAGCGAGAACCAGCTCGATATAGTTTACATTTCGGGATACGATATGTATATGAGATACATCGAAAACGAGTGGTTAAGCCCGCTCAACTCCTATATCAGCACGACGGGCAAAAAGCTCACGTACAATATCTCCGAGACACTTCTGAACGGTGTCAAGGTTGACGGCGAGACATACGCAATACCGAATAACGTTCAGATCGGCGAGTACACATACATGCTCGTTGACCGTGACCTTGCGGATAAGTACAAGCACACGTACGAATCCTTTGAAGATCTTGTCGACTGTCAGGTGTTTATCAACGATATTGCGAAAAACCACAAGGACATTCTCCCTATAGATGCGACGTTTAAGGAGTGCATGGACCTCTTCGTATGGTATTGGAATATCGACGTTGAGCAAGACGAGTACGGCGGAGATAAATACGTAATCAATACAGATAACAACTTCTCGATCCTCGGAAAGTTTTACAGCGATCCTTCAAAGGTCGGCAGAGGAAGCATAGACCTCGGATTTACCAGCCTTTTGGCTGACAAGGAGTACCGTGATACGCTCCTTTGCCTTAAAAAGTATGAGCTTGACGGATGCTACCGCACCGAAAACGAGACGAGAAAAGACCCTGCCGTTCTCTTTAAAACAGGTAATTACTCGATGATGAGAGAGGCATTCTATAAGGCAAACGGACAGAAGAAGAGCGAAAGCGACACGGATTACGGTGTGTATACCGATGAGAACGGAAAGGAATATTACCTTTACGTAGCCAAGTATCCTCTGGCAGATGAGGATTCGCTTTACGGAAACATGTATGCGGTGTCCACAAACACGAAGAATACTCAGGCGTGCGTTGAGGTCATCACTCTCATCAATACCGACCCCGAGGTCAGAAACCTTCTTCAGTACGGTATCAAGCAGGGTGAGCAGTCGGACGGACAGACTCCGAACTACACTATCGACGAGGATACCGGAGTGCTTAAGAGACTCAATAACCTCTACATGATGGATATTGAGAAGACGGGTAACTGCTTTATCGCATATCCCGAAGAGGGACTCCCCGCGGATTATTGGGAGGATGCGAAGGCACAGAACAACGATGCGCTCATCGACCCGCTTTCAGGCTTTGATTTCAACGAGAGACTTGCCGACTACGGTGCTAAGCTTGATACACAACAGCTTAAGTGTTGCGCAATGTTTAGCAAGGAGATATATAACACGATCAACAATGCGGATATGACGTACGACATGATAAAGGCGTTGCTTGATGAGTATGCGACGACCTTCAGCGAGTCCAAAATCGAATATACGTTTACGGTGGATGGTGTTGAGAAAAAAGAATTCATCAAACTTTACAAGATGACCAACAACAGTTACAATGTCTCCATAGGACCCGGAACTTCTGCAGAACCCGAGCCGGACATGGACGGTGAATCACCTTATACGGTATATTATAAGTGGCTTTCCGACCTCGGCTATCTGCCTGCGAATTAATATAACGAAAAACAACAAGCCTCTGACACGTGCAGGGGCTTGAATTTTGAAAAAGAGCTTTTAAAATTACAGAAGGACTGAAAATGAAAGAGAAGAAATACACTCACCTTATGTGGGATTTCAACGGCACGATATTCGACGATGCCGAGGCGGGAATAAAGAGTGTGAATAAGATGCTCTCCGAGCGAGGACTTGACACGATCCCGAGCCGTGAGAGGTACAAGGAGATATTTGACTTCCCGATTGAGGAATACTACCGCTCGCTGGGGTTCGATTTTGACAAGGAGCCTTACGAGGTCTTAGCCCCCATCTGGGTTGCGCTCTACAATGAAAACGCCGAGCGCGCGGGGCTTTGCGAGGGAGTCAGGGAGACCATGGAAGAGGTGCGGGCGCTCGGGATTGAGCAGTCGGTGCTGTCGGCTTGCGAGATAGGGATGCTCAGGAGGTATCTCAAGAAGCTGGGGGTTGACGGATACATTTCCGAGGTGATGGGACTTGACAACATTCACGCGAGGAGCAAGCTTACGTTGGCGCACGAGTGGATAGCGAGAAATGAGGGTGCTGTGGTGCTTATGATAGGCGACACGACGCACGACTATGAGACGGCGGCGGCACTCGGGGCGGACTGCGTGCTTTACTCCGGGGGACATCAGTCGAGGGAAAAGCTTGAGAGATGCGGTTGCCCCGTCATAGATAATATTGAAGACGTTGTCGCTTTTTTGAAATGAGTTTTGCGTTGAAAAATGCGTTTGGAATAAAAAGCGTTTAAAACAAAGGACGGGGGGATTCGTGGTGAAGTCCCAGATTGATGACAAAGTTTATATTCAATAGAATACTGCATATTGGTAATTGATAGTCCGCTTTTTCTTTGGCAGCGCAGGCGCAAAGAAAAAGCTTGGCAAAAAGAAGACGCCGTAAGGAAATTTCGCCGTTGCGACGGCGACCAAGGCTACGCGCCTTGGAGGGCGCCGCCTTTTGAGAAAAATTGCAAACACGCTTTGCGTGATTTGCCCGAGTTTTCTGCGAAAACTCTGCGGGCGAAAACTTTCCTGAAGACATCGCCGTGGCGTAATTGAAGGGTTGGGCTTTGAGATAAAGCCCCTTTTTCAGTCCTCTTTTATCTCGAACTCGCTGATGTCAATTGCGGCGAGCTTTTTGGTGTCAAATTTTCCCTTAGCCCTCTCAAAATATTGAATGTTGTTCCGAAGCATGAAGACAAACTGGTTGTTCGGTGTCCGTCCCTCTGCCTCGCTGACGTAAATAAGCTTTCTCATAAGCTCGTCGGACAATCTGACCTTTATTTCATACTGATTTTTCATTTTCAATTCCCCTTTCTGCCGCCCTGCGGCATTGTCAAATTGTGATCAGTGAATTTAGCCTCGGCAAAATTCATGCGTGAAAAAGCAGACTTTACTTTCAGATGAAAGCAAATTTCACGCTATCCTTCTAACCTATTTAATGTTTCCCGCGCGGACTGCGCTGAAGTTACATTGCTTTATAAGCTTTATCGCCCTCTCGTCCGCCTCAAAATAGACGACGCAACGCTCCTTGCCGTCGTCGAATATCGCATAGTACATGGGCTCCGCCGACATCGACGAGACGTAGATGTAGTTCTTTTGCAGCGACATTCCCGACAGCCGCCCGTACGCTCCGTCGTCGTAAATTCCGACCTCAATGAGCGCATTAATTGCCACCGACATGCCCTTTTTGCGGATGCTTCGACCGTAGATCACGGTCGCTGTCATCTCTCCGCCCGAGAAGACAAGCTCGTATTCCACGCAAAGAAATCTCCAGCTGACGAACGCCGTCATAGCGCAAAAGATAACGTCCACAAGCAGAAACGGAATCTGCAACAGCGGCGCGGAGAACGCTCCTATCACCCACGCCAAGACGGCAAAAAGCAGGACGTAACAGAGTACGGCGCATATCTTTTTTATGAGTACCTTGCCCTCGTTTTTCTGTTTTATTATGTATTCAAGAGTTTCCAAACCGATTTTTACCTCCCTATATTGGTCTACGGAATATATTATACTATCAGAAACAAATTTTTTCAAGAAAAATCGAAAAAATATCTGAAATGTCCTTGATATTTTTGAAAAAATGTTGTATAATTATATATACACTTGAGATAACATGGGGGAATATTTGGAAATGAAGGCAGTTATAACCGTTACGGGCAAGGATTCGGTCGGAATTATCGCAAAGGTTTCAACCGAGTGCGCAAAATACGACGCTAATATCGTTGATATTTCTCAAAGCGTCCTTTCCGAATACTTCGCTATGATAATGCTCGCTGATATTGACAAACTGAAGCTCCCTTTCTCCGAGTTCGTTGACGTTATGTCGGCGATAGGACGCGAGAGCGGACTTTCGATAAACGTCATGCACGAGGATATTTTTAACACAATGCACCACATTTGATCTGAGCCATGGTTAATACAAAAGACATACTTGAAACGATAAATATGATTCACGAGGAAAACCTCGATATCCGTACGATTACTATGGGTATCTCGCTCTTTGACTGTGTCAGCGAGGACGAGGGAAGGCTTTGTGAGAAGATATACGATAAGATAACGACGAGCGCACGTGACCTTGTAAAGGTCGGCGGCGAGATTGAAAAGAAATACGGAATACCGATAGTCAACAAGCGCGTTTCGGTGACTCCGATATCGCTGGTCGGCGGCACTCTTTCGCCCGACGGCTATATGAAGGTGGCAAAAACGCTTGACAGGGCGGCGCGTGAGCTTGGAATCAACTTCATCGGAGGTTTCTCGGCTCTTGTGCAGAAGGGCATGACGCGCGGTGCCGAGAACATGATATCAATTATTCCCGAGGCACTCTCCGAGACGGACTTCGTCTGCTCCTCGGTAAACGTCGCATCGACCAAGGCCGGAATCAACATGGATGCGATCAAGCTCATGGGAAGTGCCGTCAAGCGCGCGGCGTACCTTACCCGCGACAAAGATTCGATAGGCTGCGCAAAGCTGGTCGTCTTTGCGAATGTTCCCGAGGATAACCCGTTTATGGCGGGCGCGTTCCACGGCATAGGCGAGCCTGAAAAGGTTATAAACGTCGGCGTTTCGGGTCCCGGAGTCGTATGCTCCGCGATAAAGAGGGCAGGCGACTGCGACCTCAGCGTTCTTGCGGACGTGATAAAGAAGACGGCGTTCAAGATAACGAGAGTCGGTCAGCTCGTCGCGAGCGAGGCGGCTAAGGCACTTGATACGCCTTTCGGTATCGTTGACCTGTCGCTCGCGCCCACACCGGCGGTCGGCGACTCGGTCGCGCACATTCTTGAGAGCATGGGACTTGAATCCTGCGGCGCTCACGGAACGACTGCGACGCTGGCGATGCTCAACGATGCGGTCAAGAAGGGCGGAGTCATGGCGTCAAGCCACGTCGGCGGACTTTCGGGCGCGTTTATTCCCGTTTCCGAGGACGCTGGCATGATTGCGGCGGTCGAGCGCGGTGCGCTGACACTTGAAAAACTTGAGGCGATGACGGCGGTCTGCTCCGTAGGACTTGACATGATAGCGATCCCGGGTGACATAGACGAATCGGTGATCTGCGGAATTATTGCGGACGAGATCGCGATTGGCGTTGTCAACACGAAGACGACGGCGGTGAGAGTCATCCCGGCATACGGTAAGGGAGTCGGTGACTCGATCGACTACGGCGGACTTCTCGGACGCGCGCCTATCGTCGAGGTCAACAGGTATTCGCCTGCGAAGTTTATTAACCGCGGCGGAAGGATCCCCGCGCCGATACACAGCCTTAAAAACTGATTTCGCGCGTTTGACCGGTTGGGCTGATGGGCTCACGGTGGGTTGCGTTGTGAGCTATATAAAGTCCTGAAAAGTTGTATTCTTTCGCATTGGTAAAGCATAGGCTATATAAAGTCTAACCCGTGAATCTTCAAACATATTGAAATTAAATTCCAAAAGGATTTTAAAATAAAGATAAAACAGGAGGAAAACAAAATGAAACTTTGTTCCATCTA
>JBJDZM010000025.1:0-14251 GCA_051867975.1 Eubacteriales bacterium | reverse complement strand
TCATAAATTACTTTTACAAGTTCTGAGTGTGTCCACTCTCCATCAGAGCAGTATTCGATTACAAACGCAACACTGTCGACATCTGAAGACTGAGCAAGCCAAGCATCCTTTGCCGCTTTAGCAGCAGAAATCTTTTCAATGGTATTAAACTTAAATCCGCCTGCAGTGTAATCTCTGAGAGCTTCTACACTGTTGATAAATGCCTGACCGTAGTCGGTGAGCGGGTAAATCTTTGCGTCGAACGCATCTTTGAGTGCATCAAAGTCTGTCTTGTTTGCAAGTGACTCTATTGCATCGTAAACTGCCTTATGAGCCTCATTATTTTCGAAGCCTGCATACATTGTATTGAGGTTTTCGACAAATATATCATATGCGTTCTTGTAACTGATGAGGAGCTCGGATTCGCTCTTTGTTCCGACTATACCTTCAACGGTGCGACCATCAATCAGAGCCGCAACGTTTTCGCCTTCTCTAATGAGAGAAACCAATGTTGTGCGAACTTCGATTGCATCATCAAGCTTAGCTGCAGTCTCAACGAGAGTCGTAACTACATCCGATGCACCTGCACCAAAGTAATTCGAGTAGATTTCATGATTCTTAAGTGCAGTAAATTCAGCCTTTATAGCTTCCATGTTGTTTACATCGATATCGCGGTAAATAGCGTCGAGGTGACCAACATAATTGTTCATCGAGCCGGTAAGCTCAACGGCATAAAGGTCAACGTACTTCGCATGGAATCTGTTGCGTACAGCGGCAATTTCTGCGGTCAAAGCGTCTACATTCACGCCGTCTGCACTTATTGTAGCGGTGAACTCTTCTGCCTTTACAGTGTAGACCCAAGCAGTATCGTCGGTGTTGTCAACATCTGCCTTATTCTCAGCATTTTCGATTGCAGCGTCAGCGAGGCTGAGATAGCATCTTACTACGCTGAATCTTATGGAATTGTATCTCTCTACAACAGCATCAACATCAACTACTATGCCTGTATCTGCTTTATATCCATCAATTACGTCTCTTGCAAGCTCGAGGTTCTCCTTTGCAGTATCAATAGCCTCTTCATCAACGGATTCTCCGGCAATTGCATCCTCTGCAAGGTCAAGGTAATATGTTACCACCATAATTCTTACAGTGTTGTAGCTTTCGATAACGGTTGCGAGATCGGTTGTTATTGTATCTGCTGCGATTTCATCGATATCAGCTCTTGCCTGTGCAAGGTAGTCGTTTGCTGTGCTGATATTGCCATTGGTAATTGCGTCTTCTGCAAGTGCAAGGTAAGCATTTACAAGATCAACTCTTACGCCATTGTAGCTTGCGATGACATCTGCGAGATCGGTTGTTATTGTATCTGCTGCGATTTCATCGATATCAGCTCTTGCATCTGCGAGGTAATCATCAGCGGAAGCAAACTCTTTGTTCTCAATTGCAGCTGTTGCCTGTGCAAGGTAAGCGTCTACAAGTGCAACTCTTACTTCGTTGTATCTTTCCTTAACTGCATCGAGATCGGTTGTTATTGTATCTGCTGCGATTTCATCGATATCAGCTCTTGCCTCTGCGAGGTAATCGTCAGCGAAAGCAAACTCTTTGTTCTCAATTGCAGCTGTTGCCTGTGCAAGGTAAGCGTCTACAAGTGCAACTCTTACTTCGTTGTATCTTTCCTTAACTGCATCGAGATCGGTTGTTATTGTATCTGCTTCAATTGCATCGATATCGTCTCTTGCTTCTGCAAGGTAATCATCGGCAGAAGCAAACTCTTTGTTCTCAATTGCCTCTGTTGCCTGTGCAAGGTAAGCATCTACAAGTGCAACTCTTACTTCGTTGTATCTGTCCTTAACTGCATCGAGATCGGTTGTTATTGTATCTGCTGCGATTTCATCGATATCAGCTCTTGCTTCTGCGAGGTAATCATCAGCGGAAGCAAACTCTTTGTTCTCAATTGCATCTGTTGCCTGTGCAAGGTAAGCGTCTATTACGGCAATTCTTGCATCGTTGTACCTTTCAACGAGGTCTACACCTTCAAGTTCTGTTGTCATACCGTCAGCAATAACCTCATCGATAAGCGTTCTCGCGTCTTCAAGATATGTGTCAGCAGTTGTTGTGTCCATATCCTCAAGAGCAGTCTCCGCACCATCTATCAAGAGAGAGATGATTGTGAGTCTGTACTCGGAGTACATGTCGGACAGATCTACTGCCTTACCGTCAATGATAAGTACATCATAAACGTCTTCCGTGCAATTGACCATTCCGATTTCATCGAACAGTGCTCTTGCGGCGACGAGTTTCTCAACTGCAACAGTAAGCTCGCCGTTATCTATATTTGTCTTTGCTTCTTCAAGCAAAGAATGAATAGCTTTGAGACGGTTAAGCTCAGGTGTATCCATTTCGTCGATTGCCTTATAGAACCTTTCAACGGCAACTTTTATATCATCTTCGTTGGTTGCTCTGTAAAGATAAACCTTTGCCTGTTCCTTTACATAAAGGAGATCGTCAGCGGCAATTGCTCCCCAGCCAACACAGTATTGATTGCAAAGAGTCCATACTTTTTCAACGCCAAATACGGCCTCAACAACCTTTTCGGTTGTTTCCTTGTATTCTGCTATCCACGCTGTGTTTTTGGCGATAGCATCTTCAGCGTCCTTGATCCTCTCCAAAAGACCAGTAATATTCTCTTCCTCAGATCCTTCCAATGCTTTCTTAACAGCATCTATGTCATCACGGAGTTTGACGTCTTCTGCATCGGCGTAGTCTTTCAAAGCTTGAATCTCGTCGAGAAGCTCCGTTCTAAGTTCGTCAATTGCCTTCTGAAGGGTTTCCTCTGCTGTTTTGAGCTCTGTCTGAAGCGTTCCAAGCTCTGTCTTTGTAGCGGAGTTCTCTCCAAGAGCATCAATCACTTTCTGAGCATTTTCAATTTTAGTGTAGAGATCCTCAATCGATTCAGCATTGGTTGAAATCTTGCCATTTGCTGTTTCAAGATCTTTCGCAACTGCGTCGATAGCATCCTGAAGGTCTTTCTTAGCGTCTGCAATAGCCTGCTCAAGAGCTGTCTTTGTAGCGGAGTCCTCTTTAAGAGCATCAATCACTTTCTGAGCGTTCTCAATTTCAGTGTTGAGTTCCTTAATCGAGTCAGCATTGGTTGAAATCTTGCCATTTGCTGTTTCAAGATCTTTCGCAACTGCGTCGATAGCATCCTGAAGGTCTTTCTTAGCGTCTGCAATAGCCTGCTCAAGAGCTGTCTTTGTAGCGGAGTCCTCTTTAAGAGCATCAATCACTTTCTGAGCGTTCTCAATTTCAGTGTTGAGTTCCTTAATCGAGTCAGCATTGGTTGAAATCTTGTCATTTGCTGTGGCAAGGTCTGCTGCAACCTTGTCAATTGCCTTCTTAAGGTCTGCCTTTGCCTCGTCGAGTTTTGTCTGAAGCGTTTCAATAGCTGTCTTGTTCTCAGCATCTGCTTTTTCAAGCGCCGTCTGAGCGTTTGCGATTGCAGTGTTGAGTTTTTCAACTTCTTCGCCGATCTTCGTGTCATTAGCAGCGATCTTTTTAGAAAGCTCTTCCTTTGCCGCATCAAGGTCTTTTATTACCTCAGCGAGGTCGCCTGCAACTTTATCAATTGCCGCCTGAAGCTCTGACTTTGCATCTGCAATAGCCTGCTCAAGAGCTGTCTTGTTTGCTGCATCTGCTGCTTCAAGAACCGTCTTTGCGGTTTCAATTGCAGTGTTGAGATTTGCAACTTCTGTGTCAATCTTCGTATCGTTAGCAGTGATCTTTTCAGCAAGTTCTTTCTTTGCTGCATCAAGATTATCTGCTACTGTCTTGATTGATGCCTGAAGCTCTGTCTTAGCGTCTGCAATAGCCGTTTCAAGCGCCGTCTTGTTTGCAGCGTCTGCCGCTTCAAGAACCGCCTTTGCATCCGAGACAGCCGCATTGAGTTTTGCAACTTCATCGTCAATCTTTGTGTCATTGGCAGTAATCTTGTCAGAAAGTTCTGCCTTTGCTGCGGCAAGGTCTGCTACAACTGCATCTACAGCCGCCTGAAGCTCTGTCTTAGCGTCTGCAATTGCACTCTCAATAGCCGTCTTGTTTGCAGCATCTGCTGTTTCAAGCACTGCCTGAGCATTTGCGATTGCAGTGTTGAGTTTTTCAACTTCTTCGCCGATCTTCGTGTCATTAGCAGCGATCTTTTTAGAAAGCTCTTCCTTTGCCGCATCAAGGTCTTTTATTACCTCAGCGAGGTCGCCTGCAACTTTATCAATTGCCGCCTGAAGCTCTGACTTTGCATCTGCAATAGCCTGCTCAAGAGCTGTCTTGTTTGCTGCATCTGCTGCTTCAAGAACCGTCTTTGCGGTTTCAATTGCAGTGTTGAGATTTGCAACTTCTGTGTCAATCTTCGTATCGTTAGCAGTGATCTTTTCAGCAAGTTCTTTCTTTGCTGCATCAAGATTATCTGCTACTGTCTTGATTGATGCCTGAAGCTCTGTCTTAGCGTCTGCAATAGCCGTTTCAAGCGCCGTCTTGTTTGCAGCGTCTGCCGCTTCAAGAACCGCCTTTGCATCCGAGACAGCCGCATTGAGTTTTGCAACTTCATCGTCAATCTTTGTGTCATTGGCAGTAATCTTGTCAGAAAGTTCTGCCTTTGCTGCGGCAAGGTCTGCTACAACTGCATCTACAGCCGCCTGAAGCTCTGTCTTAGCGTCTGCAATTGCACTCTCAATAGCCGTCTTGTTTGCAGCATCTGCTGTTTCAAGCACTGCCTGAGCATTTGCGATAGCGGTATTAAGTGCGGCTACTTCTGTATCAATATTTGTAGTGTTAGCCGCAATCTTGTCGCTAAGGTCAGTTTTTGCCGCATCAAGGCTTGCAATGACCTCGTCAACCTTCGTTTGGTTGGCAGTGACATTCTCCTTAATGGTCTCAATCTCTGCCTTCGTGGCATCATCACAACCTGTCAAGCAAAACGCAAGAGCAAGTATGAGGACAACCACGCTTAAAGAAATTTTCAAGAAATTTCTTTTCATAAAAGGGTGCCTCCTTTTTTTATTTTTCTGCTGAAAAGCAGTTTTTTTATTATTTTTCCGGTCAAATTCTTTCTCAAATATCAATGCACAGAGTCAAGTTTTTATTAATCGCATTTTTTTTTGAGGTCGAAGCCCGGTCAATAATCATTATGATATATCAGACAACTGCCCAATATAGAGTAAAAACTCCATTATCACATCTACAAGCATAAATCTGTCAGCATTAAAACACGCACAGCCCATACTAATATAATAAAATGAAGAAAAGGCATTTTAATTTGAACGTTTGTGAGCGTACTTTAATCGAAACTGCCAATTGCAAATCTTCTTTTAGAAGTAATTTTTTCGTGCGGGGAACTCCACATACTCTGCCGAAAGATACATAAATAGCACTCTCCGCTTTGATTTGAACTCGTAATAGGCAATTTTGACATTCACTGAATGTCACCTCGACAGAGATTATATCATATAATTAATCCATTGTCAAGCACTAAATGTCAAAAAAGGAGAAAAATTTGAAAAATGTTTATTAACAAGACACCTGACAACAAAAACAACATCTGCGGAGAGAACATTATGAAATTCCGCAAGGAACTCAAGCTGTCACAGCGCGCGCTTGCGGACAAGCTCCAGCTCATTGGGCTGAACGTTGACAAAAACGCCATACAAAGAATGGAATCCGGACAACGATTCATTACCGATATTGAGCTTGTGTATCTGTCCGAGGCTCTTGACAAAAGCATACCCGAACTTTTCGGAATGTAAAAAATCATCTCCGGCAACAATCAACTGTTGCCGGAGATGATTTTTTACATTTATTTATTTATTACTTCCAAAGATATTTTTCAAGGTCGACCTTGTCATCCGGGGTGCAGACACCGTCATTTTGGAGAAGCCTTTTCTGCTCCTCTTTGCCGCCGAAGGCGTACCGCTCTGAAAGTTCTCCTTTTGAGTTTACCACCTTATAGCACGGGAACTTTACACCGTCGGGGTTTGCGTGAAGTATATTACCTATCGCGCGCGCCATTTTAGGGTTCCCGAGATGCTCCGCTATCATGCCGTATGTAACTACCTTGCCGCGCGGTATGCGTGTCAGATAGTCATATACCCGCCCTTTTATCTCACCGTTCATTTGATGTCTCCCTTCATCGGTTTAAAGTCTTCCGAAATATTCTTATTTCCTCTTTGACTTCGGCTTTGCCCATCCTTTTTTGTACGCAGGCTTTGCGTCACGTCTCGGCATTGTCTGTTTTCCCCCACTTTTTGCCGATTTTGAAGATTTTGCCGTTTTTTTGCCGTCGAAGGATTTTTCCGTGCGGGTTTTATCCGATCTCGGCATATTTCGCGACGGTGCGCGCCCTTGTCCGGCTTGTCCGACCGTCTTTCGTACATTACCGCCGCTCTTGCCGCCCTCGGGACGCACAAGACACCCTTCGCCAAAGCCTATGAGGTCTTCTCTGCCGGCTTTTCTCAAAGCCTCTCGCACAAGCGGCGCGTTTTCGGGTCGGTTGTACTGCAAAAGCGCGCGCTGGAGCTGTTTTTCATGATAGTCCGTCACGACGTAGACCGGCTTCATGTCAAGCGGATCTATTCCCGTGTAATACATGACCGTCGATGCCGTTCCCGGTGTCGGGTAATAGTCCTGCACCTGCTCGGGCGCGTATTTGTCACGCTTTAAGCAGAGAGCAAGCTCGATTGCGTCGTTCAAGGTCGAGCCGGGGTGACTCGACATGAGGTAAGGCACAAGATACTGCTCCTTGCCCACGCTTTTGGTTATCTCAAAGAATTTTCTTCTGAAGCCCTGATACACCTCAAAGTCGGGCTTGCCCATGCAACGGAGAACGGGCGACGAGCAGTGTTCGGGCGCGACCTTAAGCTGCCCCGAGACGTTGTCTTTGACAAGCTTTCTGAAAAACGCGTCGTTTTTGTCCGCCATGAGGTAGTCAAATCTGATTCCCGAGCGGATAAAGACCTTTTTGACCTTCGGTATCTGCTCTATCTTCTCTATGAGATGCAGATACTCGGTGTGGTCGACCTTCAGATTTTTGCACGGCGTGGGAGCTAGACACTTGCGGCTCGGGCAGACTCCGTCCTTCAGCTGCTTGTCGCATGAAGGGTAGCGGAAATTCGCCGTAGGTCCGCCGACGTCGTGTATATAGCCCTTGAAATCGGGCATCGATGCGATTATCTCGGCTTCGTGGAGTACGCTCTGCTCACTGCGCGAGCGCACGGTGCGCCCCTGGTGAAATGCCAGCGCGCAGAAATTGCACGCGCCGAAACAGCCTCGGTTATGCGTTATCGAGAATTTGACCTCCTCAATGGCAGGCACTCCGCCCTCACTCTCATACATCGGGTGATAATTCCTCATAAACGGAAGCGAATAAACGTGGTCAAGCTCCTCGCGCTCAAGCGGCGGCATCGGCGGATTCTGAACCAGCATTTTTCCGTCGTATATCTCGCATATCGCGCGTCCGTTTATCGAATCCTGATTTTTATACTGCACCCCGAACGCCTCGGCGTATTTCCTTTTGTCGGTTTTTAACTCATTGTAGTCAAAGGTCGCCGCCACGGGGTAATTTATCTTGTCGCCCGGCGCGCACATGTAGACCGTTCCGCGCACGTCGCGTATCTTTTTTATCGGTATTCCGCGGTCGAGAAGCTCGGCAATACGGACGAGTATCTTCTCACCCATGCCGTAGGTCAGAATATCGGCGCGGCTGTCAACGAGAATCGAACGGCGCACCTTGTCGTCCCAATAATCGTAGTGCGCAAAGCGGCGCAGAGACGCTTCAAGACCGCCGAGAATTATCGGCACGTCGCCGTACGCCTCACGGATTCGGTTTGAATAGACTATGCACGCGCGGTCGGGACGTTTGCCCATCTTGCCGCCCGGCGAATAATAGTCATATGTACGCTTTCTCTTCGCCGCAGTGTAATGCGCCACCATTGAGTCGATATTTCCGGCACTGACCAAAAATCCGAGTCTCGGGCGTCCGAAGCGTTTAAAATCCTCGCACGACCTGTAATCGGGCTGCGGCAAAAAAGCTATTCTGAAGCCTTTGTCCTCAAGCACTCGGCAGATTATCGCCGCGCCGAACGAGGGATGATCAACATATGCGTCACCCGAAACGTAGACGAAATCCACGGCATCCCATCCGCGCTCTTCGACCTCTTTTTTCGTTACGGGAAAAAATTTCATTTCCTTTTCCATAAAATCTCCGAATTGCAGCCGCAAGTAATTTTTTGCCTGCACGGCTATCCTAACCCCAAAACAAAAAGCGCAGGGCGTTTTCAAAAGGCGTGTGCGGCGTGCGGTCTATCTTCTCTTCTTCTCCTTTTTGATTCCGAAAATCCTTCTCAAAATGGGCGAGAGAAATCCCGGCGAGCGAAGCAATACTATTTTCATAACAAGAGCCTCCTTAAAATATGGTTTCTGCTCCCATTATATGCCTCAAGGCCTTGTTTCGACATTAATCTCTCGACTCGATTACGTATACCGAGCCTTTTTTTACGTTTATCAGCGCCGCGTTTTTGACTATCTCATTTGAGACGGCAAACTGAAAACCACGCTCGATATTTGCGTTCTTCAGCGGATATTTTGCGCCCTCAATACTGACCTTTTTCGCGATCTTGTCAAGCGTGACTATCGAAAAATATTTATATTGACTGCGAATCAAAATCGTTCCGCTGTCGCGCAGGAATCTCACTCTGTTCCGTCCGTTGACCATCACGCAGGGAATCTTTTTGTCCCATAGTTTTTCAAGCACCGCCATGCACGAGAGTGTGTGATCGACTCTGCCATTCGTGCTTGCAACGATTACTATCTCGTCTGCACCCCGCTCAAGCGCAATATCGACCGCCAGCTGGGTGTCGGTCGAATTTTTCTCGCAAGGCACGCGCACCACTTCTTTGACTCCGTCGGGAATATCTCCGAGTGAATCAAAATCTCCAACCAGAATATCGACCTTAACGTCAAACGCCAGAGCGTTTTTGTATCCCGAGTCGGCGCAGACCACAAGGTCGCCATCCTCAGGTCTTTCCTCTATGTATTCGGAGAAGATCTCCCCTCCGCCAAAAACAAAAGCTTTCATCTTATTTATCCCACTTGTGTTTGTTTTTCAAAATTTCATACAGAGCAACGTAGTTCTCATGTCGGCTCTTTGCTATCTCGCCCCTCTTGAGTGCCTCGACAACAGCGCATCCGTCCTCTTTTCGGTGCGTGCATTTGGTGTATCTGCACTGCCCTATGCGCTCGTTTATCTCGCGGAATGAGAGCGGAAGGTCTTCTAAATCAAAAAAATCGAACCGCTCGAAATCCAGCATTGAAAAGCCCGGTGTGTCGGCAAAATAAAGCTCCTCGCCAAGCTTTAAAAGAGTCACCGCGCGTGTCGTGTGTCTTCCGCGCTCGGTCTTTCGGCTGACGCTCCCCGTGAAAAGCCCGAGTGTCGGGAAGAGCTTGTTGAGAAGCGTTGATTTTCCCACGCCCGAGGCTCCCGCAAGCGCCAATATGCCCTTTCTTGACGCAATAAAGCTCTCAATCTCGTCTATCCCCTCGCCCGTCTCGCAGGAAAGGACGAAAACGCGGTAGCCTGCCGACTCGTATATCGCCTTTATCTCGGCGGCTCTTTCTCTGTCAAGCTCGCACTTCTCAACCACTATCACCGACTCAATGTCGTTATGCTCCAAAATTGATATGAGCTTGTCGGTCATATCGAGCATGGGCGCAGGCTTTGCCGCCGCCATCGATACGAAAACGCAGTCAAGATTTGCCATAGGCGGCCGTATGAGTGAATTTTTGCGTTCGAGTATCTCGTCAATAACGGCGTTTTTCTCGCCCGCCGACACGTCGATCGACACGTTGTCTCCGACAAGCGGAGTGATTTTTTCGTGCCTGAAAACACCTTTCGCGCGGCACGGGATGAGCTTCACCTCGCCCCCCTCTTCACATCTCACCGTGTAGATACCGCCTACTCCCTCAATTATTTTTCCGATCATCTGAAATCCTCTCTTATCTCCGTCTTATCCTCCGACGCGTCGGGCTGCCATTCTCTTTCCGTCCCGTCGCCTAATTCTACCCTGAAGCTTATATAGCTTCCGACCTTTACCTTTGCGCCTGCGGGTATGCTCTGCTCAACTACCCTTGCGTCTAAAAAAACTACGTCCCCGTCCGCGATGCACAATCCCAAAGAGAGCGCACGTCTGTACGCCTCCGCCAATTCAAGACCGCAAAAATCAGGCACCTTTATCGGCATGTTCGGTCTTTTCCGTGATACAAAAACGGTGACACTGTCGCCTTCCTTTATCTCCTGACCGACAGTAGGATTCGTATACAGCACGCAACCGTCAGAGTCCTCGCCGTATATCGGAACGCACCTCACGCGCGCGCCTATCGACCTCAGCGCCGCCGCGGCGGAAAGCTCGTCAACGCCCGAAAGGTCGGGCAATTTCTCGGTCTTCTCGCCGAGGCTGACGTATATCGTTACCTTGCAAAGCTCTCCGTTTTTAATCTTTCGTCGGGCGTTTGCGTACGGCGTTTGTGATATGACGACCCCTCGCTCTACGTCACTTGAATATATCCACTCGCGCTCAACGTCCGCGCCCGAGACGGATTTAATGCTTTGCTCGTTAAGACCTACGAAGGTCGGCACGGTGAAAATGAACGTGTCGTTATCGCGCGGCATGAAAAAATATAAAAACACTCCACAAAAAAGCAAACCGCAGACAAGCCCCGTTATAATCATCCACAGAAAAAGCCTTTTTGTGCGTTTTCCTTCTGCGTTTTTACCTGTAACTTTTTGTTTTCCCATCTGTTTTCTCCCCGAAAAGTATGTAAAACGATGGGTTTATTTCCAAAAGATTAATTATTCAAACGCCTTGACCACGCGTTTATTTTTGACTTTCCTCACGGCGGAGCTGTCCGCACGACGCGTTTATATCCGAACCGAGCGTGCGTCTTACAGTCGCGCGTATTCCCCTCTTTTCAAGCTCCGCGGCAAACCTTTTGAGGGCATCACGCCCCGTGCTTTTAAATCCGCTCTCCTTGACCTCGTTGACCGGTATCAGATTTACGTGTATCGGCATGGTCTCTGTCTTTGAGCGGAGAGAAGAATTTAGTACGTTTGCAAGACGCACCGCGTTTTCAACCGAGTCGTTCTTACCCGCGATAAGCGTGTATTCGAACGACATTCTTCTCTCGGTCGACCTGTAGTATTCACGGCAGGCATCAAGCAATTCGCCGACACCCCACGATCTATTCACCGGCATGATAGCCGAACGGGTCTCATCGTCGGGCGCGTGAAGTGAAATTGACAGCGTGATAGGCAACTTAAGTTTGGCAAGCTCGTATATCTTCGGCACGATTCCGCAGGTCGAGAGCGAAATGTGTCTGTACCCTATATTTATTCCCTCGTCTATGTTGACTATCCGCAAAAATTTTATTACGTTATCAAAATTGTCAAGCGGCTCGCCGATTCCCATCATGACGACGTTTGAAATTCGTATTCCGAGGTCTCTCTGCGCCGCGATTATCTGACCGAGTAGCTCGCCTGCTTCAAGGTCGCGTACCTTGCCGCCAAGCGTCGAAGCGCAGAACTTACATCCCATTCTGCAACCGACCTGGGAGGAAATGCAGATGGTGTAGCCATGCTCATACTTCATAACGACCGACTCTATGCAGTTTTTGTCACTCAGCTCAAAAAGATACTTTACCGTACCGTCAAGCCTCGATATCAGCTTGCGGCGAACCGTCGGGAAAGAGCAATCGGCAACTGCGCAAAGCTTTTCCTTTGTCTTTTTGCCCACATTCGTCATCTCGCCGAGCATGATTCCCTTGTGCAACTGGGAAAAGATCTGCCCCGCGCGATATGCAGGCTCTCCTATCTCGCCCATGAGAATTTTCAATTCGTCGGGCGTATATGATAAAATATTTTTCATCTAAACACTTTCCTTGCGTCTCATTTTTGCCACGAAAAATCCGTCCGTGCCGTCTCTGTCGGGTGAGAGGGACAGCATACCGCATGCGCTCCAAAGCTCGCCGACTTTGAAATCAACCGCCTCAAACTCCTTATGTTCAGAGAGAAATCTCTCAACATTCTCTCGGTTTTCCCTCGGCAGTACGGTGCAGGTCGAATAAACTAAAATTCCGCCTTTTCTCACATAACGCGCCGAAGCCGACAAGATATCATACTGAATTTCGGGCAGTCGCTCAAATTCGGATATGCTTTTGTATCTTATCTCGGGCTTTTTTGCTATAACTCCGAGTCCCGAGCAGGGTACGTCGCAAAGCACGCGGTCGGCGCGCCCGAAAAGGCTTTCGTCGGGGTTTCGCCCGTCACGCTCCGCCGTCCTGATAATATTGATCCCGAGCCGTTCGGCGTTCTTTTCTATCAGCGGCAATTTGCTCTTGTGCAGGTCAAACGAGTAGATCTTTCCCTCATTTTTCATTCTTATCGCACTGCCGAAGGATTTTGATCCCGGGCAGGAGCAAACGTCGACAATCGTCTCTCCGCTATGGGCTCCCAGAGCCTCAACGCATATCTGCGATGCCTCGTCCTGAATGAAAAAGCAGCCCTCGTCGATGCCCGGCAACTCATTGTAGGCAACCTTGTCAAGCAAAACGGCATTTTCAAGCCTGTCCGACAGTCTGAAATCTGTTCCGCCCTCCCGAAGTCTTCCTGCGTAATCATCCCGGCTTATTTTGAGCGTATTTATTCTCAAGGTGAGGGGAGGCGGCGAGTTGAATTTCTCAAATATCACCTCCGTGCGCTCGGTGCCGTAGATTTTTAAGAATTCGGCGCAAACATCCTTCGGGAAAGAATATTTCACCGAAAGATAGCCGAGTATGTCTTTCTCACGGCTCGGGAAAAGCGACTCAAGCCTTCCGCTCTCGCGTCGGCGCAAAAATTCACGCAGAACCGCGTTTATAAATCCGCGCAGGCGCTTCGGTGCCAATGCGACGGTCTCATTAACCGCCGCATGGTCGGGAATCCTGTCAAGAAAATAAAGCTGGTAAATTCCCATACGCAAAAGCACCCTTGCATCGGTGTCGGTCTGCTCACCCTTTTGCGAAAGAGAAGAAATCATCGCGTCAAGCGTCAATTTTCTCTCGGTCACCCCCATGACAATTGCGGTCACGAGTCCTCGGTCCGCGCCCAACAACTCACTCTGCGAGAGCGCGCGGTCAACGGCAATATTGGAATACGTCTTGTTTTTCTCGGCATCCTTCAAAACCTTGAAGGCAACCGCCCTCGCACTTTCCGCCATATTGCCGTCTCCTTTCAAAAATTTTGTTTTATTCTCGTTCAAAAATCAGTTAAGGCATCAAAGAGCGCATCTTATCTGCGCCTGTTTGACGCGTTTGATGCAATAACGATAAATCGTAACAGCGACGCCAGCGACGAAGCGAGTGCCGCAACGTATGTCATTGCCGCCGCATTTAACACCTGCTTTGCGCCGCTTATCTCTTCTCCGTATAGCATACCGCTCTCCTCAAGCGTGCGCAGCGCCCTTGAAGACGCGTTAAACTCTACGGGAAGCGTCACAAGCTGGAAAAGCGTACTCAAAGAAAAGAGCGCGATCCCCCCGAACATGAGATACTGCCCGACAACGGGGTCAATATTCATGAACCCCGTCATCAAAAGTCCGATAATAAAGAGCGGCATCGCGAGCATCGAGCCAAATCGTGTCACGGGAATTATCGCGCCGCGAATCTTTATCGGCAGATACCCCGTCGCATGCTGAACGGCGTGTCCCGCCTCGTGCGCGGCGACTCCGAGCGCGGCAACACTCGTGCTTCCGTACGTCGCATCGGACAGTCTTATGACGTTTGTGCGCGGGTCATAATGGTCATTGAGATGCCCCCTGACATATTCGACCTTTACGTCGTAAAGACCGTTTGAATCGAGAATTTTCCGTGCGGCATCGGCACCCGTCATTCCTCTTTGAGTCCTGACTCTGTCGTATTTTTTAAAGGTGGATTGAACCTTGTACTGCGCCCAAAATGCAAATATCATCGCAGGGACAAGCAAAATTATCGTCCAATCTCCCCAAAAGAATCCAAAAAACATATTCTTTCACCTTTATTCTTTTTTGTTTATCTTTTCTCGAAAAGCGCGACAATATGATGTCAATTTATAACGGTATCGGAATTTATTTCAAAATATCCCCGACCGCTATTTTTCTTCCGCGCACGAAATCCGCCGCGCTCATTCTGCCCTTTCCCTCGGGCAAAACCTCAAGCAAAG
>JBJDZM010000024.1:0-14484 GCA_051867975.1 Eubacteriales bacterium | reverse complement strand
GACTTGAGTCCACTCAGGCACTCAAGAATGTGCTTCAACGGGAAAAGCAGAAGGCTTACAAACGCGCTGAGCAGAAAGGCAAAAAGGCACTTGCCGAGTACAGAGAAAAGGCGGCTAAGGCTCAACAGGAAATGAAGGAGCATTATCAAGAGTCGCGCAAAAAGGCGGTTGAGGGCAGAGAAAAAACCGCCATGCGGCACAAAATCAGGAATGTTGTAAACGACCTCAAAACCCAAACACAAAAACACTTGCGCACCGCGATTGGTAAGCAAGTGTTTTTGTGCATAGTTTGCTGTTTGCATGGAGACTGTCTTCAAATTTGAGACATCGCCTTTTCAAAAGAATTATTTAATTGAGTTGATGTACGCCGCAAGCTTTGCGGGAGTATTGTACTTTGGGCTGATGTCTATCTCTGCATCAACCGATTCTTCAAGCTGAAGAATAAGCTCTGCAAGGTCGAGTGAGTCAAGTCCCATTTCAACAAATGTCTGGTCTTTTGTATATTCGGACACGTCTCTGTCCTGGTATTCCGCGATGATTTCAATAATTTTCTCTTCCATATTTAACCCCTTTTTTGAATATATCCGTCGGAGAAATCTAACGGCTCTGATTTTACGTACATTCTATCATCTTTTTGCCGTTTTGTCAATAGAAATATTCAAAAACCCGCGTCAACCGATATCCTTGCTTGTTCTGAGCGTTACTGTTACGGTGTTATATTTGCCGTTTCTGTAATATTTGACGGTGACCTTATCTCCGCCGTTGTATTGGTTTACGATATCCATTACGTCGTATATTATCGTTACGGGTCTGCCGTTTACCTCGGTAATAATGTCGCCCTCTTTAAGATATTTTGCGGCATCCGAGCCTGCGCTCGTTGCGCTGACGTATACTCCTGTTATCGGTGCGTAGAAGGTTGTGTGGGGATTTGCCTTGGCGTATTCCTCTTCAACTACCTTGACGCCGCTTCCGCTCTCGTCCGTGTAGTTTTCGTAGTACGAGTTCTCCTGAACGCCGACGCCTGTCACGCCGAGGAGCGGACGGGGAAGAATTATGCCCGAATCGACGTTATCTGCGTTGCCCTGTTCGATGATCGCCATGGCATCGATAAGCACTCCGCTTGACGGAAGCGCAAATCCCATTCCCTCGACGGGCTCTCTGTTTCCGCTTGAGTCTGTTTGCTGACTCCAGATCTTCTTCAGCGTAACGATACCTACGACCTCTCCGCGGACGTTGATTATCGGTCCGCCTGAGTTTCCGTGATTTACCGGAGCATCTATCTGGACTACATTTATCTTGTATGCAAGCGTGCCGTCGCCGTTATATTCAAACAATTCTCTTGAAGGGCAGGAAACGATGCCCTGCGTGACGCTCCAGCGAAATTCGGTGCCCTCGGGGGTGCCGACGGCGTAGATCTTCTCGCCGTATCTTACGTCAGATGATTTTGCAAAGGTTGCCGCGCGAAGGTCTGTGCGATCGACCTTTATTACCGCAACGTCATCTTCCGCGTGGAAGCCTACGACCTCGGCTTTTACCGCCATGTTTTCATTGCAGAGCTGTACCGTGACGTTATCCGAGCCTTCTATAACGTGGTAATTTGTTATGATATAGCCGTTATTTGATAGAATGACTCCTGTTCCCGTGCTGGTTCCCGTACCTGTTTTTGCCGTCACTACGACTACGGAATTGAGAAAATCCTCGATAAGCTCGGACGAGGCATCGACATCGGGGTCTGTCTTGCCACTGTCAGACACTCCGACTAGCACGACCTCACGCCCCTTAACGGGGAAAATGCCGAGCATGAGAGACAGTGCAAACGAGAGGAGAAGGATTATCGAGCAGGCGGACAGAACAGAAGCAACTGTCGGTGCGCGGTTCTTTTTGGACTTCGTTTCGCCCTTCGGAGAGGTTGCATGCGTCTCTTCTTTCTGTGTTTCTTCACTGTTGAATGTTTCGGTTTGAGTGCTTTCTGCTTCGGATTCCGCGCTGCCGAAATTATCCGATTTGTGTTCTTCAGGCCGTGTTTCTTCGGGTTTTGTTTCCTCGGGTATTACTTTCTCGGACTCCCCGCCCTCGGGCTGACTTTGTTCAGTCTTACCCTCTCCGTCTGTCCACTGCCAATTAAAGGCTTTTGTATCTTCATCGCGGCGAGGTTCGCCCTCTCCCTCGCCGATGTTTTTGTTTTCGTTTTCGTTCATGTTCCGTTCTCCCAAAAAAGATATATCTAAAGCTTACGCCAACTCACAGAGTTGGCGTACTTGAAATGATAGAATTTCAGTTGAGTAATTCAAATTTGTAACCCACGCCCCAAACGGTCTTGATAACCCACTTGTCGGAAACTCCTTCAAGCTTTTCGCGCAGTCTCTTGATGTGTACGTCGACGGTTCGCGAGTCTCCGAGGTAGTCAAAGCCCCAGACCTTGTCGAGGAGCTGGTCACGAGTGAATACTCTGTTGTAGTTAGATGCCAAGAAGTAGAGAAGTTCCAGCTCCTTAGGAGGAATGTCAACGCTTTTGCCTTTGAGCTTAAGCTCGTATTTTTCATGGCTTATCTCTATGTTTTCAAATCTGATGACCTCGTCGTCCGACTGAGGCAGACTTGTGCGGCAACGGCGGAGTACCGCCTTTATTCTTGCCGAAAGCTCTTTGCAGTCGATGGGCTTGACCATGTAATCGTCCGCGCCGAGCTCAAGCCCCAGCACCTTGTCAAACGCATCGCCCTTTGAGCTTATCATGATTATCGGTTTTTGCGAGCCTTCGCGTATCTCGCGGCAGACCTGCCAGCCGTCCTTTTTGGGGAGAGTTATGTCAAGCACGGTAATATCGGGATTGTACATTTTAAAGAAGCTGATACCCTCGCTGCCATCGCTCGCAACCTTAACGTCATAGCCCTCTGATTCGAAGAAGGTTTTTATCGGCTCTGAGATAGCCGGCTCGTCCTCGATGAGGAGAATTTTTGTTTCCATCATAGTTTTTGTCTCCGTTCTGCCGTAATAATACGGAATAAATATCCTGTCGTCTTGGATTATACAGTATTATTAGGGATTTTTTGTGAAAAAAATTTGAATTCTTAACGAAATTTGCCGAAAAAATTAACTTCGTTAAATTTGCGGACACATTAATTTCGATTAAAATTTATTGTGTGTTAATAATTATAACACAAAAAGTTCGTTTTGTACAGTCTTTTTGAAAAATAATCGAATATTTTTTTAATTTTTTTCGGAGAAGGGCAAGATTTGACTGTAGCAGCTTACATTTCAGACGGAAAACGCCGGGTTTTCTCCGCCGAAGCACGGCATCGGAAAAACAAATGACGAAAAACTCATTGAATTTTGTTTTTTAGAAGAAAACGAACAAAAAATACGAAATTTATGGAAAAACAGATGAAAATGTAGTATAATACAGCTAAGGACGGATTTTGACGTTTAAAATGGGAGGATTATGATCATGACAGACACGGAAAAGAAAAGGGCTGCCAAAAAATTTGCCGAAGATTGGAAAGACCGCGGAGACGAAAAGAGCGACAGTCAATCCTTTTGGCTTTCGCTGTGCCGCGATATCCTCGGCGTTGCCGAGCCTGAAAAATTCATATTTTTTGAGGAACGAGTCAAGCTCGACCACACGAGCTTTATTGACGGACATATTCCCTCAACTCACGTTTTGATCGAACAGAAAAAGCGCGGACTAAATCTGCGTGCGCCAATTCGTCAGTCGGACGGAACTCTGCTCAATCCCTTTCAACAGGCACAGAGATATTCTGCGGCGTTGCCTTACTCACAGCGTCCCCGTTGGATAATCACCTGCAATTTTGAGGAATTCCTCATTTACGATATGGAGAAGCCCACGGGCGAGCCGGAGAGCATTTTGCTGAAAGACTTGCCAAAGGAATACTACCGCTTGCAGTTTCTCGTAGAAGAAAAGAGCGAGCTTTTGCACCGTGAAGAGCAGATTTCAATTCAAGCGGGCGAGCTTGTCGGAAAGCTTTACGATGCGATACTGAAACAGTACATAAATCCCGATGACCGCTCATCGCTTCACAGTCTGAACATTCTATGTGTCCGTCTTGTATTTTGTCTATACGCGGAAGATGCGGGAATTTTCGGAGAACATCTCAAATTCCATAACTATATCAAAAGTTTTGACTCTCGTGATGTTCGTCGTGCTTTGATCGATCTGTTCCGTGTTCTTGATACAAAGGTTGAAGACAGAGATCCTTATATGGATGAACGTCTCGTAGCCTTCCCGTATGTAAACGGCGGTCTTTTTGCCGACGAAAACATTGAAATTCCCTACTTTACGCAGGAGATCGTCGACCTTCTCCTTCACAATGCAAGCGAAGATTTTGACTGGGCGGAAATAAGCCCCACGATTTTCGGCGCGGTGTTTGAGTCGACCTTGAATCCCGAAACACGCCGAAGCGGCGGTATGCACTATACCTCTATTGAGAACATTCACAAGGTCATCGATCCGCTCTTTCTTGACGAGTTGCGCGAGGAATTTGACGAGATTAAGGAACTGAAGGTGCCGAAGATACGCCGAGAAAAAGCCGAAGACTTCCGCGATAAGCTCTCAAAGCTGACCTTTCTTGACCCTGCCTGCGGTTCGGGAAATTTCCTGACCGAGACCTATATTTCCTTACGCCGACTTGAAAACGAGGCGCTGAAGCTGACACGGGACGACGGTCAGATACTCATGGATTTCGGCGACATTATCAAGGTGTCAATCGGGCAGTTTTACGGCATTGAGATAAACGATTTTGCCGTGACAGTCGCGAAGACGGCACTTTGGATCGCGGAGTCGCAGATGATGAAGGAGACCGAGGAGATACTCAACAGAAACCTCGATTTTCTGCCCTTGAAATCCTATGCGAACATAGTTGAGGGCAACGCGCTCCGCACAGATTGGGAAAGCGTCGTGCCGAAGGACAAGCTCAATTATATCATGGGAAATCCGCCGTTTGTTGGCAACAACAATCTTAATGCTGAGCAAAGGCACGATTTGCTTCCTTATTTTCCTAACAATAAGACTATGGATTATGTAGCAGCGTGGTATGTAATCGCAACAAAATTTATCGTTGGAACAAACATAAGGTGTGCTTTTGTTTCAACAAATTCAATCACACAGGGCGAACAGGTTGCACTGCTATGGAAACCCTTATTTGATGAGTTTGGTGTTCATATTGATTTTGCCCATCGCACATTCCGTTGGGACAGCGAAGCAAGTATAAAAGCACACGTTCATTGTGTAATCGTGGGATTTAGTACTGCCCATAACGGCAGAGCGAAAATTATCTATTCTTCTGAAAGACCTCAAATAGTTGATAACATAAACGCTTATTTACTTAACGGTGAGGATGTCTTTGTTATGAGCCGTACTAAGCCTTTGTGCGCTGTAAGCGAAATTAGAAAAGGTAATCAGCCCACGGATGATGGAAATCTAATCATTGAAGCTGATGAAATTGATGCGTTTTTACAAAAAGAACCCTTGGCAAAGCCATATGTAAAAAAACTCGTAGGAGCACGCGAATTTATAAATAACATTGACCGATATTGTTTATGGCTTGTTGGGGTTCAACCGTCAGAATTAAGAAAAATGCCTTGTGTAATGGAACGCATTGAAAAAGTTAAAAAATTTAGAGAAAGCAGCAATGATAAAGGTACACAAAGATTGGCTTTAACCCCTATGTTATTTAGGGAAACGAATAACCCCAAAACAGCAATTCTTGTTCCAAGTCATTCAAGCGAAAACAGGAAATATATACCACTCGGTTTTATTGATGATACGGTTATTACAACAAACGCAACTTTAATTATTCCTAATGCTTCGCTTTACAACTTCGGTGTGTTGATTTCCAATGTTCACATGGCATGGACACGCGCGATATGTGGACGAATCAAGAGTGATTATCGTTATTCCAAAGATATCGTCTACAACAACTTCCCATGGCCTACGCCCACCGACGAGCAAAAGGCAAAAATCGAGCAAACCGCACAGGCGATTCTTGACGCGCGCGCATTGTACCCCGATTGCAGTCTTGCAGACCTCTACGACGAGCTGACTATGCCCAAAGAACTCCGCAAAGCACATCAAGCAAATGACAGAGCCGTTATGCAAGCCTACGGCTTTGATGTCAAAACAATGACCGAAAGCGCTTGTGTCGCAGAACTAATGAAGATGTATCAAAAGATGGTGAAATGTCAGGATATATGTGGAATTTGATGATGGATGTGAGATAAAGATGATTTTCAGCAATTCGGTATTGGAAAAAAATAATTATTCGATTGAAATTGATTTAGTAAGAGATTTACAAAACATATCAAAACAGCACTTACGGGCGATGGGATATGAGTTTAACGATAATGCGGACGAGGATTGGGTAAGATTGTTCTTTAATGCACAAAAGAGATTGATTTCTAATATGCCGAGAACTGTAATTAAATCGAATGAATTTCAGTGCCCTTGTGAATATATGGATGCACTAAAAGATATTGAAGATGCGATTACAGGCGGACAAAACATTAGCAAATTTATGAGCAAGAGTATAGCGGATTTGAAGTACAAGGATTTGTTATTGTTTGACTGGGGGATACATCATTTGCATGTAAGCAAAAGGCAAGGAAACGATGGGTTTGTAAAACGTAGCGATTATCAACTATTTGCATTGTTTTCTAAAGATACCGCTTATTTTATTCAGATTTATCCGCATTCAAAAGCAAATCTTTATACAACACAAGATATGATTAGAATTATTCACGAGAATTGGCCAGAGCTTATTGCCAATAAAAAAATCAAAGGAGTTTTAACACAACAAATAACTGATGCTGATTATGAACTGCTTAGAAAAGCGGGAATCAGTACAGCCGTTGAAGTTGGCGATGAAAACATGTATGTATCCATTGGTGGCGGATACGCCTCGAATGGATCCTCTCTTGAGGTTACGAGAAATACAGACTATTGGAAAGAATTAATGACTGAATATCAAAAGGCTGTTGTCGCGGAAGTAAATCAAATTGTAAAAGCCATTTGCGAATTGACGAACAAAGAGGCGCAAAGATATATGACTTTTCAGATGATTTATTTGAATGACGATGTTGCGACTCTTTATGAAAAGGCCAATGGCGTATGCCTTCAACTTTTCAGAAACGAAACATATCATCGGGTATGCTTTCCGCAAGATGTATTCATTGATAATGACTATGATTATTTAGAAGTGATAAAGCTCTTTAACTACTCTCGAATTTTGCAACGACTAAATCATTCTCCGTAAACTCGTCCCAACTTTTTCGCAAACTCGCGCCCCGATACATAGTACCTGCACTCGGTTTATCCGCGCCGTCATGCAGGCGTATGGTTTCGACATCAAAACAATGACGAAAGGCAGTCGCGTCGCGGAACTGATGAAGATGCATCAGGAAATAACAGAAAAAAACAAATGACCGCTTGCAAAATGAGCCGAAATGATGTATAATGTATGTAAAATAGGAGACTATGGGCATTTTTGAAGAAAATTTGAGGAGAAAGATATGAAACTCGGTATAGTGGGACTTCCTAACGTAGGAAAATCAACACTTTTTAATGCTTTAACCAATGCGGGCGCGGAGTCCGCTAACTATCCGTTCTGCACGATTGAGCCGAACGTCGGTGTCGTTACCGTGCCCGACAGCCGTCTTGACGTGCTGGCGAAGATGTACGCCCCCAAAAAGTACACCCCCGCGGTCATTCAGTTCGTTGACATTGCAGGTCTTGTTAAGGGCGCGTCGCAGGGCGAGGGACTCGGAAACAAGTTTTTGTCCAACATCCGCGAGTGCGATGCGATAATCCACGTCGTTCGTTGCTTTGAGGACGACAATATCATTCACGTTGACGGCTCGGTCAACCCCATGCGCGACCTTGAGACCATTAACATGGAGCTTATTTTCTCGGACATGGAAATGGTCGAGAGAAGAATAGACAGAACAAAGAAGGCTATGAAGGGCGACAAGACCTTGGCCTCGGAGCTTGAGCTTTTCGAGCGGATTTACGCCGTTCTTGAGTCGGGCAAGTGCGCGCGCACGATGACACTTACCGAGGATGAAGAGGCATGTCTGTATGACACCCCGCTCCTCACTCGCAAGCCTGTAATCTACGTTGCAAACGTCAGCGAGGACGAAGCGGCAGAGGAACCTCTTGGAAATCCTGCTTACATGGCGGTCAAGGAGTTTGCGGCGAGTGAGAACAGCGCGGTTATTGCGGTCTGCGCCGGAATCGAGTCCGAAATCGCCGAGCTTGAGGGCGAGGAAAAGCAGATGTTCTTAGCCGACATGGGAATCGCCGAGAGCGGTCTTGACAAGCTCATTAAGGCAAGCTATTCCTTGCTCGGACTTATCTCTTACTTAACCGCAGGGCCCGAAGAGGTCAGAGCCTGGACTATCACCAAGGGAACGAAGGCACCGCAAGCGGCGGGAAAAATTCACTCTGATTTCGAGCGCGGATTTATTCGTGCCGAGGTAGTGGCGTTTGACGATCTCGTCGCGTGCGGAAGTATGGTCGCCGCAAAGGAACAGGGACTTGTCCGCAGCGAGGGAAAAGACTACGTCATGAAGGACGGAGACATTGTTCTGTTCAGATTTAATGTTTAAGCAGGGACGCTGTCCCTGCACCCTGCAAGAACCCTTTTTGAAAAAAGGGTTCTTGACTCCCAAAAACTTTCAATAAGGTTTGGGGATAAAAAGCATTAAACTATGCGGTGCAGAAAATTGACCGTTTGTTAAAAAGTAAAATCTAATTAAAAGTTTTTGAGGTTCTTAGGAACTTTTTTCAAAAAGTTCCTAAGTGGGGTCAAGGGGCAAAGCCCCTTGATGAAAAATGGTACAAATATGAGAATGAGAAAAAAGAAGCACGGCGAGGAGAGGATCCGCGCTTGTGCAGAGTTACTTATAAGCGATCCGTCAGTGCTGATGGCTGATCCGTCGTCGCCCTTTCCCGACAAGACGAAAAGGCTTTGTCTGGAGATAGGCTGCGGAAAGGGAAATTTCGCTGTCGGAACGGCGGAAAAACGCCCCGACGAGAATCTTATCGCTATGGAAAAGGTGCCGGACGTCTGTTGTGCCGCGCTTGAAAAGGCGATGGCGTGCCGTGAGACTCGCCCCGATAATCTGCGTTTTATTATCGGCAACGCCGACAATCTGAACGAGTGGTTTCCCGAGCATTGTCTCGACCGAATCTATCTCAATTTCAGCGACCCGTGGCCTAAGGCAGGTCACGCGAAGCGCCGTCTGACGCACCGCATCTTCCTTGAACGCTACAAGCGTATTCTGAAAGAGGGTGGAGAGCTTGTCTTCAAAACCGACAACGTCGGACTCTTTGATTTTTCGCTTGAATCCTTTGCCGAATTCGGTCTTACCGTCGAATGGATGACTCGCGACCTTCACAACAGCGACCGCGCCGCCCAAAACGTGATGACCGAGTACGAAAAAAACTTCTCCGAAAAAGGTTTTACGATAAATTCGGCAATAGTTAGATTTTGATTGGGACGGGGATGCGAGGGATGCGTTGGGGGAACTTTTTGAAAAAAGTTTCCCCCAAACCCCTTCAAAAACTTTCAATAAGGGGGTTCTAACTGCCGTGAGGTGACGTTGAAATTTGCGGAGCAAATTTCAACCTACTGAGATATTCCGTGTTGGAGCAGTATTGAACCCAGCCCCCAAAGCATATTTTAATATTAAAGTTTCTCTAAGTTGAAATTGATTGTGCGTAAATGTTTAAAAGGTATTGAACGATAGATTTATCTGAAAACTAAGTGCGAAGCTACAGGGAGTTTTTTGGAATCCAAAACCTTTTTTTCGGGGAAAGGTTTTGGCCGCCGGAGGCATCGCATCCCATGAGGCAAAGATGAAACACACTGAAAATGACAATCTGCCGGGCGGCGTCCTGGCGATACACAAGCCGCAGGGCATGACCTCGCACGACGTAGTCAATCGTGTGCGCAGGCTATACAACACAAAGCGAGTCGGGCATGCCGGAACGCTCGATCCGATGGCGACGGGCGTGCTTGTCGTTCTTGTCGGCAGGGCGGCGAAGGCGTGCGAGTACATTTCGTCGGACATAAAAGGCTATCGCGCGACTTTGCGGCTCGGAATTACGACCGACACGGAGGACGTAAGCGGTGAGATATTGACGAGGTGCGAGAGTCTGCCGACCGACAGTGAGGTCGAGGCGGCGGTGTCGGGCTTTGTCGGAAAGATAAAGCAGGTTCCGCCGATGTACTCTGCGCTGAAGATCAACGGGCAAAAGCTATATGATTTGGCGCGCCGCGGCGTTGTAATCGAGCGCGAGGCACGCGAAATTGAGGTTTTTTCGCTTGAATGTCAACCGTGCGAGACGAGCGGCGACTACACGCTTGACGTAGTTTGCAGCGGCGGAACGTATATCCGCACGCTTTGCGCCGATATAGGTGCAAAACTCGGTTGCGGCGGCGCTATGGCGGCGCTTGAACGCACGGAGGCTTGCGGAATTAAACTTTGCGAATGTCACACGCTTGAAGAGGTAGAGAATATGAGCGAGAATGACCGCATGGGACTGCTTTTGCCGACCGAGCGTCTTTTCGAGGATTTACCATGTGTCAAACTTTCGGGTTTTTTTGAAAAGCTCTTCCGTGACGGATGCCCGATATATCAGAAAAAAATAAAGACCGCGCACAGGCAAGGGCAAAGAGTGAGAGTCTGCACCGAAAACGGCGGATTTTTCGCCCTCGGCGAGGTAGTTGAGCGCGAAGAGGGAAGTGCCGTAAAATCGGTAAAAATATTTGAATTATAATATTCATGGAGCCGTCGCAACCGCGACGGCTCTCCATATAAATGACCAGACATTTCCAAATCCTTTAATTGAAAGTTTTTGAAAGAGGAGGGGGTGCAGGGGGGAGGGGAAAACTTTTTTCAAAAAGTTTTCCCCTCCCCCTGCATACCGATCCTATTTCACAAACTCGTTGTAAATAGCGTTGAGGGTTGTTTCGAAGTCGCGCTCGTCGACTCCGACTATAATATTCAGCTCGCATGAGCCTTGGTCTATCATTTTGATATTAACGCCTGCGTTTGATACGGCATCGAAGACACGCGCTGCGGTTCCGCGCGCTTTGACCATACCGCGTCCGACGACCGCGATGAGGGCAAGTCCGCCTTCAAGAGAGATGCTGTCGGGTCTTGTCCGTCTTGTAATTGCTTGGATTATTCTGTCCTCGTTGCCCTCTATCTGCGCGCTCTGGACGACGACGCTCATGGTGTCGATGCCCGAGGGCAGATGCTCAAAGGAGACACCGAAATCCTCGAGGGATTCGAGGACCTTACGTCCGAATCCGACCTCTGTGTTCATCATATCCTTTTCAATCGTGAGAACCGAGAAGCCTTTTTTACCTGCAATTCCGGTGATGACGTGTTCGGTATCATAGCCCGATGCCTGCGAAACGATCATTGTTCCTCTGTCCTCGGGGCGGTTGGTGTTCTTGATATTTATCGGGATTCCTGCGTAGCGGACGGGGAAGATTGCCTCCTCGTGAAGCACTGTCGCGCCCATGTAGGAAAGCTCACGGAGCTCGCGGTAGGTGATCGTGTCGATTGCGGCGGGATTTTTGATGATTCTGGGGTCAGCCATCATAAAGCCCGATACGTCGGTCCAGTTTTCATAAAGGTCTGCCTCTGCCGCGCGAGCGACTATCGAGCCTGTAATATCCGAGCCGCCGCGCGAGAACGTAGCTACGGTGCCGTTGGGGCTGATGCCGTAGAATCCGGGGATGACGGCGTACTTGTGATCCTTCAGCTCAAGAGAGAGCATATCGTTGGTCTTTTCCTCGTCTAAGGTGCCGTTTTCCTTGAAGTAGATAATGTTTTCGGCATCGATGAAGTCAAATCCGAGATATTTCGCGAGAATGATACCGTTGAGGTATTCACCGCGGCTTGCGGCATAGTCACGTCCGGAGCTGTGCAGGATGGCGTTTTTGATGTACTCATATTCGCCCGAAAGGTCGAGCTTTATGCCAAGCTCCTTTATTATCGAATTGTATCTTTCCTTGATGTTCTCATAGTGAGCGTTTATTACATCTATCGAAGCCTTCTGACGAACAAGCTCATAGAGGGTGTAGAGCATGTCTGTTACCTTCGTGTCGTCCGAAAATCTCTTTCCGGGCGCGCTGGGTATGACGTAGCGGCGAGCCGGGTCTGCCTTGATTATCGACGCGACCTGACGGAAATGCTCGGCATCGGCGAGAGACGAGCCTCCGAATTTAACAACTTTTATTGCCATAATATGTCTATCCTTTCGGTAAAAATGCGTGAATTTGCAAAATTATATAAATATTATATGGAAAACAGTGATTTTTGTCAATAGGGATAGTACATAAAATTTTTGCCTGTGAGCGGGGGATATAAGTGCAGTTTCCGAAAAGTGGGCGAAAAGTCTTGATTTTTTTGAGATTTCATGATATCATATTCTCAACGAATACTTTACGGAGATAGAAATGAAAAACTACTTATACCCTGCAAATATATATTTGCCCCGTCTTGACGGCGAGAGCGGCACGAAGTGGGCGTGCGTTGCCTGCGACCAATACACCAGCGAGCGTGAATATTGGGAAGCGGCTAAAGATTATGTCGGCGATGCACCGTCCACTCTCAATCTGATGCTTCCCGAGGCATATCTTGATACCGAGGGCGAGGCAATACCCAAGATAAATGCCAAAATGAGAGAATATCTCGACGACGGAACGCTTGCGTGTCACGAAAACTCGATGATATACCTTGAGCGTGTCCAATCGGACGGACGTGTGCGCCGAGGTATCGTCGGAGCTGTCGACCTCGAAGAATACGACTACAACAAAGGCTCGGTAACGCTTACCCGTGCAACCGAGGGTACGGTGCTTGAACGCATACCGCCGAGAGTTGCCATACGCAGAGGAGCCGCGCTTGAAATGCCTCACATCATGATACTCATTGACGACCCCGACTGCACGGTTATTGAGCCTGTTGCGGCGAAGGCAGGCAAGTACGAAAAGGCATACGATTTCGACCTTATGGCGAAGAGCGGACACGTCACGGGCTATTTTATTGATAAAAATGACTTTGAGGGTATAAATTGCGCCCTTGCGTCGCTTTGCGTGGACGGTGCGATGGAGAAAAAATACGGCGTAGATGCGCCCTCGTTGCTCTTTGCGATAGGCGACGGCAACCACTCCTTGGCGAGCGCAAAGGCACTTTATGAGGAGATAAAAGCCGAGATAGGAGAGAAAGCGGCGAAGGCACATCCTGCGAGATTTGCGCTCTGCGAGATAGTAAATCTGCACGACGATGCGCTTGAATTTGAGCCGATCTATCGGGTTGTTTTCGGCGTGGACAGAGAGGCGTTCGTTTCCGATTTTGAAAAATATTTGTCGAGTCTTTGCGGCAGTGCGGCAAAGCAGAGCTTTGAGCTTGTTTTCGGCGTTGATGGCAAGGTGCTGACGGTTGATACTCCCTCGGCTCAACTGCCCGTAGGAACGGTTCAGGATTTTCTCGATAAATATATCAAAGAGCATGACGGCGTGAGTGTCGACTATATACACGGCATCGACAGCACGAAAGTATTGGCGCAAAAGGAAAACGCGGTCGGAATTCTGTTTGACGGAATGGGCAAGGATATGCTTTTCAAGACCGTGATCTGCGACGGAGCGCTGCCGAGAAAGACCTTTTCAATGGGACATGCGGCGGACAAGAGATTTTACATCGAGTGCAGAAAAATAAGATGAAAAATCACACGCGTGCAATGACAGCCGGAATGTGGGGGTAGGTATGAGACAATGTAAAATTCCGAAAGAAAACCGAGACCTTCGCAGATACGCTTTTTTCGTAAACCTGAAACGCATCGCACTTTTCGGGCTTTGGTGCGCGATGTGGGTATTGGCGTACAGATTTTATCTTGAATATCCGATAAATAAGCCCTTTGTCTGGTGGCTGCTTCTGATTTTTTCCGTAGGAGTGCTTGTCGGCGGATGGTTTTTGTGCTCTATGACGGCTTTTGTACGAGAAAGAAGTTTTTTCGGCAAAGTTGAGAAGATGAAGTTAGACAGAGAGTTTCAAAAGGGCGTTGTGACCGCGAGGTCGGCAGATGAAGAAATGTTCAGAGTGCTGATAGTGCGCGACGAGACGGGCAAGAGGCACAAGCTCCGTTTTAAAATGAAGGATAGCGGATTCGGACTTTACTATCGGGACGGCGCGGATATCGCCTATTTCCGAGGAACAAAATTCCCGATCTGTTTTGACTCGAAGGACAAGGAAGCCTGCATGTGCGTCGTTTGCGGAACGAGAAATTATCCCGAATGGCGCGGCGGAGAAAAGGGAGACAGACCGACGTACTGTGCGTTGTGCGGACACACTCTTATTGATGTTGAAAAATTGAAAAGATGATTTTTGAGGTTGCCGAATTCATTTTTTTTTGGCTCTTTGTCAATAGTTGGGGTAAAAAAATCTAAGAGAAATAATTTG
>JBJDZM010000023.1:0-59141 GCA_051867975.1 Eubacteriales bacterium | reverse complement strand
GGTGTAGTCCGGGTAACCGGAGCGAGAGTTCAAATCTCTCCTTCTCCGCCAAAAACTACAGGACACCCCGATGGGATGTCCTATTGTTTTTGCTGAAATCAACTGCACTATAACCCTCAACACAAGCGGTATAGCTCTGAATAATACCGTGGATATTTATATGACCGTGAAATTGGTTTGTATTATCTGCAGAGTAGATATTTTGATGAGTGTGTTGGTAGGTTTATAAATTCTGACACTTCGGAATATATATTGATTTATTCACCTGGTTAGCATTAACAGTTGCTATTGCTTGTTGTATTGTCCCGCAATTGATACCAATAGCTGCATACGTTGTGAAGATTCCGGGCGCAGCCGCATGCACGGTAAAACCGATATTGTTAACCTCACTTCAGCTTTTGTTAGGAGTATAAACAATGATTATTCTGAAAAGTTTTTCTACCGCAACGGAGACTATTGATTTTAAATGTTCAATAATCAGCAGAGCTAAGCCATGGATAAACGGATTTCATCGCCCGGATGGATTGTATGCCAAAGTAAAAGACAACACTATCACAATATTCAATGTTGAAAACAACTATTCATTGCGCGGAGCAAACCCGAATATATGCTTTTATGGAATAATTATAAGACTATGTAAAAAGGAATTCTTGTTCGGATACATTGGTCCCTCTATGTTCTTGACGATATTTACCTTGCTAATGTTGATATCTCCTTATGAATACTTACACATTAGAATTATAGCTCTGTTGTTTTGGGTAATCGTATACTTTGGAAATATGAACAGGATTAATTACCTAAGGAAATTTATTTTATCCATGTAACTTGTTTTCTCCGCACTTCATTTTGAGGTGCGGAGTTTTTGTTGACTTTTTTACGGAAATATGATATAATTTTCCCAAGTTAACCCGACATATCATCTCGGTCATACGCTGACATAGGGAAAAAGGATGTCAACTCAAAAAGCTGACAATAATACATATACCTATAATGCGAACGGCATCAGAACGAGCAAGACGGTAAATGGAGTTAAGCACACATATACTCTCGACAGAAAACAAGTTGTATAATCTACCCGATATATTATTTTTCGACGAATGCGGGAAAAGCAAGAATTAATTTTGCTTAACTGTATTAAGTTTACTTAATTTTACGTTAACACTGCTCTTCTCTGTCTCGGCTTTGAAAGCATTAATCGGGAAACGCTCGCTCCATCGATTCTTTTTTTACAAACACGCTATTAATTCGAAAATTACCCCGGGAGGTACAAATATGAGACCGTTAACGTCCACTGAAATCGGCTCTGCCGCACGTCATATTGGCGAGGAAAAGGCTATCGAGCTATACGCCAAGGTCGGATTTGACGCATGGGATTTTTCCATGTTCAATATGGCAATATACAACCACTCGACCAAAACGCTCGTCGAATCAAACCATCCGCTGGCATCTGATAATTACGCCGCCTTCGCAAAAAAACTCCGCAAGGTCGGCGAGGATAACGGTATCCACTGCAATCAGTCGCACGCGCCCTTCCCATCGTACGCTCCGGGCATGTTCGACTACCTCAGGCGCGCAATCGAATGTACCGCGATTGCAGGCGGGAAGATTTGCGTCATCCACCCCGACAATTACGCGAATGCGGAGAAAAACGCGGAGATGTATTTCGAGCTTTTGCCCTTCGCAAAGGAATACGGTGTGAAGATTGCGACCGAGAATATGTGGTGCTGGGACCATGAGGCAGGACACGCAACAAGTGCCGCTTGTTCGCTTCACAATGATTTTTTGGCACACATAAATGCAGTCAACGACCCGTTTTTGGTTGCCTGCGTCGACATAGGTCATACTTCCATGAAAGGACTCAACACGTCACCTCGAGAGATGCTACTGACGCTCGGCAAGCACGTCGAGGCGCTTCACATTCACGACACCGACCTACTTCACGATTCGCACCAGATACCTTTTTCCCTGAATATCGACTTTGAGGACGTTGTCAAAGCTCTAAAGGAGATAGACTACCGAGGATATTTCACCCTTGAAGCCGACACATATCTTTCCGACTTCACGCCCGACAATATCGAGGTCGGCATGAAGAACATGGCAGACGCGGCACACAGACTTGTCGACATGTTTGTCGCGCTTTGACCTTGCAAAAAAAGATAAACGACAATAGAAACTAAATACTTCCTGCAAAGCGTCCGACCGCCTATGAAGCTCATAAGCGGTCGGAAATCATTTGTATTTAACGTATGCTGTTTAAGAACTGTTTAAGTCTCGGATGTTTTGGAGAATCAAATATCTCGGCAGGCGTGCCGTCCTCTAAGATGTTGCCGTCCGCGATGAAGAGGACTCTGTCCGCAACCTCGCGCGCGAATCCCATCTCATGCGTCACGCAGACCATTGTCATTCCGTCCTCTGCAAGCTCCTTCATTACCGCAAGAACCTCGCCCACCATCTCGGGGTCAAGCGCGCTCGTCGGCTCGTCGAAAAGCATCACCTTCGGATTCATCGCAAGCGCACGGACGATAGCTATTCTCTGCTTCTGTCCGCCCGACAAGGTTGACGGATAAACATTTGCCTTTTCTTCAAGTCCCACGCGGCGAAGCAGGGACAGCGCGTTTTCCTTGACCTCAGCGTGAAACTCTGCGCGTGTCTTTCCTTCCTTTTTCGCCTTTTTCCACTTTATCTTCTCAGGCGCGAGCATGATGTTTTCAAGCACCGTCAGATTGTTGAAAAGATTGAACTGCTGGAACACCATCCCCATGTTCTGGCGGTGGATATTGATATCCACCCTCACGTCAGCTATGTCGACGTCATCAAAAAATATCGAACCCGACGTAGGGTCCTCAAGGCAGTTGAGGCAACGCAAAAACGTACTTTTCCCTCCGCCCGAAGGACCTATGATTACTACCTTTTCACCCGGATATATGTCTGTACTGACTCCGTCAAGCACCGTGAGTTTACCGAAACATTTTTTAAGCTCTCTTACAGAGATAAGAGGTTTTATTTCATTTTTATTTTCCATGGTGGTGCCTCCTGTCGCTCTTTGCAAGTTTCTTTTCAAGTACACGAAGAATCGCGGTCAAGATCATGACGACCGCCAGATACATGACGGCGGCAATAATAAGTGGGAAAAGATAGTCAAACGTACGCGACTGAATAAGTCCCGGTATCTTTCCAAGGTCGTAAACTCCGAGATAACCGACTATCGCGGTCTCCTTGACGAGAGTGATAAATTCATTGAAGAGAGGCGGGAGACTGTTGCGCATTGCCTGCGGAATGATGATATACCACATCGTCTGCGCGGTTGAGAGTCCGAGCGACCTTCCCGCCTCGCGCTGACCGTCGTCGACCGCCTCAAATCCCGCTCTCGTTATCTCGGCAACGTATGCGGCAGAGTTGAGTCCGAAGGTGATTGCGCCAATCAACAGACTGCTGTCGAAAAGCTCCACGCCACCGACTGTAACATCAAAGTTCCATGATACGAAAACGACGAAGTACATTATCATAAGCTGAAGCACGACAGGAGTTCCGCGGACGACCGTTATGTATATATTTGCAATGACGGAAAGAGGTTTGAGCTTTCCCGTCTTCTTGTTGACGTAGTTTATTACTGCGAAAATAATGCCCAAAACCACGCCGATCACCGTCGCCATCAGGGCGATGAGAAGCGTGTTTCCGAGTCCCTCAAGGTATAATTTCCATCGGTCCTCGACTAAAAACGCCTTGTCAAATCTTGTCCATACAGACAAAAAGAATTCTTGCAGATCCATTTTAATCCCCATTCTGCCGCTCTGCGGCAGCACAAATAGTAATCAGCGAATTTTGCCGTGCAAAATTCGTGCGTGAAACAGGCTTATTCACCTTTAAATAGAAGTAACTTTGACGCTGATCCCCTTAATAACACAGTAAAGGGGGCGCGCATTACGCCCTCTTTCTGTTTTCATTTACAATCAGTTATCCTTTACGCAGGTCGTGATGGTGTCAAACGCAACGTCCTTAACTACAACCTTCATGTTGTTTCTCTCGGCTACCTCGCTCATGATCGCGATGTCAACACCTATAACTTCTCTGTTCATGACGAACTCGAAGGGAGCAAATCCCGACTCTGTGTAAACCGTCAGAACATCGGTTGCCTTTCCGAAATCCCACTTGACCTTAAGGTCGCCCGCATTGGGTGTCTCGCCCTTTGCAAGTGCATCGTAGTAATCAACATATTTTGCCATCGTGCCATCCGCTACCCACTCGTCGATAACGGCATTTACCATAGCGGCAAACTTATCATCACCCTTCTTGAGCGCGATTCCGAAATCCTCTTGCAGAAGGTCTGTCGCGTCAATTGCAACATAAGCACCTGCGCCGTCAGCCGCCGCAAGCATAGTCTGCGCAGGAAGCTTATCCATGAGAATGGCATCGATTCTGCCTGCCTTAAGGTCAGCGAGCGCCAGAGCGTACTGCTTATACTGCTTGACCTCTGTTGCACTGTCAACCTTAACCGTCTTTGTTATCTCGTTGCCATTTTCATCTTTTTCGGTGTATTCGTGTCCGTCAGCGGTCTTTGCTGCGCTGATGATGAGATCACCGCTCGTGCCCTCCTGGACGCCGACCTTAAGACCCGAAAGGTCTGCGACGCTCGAATAACTCTTATCTTTAGCGGAAACGACTACGAGAGTTGAGCTGTAATAGATGTGAGAGAAATCGACCTCTTCCATACGCTCTGCGTTGATGGTCATGCCTGCCGCACCTGCCGCATAGCCCTTATTCGACGAATCGCAGGATGCAAAAACCGAAACTGCGCATACCACCATAATGAGTGATAAAACGATAGCTGTTATTTTCTTCATTTTTATGCCTCCGAAATGAATAAATATTTATTTTTGATGTAGTACATTGTATCACCTTCTCGCATAATTGTCAATGATTTTTCATAAAAACCTTTAATTTTGTTGATTGGCACTATATGATCAACACGCACAAATGTTTTTTGTCGTTAATGCACAAAAATGTATATAAATTGAATTTTATACAAAAAATCTTCCGTGACAAATTGCACTGTCACGGAAGATTTTTCGGATTATTTGCTTCTTATTCCTTTATAACCTTTGCATAAACAAGAATCTTGATAACGATTCCTGCAATGACGTACAATCCGACCAAGCTGCCGATAACACCGAGCACCCAGCCGATTATCGCGCCCACGACCGGTATCCAGCCGACAATAAGGGTTGCAAGACCGATAACAGCACCTGCCAGGATCGCAACTACGATGTGAAGGAGTATCGAGATAACAAGACCTGCAACATCCTCAGATTTCTTAAATGAATAAGGAAAAATTTTCTTAAGTAACTCCATTTTACTGTCCTCTTTTCTAAATTTGATATTTATTCAAAAGCAGACGGTGCTTTCGCAACCGTCTGCTCTCAAATAGTCAAAAAATACAATTATTTGTACTTTCTCTTGCGTGCAGCCTCGGATTTCTTCTTACGCTTTACGCTGGGCTTTTCGTAGTGCTCTCTCTTACGAAGCTCGGCAAGGATTCCCGAACGAGCACACTGACGCTTGAAACGACGGAGCGCACTGTCAAGAGACTCGCCGTCTTTTACTTTAACTTCTGCCATTTTCTTTTTCCCTCCCCTCGCTTTGAAAGATTGCAGTGAGAATTTCTCACAGATACCTTATGATTATACACTATTCTTTAGGTTTTGTCAATATGAAAATACAATTTTTTCCGAAAACACAAAATTTTTTTGAGTTTTTCGCATAAACCGGCTAAAATAGCAGTTCACCTTTGAAAATTATTTTACAACGATGTTTACGATTTTGTTCGGGATCACGATTTCCTTTACAACCGTCTTGCCTTCAATTGCCGAGGCGACCTTCTCGTCGGTCTTAGCAAGTGCAAGCAGCTCTTCCTTGTCCATATCGACGGGAGCATTTACCTTTCCTTTGAGCTTGCCGTTTATCTGAACGATTACCTCAACTGTGTCGTCTGCGGTCTTTGACTCATCATATACAGGCCAGCTTTCATAGGCGATAGTGTTATCGTGTCCGAGTATCGACCAGATCTCCTCGCCGATATGAGGACAGATGCAGGAGAGCATCTTGATAAGTCCCTCCGCGTAAGCTCTTGGACATTTACCCTCTTTGTAGACCGCGTTTACGAATATCATCATCTGCGAGATGGCGGTATTGAAGGCGAGCTTCTCAAAGTCATCTGTGATCTTCTTGACACTCTTATGGTATATTTTATCAAGAGCGGGAACGTCACCGTCAACGATGTTTCCGGGTTCTGTAAAGAACGCCCAAACACGGTTTAGGAATCGTCTTGCGCCCTCAACGCCCGCGTCGCTCCAAGGCTTTGAAACTTCAAGAGGACCCATGAACATCTCGTAAAGACGGAGAGTATCAGCACCGTATTCGCGGACTACCTCGCTGGGATTTACGACAAATTCGGGGAAACGCTTGCCCATCTTTATTCCGTTCGCGCCGAGGATCATACCCTGATGCACGAGCTTTTTGAAAGGCTCTTTAGTCGGAGCCAAGCCCTTATTGTAAAGGTATCTGTTCCAAATTCTGGAATACATGAGGTGTCCTACCGCGTGTTCGGGACCGCCGATATAGAGGTCAACAGGCATCCAATGCTTGAGAAGCTCCTGATTTGCAAACTCGTCGTTGTTGTGGGGGTCTATATAGCGCAAAAAGTACCAGCTGGAGCCTGCCGAACCCGGCATCGTAGAGGTCTCTCTCGTTCCCTTGACACCGTTTTTGTCGTACTTCTTCCACTCTTCGGCATTTTCAAGAGGAGCCTTTCCGTTGACGCCCTTGTAATTTTCAAGCTCGGGCAGGATCAGAGGCAGCTCGTCGTCGTCAAGTACGTGGATAGAGCCGTCGTCGCAGTGCACCACGGGAACAGGCTCGCCCCAATAGCGCTGTCTTGCAAATATCCACTCTCTGAAGTGATAGTTTACAGTTCTCTTTGCGACGCCGATTTTTTCAAGCTTCTGCGTGATTGCCTCTTTTGCTTCCTCAACGGTAAGTCCCGAAAATTCCTCGGAGTTTACGAGTCTATATCCGCGTCCGAGATACTCGCCCTTCTCAAATGCCTTCTCGGAGACGTCAACATGGCCGAGCTTCTCGTCGCCGTCGATTACCTGAATCATGTCTATATTGTGGGCAACTGCATATTCAAAGTCACGCTGGTCGTGCGAAGGAACAGCCATGACTGCACCCGTTCCGTAGTTTGCAAGAACGAAATCACCGATAAACATTCTGACTTCCTTACCGTTTACGGGGTTAATACAGGTGACACCCTTAAGCTCACAACCCGACTTCGTTTTGTTAAGCTCGGTTCTGTCCATATCGTTCTTCTTAAGTGTCTCGTCGATATACGCTTGAACCTCATTCCTGTTTTGAATTCTCGGCATGAGTTCTTTGACGATGTCACCGTCGGGAGCCAAGACCATAAAGGTGATACCGTATATCGTCTCTATGCAAGTTGTAAAAATGGAAAATTCTCCGCCGCCGACGATGCTGAATTTGACCTCAACGCCCGTAGATTTGCCTATCCAATTCTTCTGCATCAGCTTCGTCGACTCGGGCCAATCTACCTCGTCAAGTCCCTCTAAAAGCTCCTCTGCAAACGCAGGCTGATTGATTACCCACTGCTTCATGTTCTTTCTTACGACGGGATATCCGCCTCGCTCCGACTTACCGTCGATGACCTCGTCGTTTGAAAGCACGGTTCCGAGCTCCTCGCACCAATTCACCGGCATATCGATATACTGAGCGTAGCCGTCAAGATAAAGCTGCTTGAATATCCACTGAGTCCACTTATAGAAATCCGGGTCGCTGGTAGCTATCATCTTGCTCCAATCGTAGTCAAAACCAAGCTCCTTGAGCTGTTTTGAAAAGGTTGCGATATTTTTCTGCGTAAATCCGTTGGGGTGATTTCCCGTAGTTACGGCATACTGCTCTGCAGGAAGTCCGAAGGAGTCGTATCCCATGGGGTGAAGAACATTATAGCCCTGCATTCTCTTCATTCTCGAAACTATATCGGTGGCGGTATATCCCTCGGGGTGACCTGCGTGCAGTCCCACTCCGGACGGATACGGGAACATATCAAGCGCGTAAAATTTGGGCTTTGAAAAATCCCAGACGTCGGTCTTGAAGGTCTCATTTTTCTCCCAATATTCCTGCCACTTTTTTTCAACTGATAAATGGTCGTATTTCATTTATAGATCCTTTCTGCCGTGTGTTCGGCAAGTAATAATTCAATTATATTTTCGCTCATAGAGCAGACCTGCGGGCGAAAAGTTTTGGATGCATATTGCGCATACCGCAAAAAACAAAAAGCTTTCGCCTCAAAATTGAGACGAAAGCATATATCTTCCGCGGTACCACTCAAATTGCGCATAAAACGCCGCTCCGGCTTATAACGGCAGCTGACCGTTCTTCCTTACAACACCGAATCGTGCTTCGGAAAGACTGCTCCGAGGGGAGTAAGAATAAAGCGCCGAATGTCTCGCACCGCCCGACATCTCTCTTTGCGCACGCATATATTCTCTGTCCTCTTCAACGCATTTGAAAACAACGCTAATATTATAATGTATAAAACCATTTTTGTCAAGTGGTTTTCAAAAGTTTTTTGACCGTAAATGTACGGATTCCTCAATCGGTCACAAAAATAAACTTTTTGTTGTTTAATCAATTTATTGTTGTTTTTTGTCGATTATTTTCTCTTAAGTTTGCCTACGACTCTGCCGCAGCAAGCCACCTCGCCGAAGTTCTTGAGCATTATGTCAGAGTACTCAGGATTGAGAGAAATAAGCCTGTCACCGCCGAACTTTTTGAAATATCCGTCGCCGTCAAGAATGAATATACCAAGTTCGCCCTGCTCGACCGCATCGCACTCCTCAACCAAGACAATATCGCCGTCATGATATTTCGGCTCCATACTGTTGCCCTTGATGCGAAGCGCAAAATCCGCCTCGGCAGTCTCGCGGTTGTCAGGGATACTTATCGTCGTAGATTCGGTCTCAGAGAGGTAGACTCCGGTTCCCGCGGAAACGGGCAGGTCATAAAGGTCAATGCTCCTGCGAGAGAGTCCGACAGCACTCTTCATGGCGTTTCCGCGTATGACAGCTCCCCTTCCCGCACCTTTGTGTCCCGAGAATCTATCATTATTGTATACGCCGACCTCACGCTCGGACTCCTTTGATATGACCATTGACACAAGCTCACGGCTGTGCGCGTCGAGCTTGCGATAGTCCTCAATCATATCTATCTCTTTTTCGGTCAAGGTATAATTGTTCGTGTTTTCTGGGATACCCGTGAGGATATAGTCTACCGAACATTCAAGAGCCGCGCAGATCGCGACGATGTTTGAGAGTTTTGGCGAATCGCTGATGCCCGCCAGAATTTTCGAGAGCGTGCCAAGCGGTATCTCGGTCATCTCGGAGAGACGGTCGTTGGTTATCTTCTTTTCGCTTTTTATCTTTTTTATCCTGTCGATGTATGTGTATTCCATCTTCAAAACACCTTTCATTTATAATTATTCCGTAAAATTCCACAAACGCACATTTTACTATTTTTCTTTTTACGGAATTATTATACCACGGTTTTTCCGATTTGTAAAGAGGTTTTTTAAAATGTTTTCCGAAATTTGAATTATTTTTCAAAAAATTTTTCAAAAAGCGTTGACAAATTCCGTTTTTGGTGGTATAATGGCGTCACAAAAGGAAAAATACGACAAATTTCGAGCATTATTTTTCTCAAACGAGAAAAAATCAGCTTATATAATCGGGAGGTTTTTATGAATGCTTATTTTGAAAATGTAAGATATAACAACAATGCAAGGACACATAAGGCAAACACACGCCGTTTCGGTGACGGTCTTATTTCGTTCATCTGCGCAATCGTCGGAATGGTCACCTGCCCTGCCGCCGTAATGCTTGAAAAAACAGCCGTTGTTTTCGCGCTGTTTGTCTCGTTCTTCGGGCTTGTCGGTGCAATCGAAGCAGGCGCGTTTCCCATGTTCGGCGGAGTAGTTCTCGGCGCACTTATCTCTGTTGCTGAATACGCAATTTTAAGAAGTATGTTTAAAAAGAAGAAAAAAGTCGAATCTGATGCTTCGGCATAAACATCTTCTCAAAAAAATATCTGCCACGGCGGTATCTCTCGGTAAGACTCCGCCGCGGAATTTTTTCAAAAAATCAATTTATGTGTCTTGCTAAATCTTCCCGAACCTTACTTTTCAAGCAGAACATCGGCAAGCGCATCCGCAAGTCTTTTCGCCGCCGCCTTCGCCTCATCGACAGCGTTTCCGCTCGATCCGATATCTACCATTATATAATACTCCGCAAGGTCGCTGTTATATGTGCTTTGAGAAAGCACCGCCGGCATGCACACGTGTTCTCCTCCGCGGTTAAGGCTACTCTTCAAAGCGAGCGCGAGTGATAGATTCTCCTGCCATCTATCCCCCGAGCCTGCGCTTGCCGTCAGCCTTATCTGTGCCGAGCCGTCAGGGCTACCGGAAACCGTTTTTATAATTTCTCCGTCGGCTTCAAGTTTGAGTCGGTGCAGATCGATAATGTATTTTATGCTCGGGTAGATTTCAAGCATCGTTTTGATAGTATCCCGGGCGTTCAGGTATGCGTTTTTATCATCGCCGTCGTGTATCACCGTACAATGCAGGGTGCTGAGTCCGAGCCTGTTCAGCCTTTGAACAAGCACGTCTCCTGCGGAGGCAACTCCCCCGAAAAACGAATTTTCACCGCCGAGATATGTTTCGGACGTGTGGGTATGTATGACCATAACGACCGGAGCCGCTTCTCCCGTTTTTTCGCAATCAATAAATCCTCGGTCTATAAGCCCGGAGATATCCGGTGTCTTTGAGGTGTAGTTTATTATGTATTTGTCTCCCTTTTCTATTTGCGAGAGGTCTACTTCTTTGATGCTTGCCGACTCAATAATCTCTGTACTTTCATGCTCTCCGCCGACATCCGTCTTGGTGTCCTTTCCGCTTTCCATGCTTTCATTCTCATGTCTGTCCGACTCAGCGCCGTCAGCTTCGCCTTCGCTCGTTTCCTCGGATGGCTCACTTTCATAAATGCTTTCGTTCGGCGAGCTTTCGCGATAGCCCTCGTCCGAACCGAGGATATCACCTTCGTCTTCTCCCGACGCAACCACCGCCCAAACTGCGGCAACCGTCAAGGCAAACAATGCCAACGCAATAATTCTCGGCAAAAATCTTCTCGGTCTCGGCACAAGATCCGGAAACAACGGTTCGACAGGCTCGAACAAAACATTGCTCTCGCGCCGCTCACCGACTTCATTTTTCTTTTTGTCCTCCATTTATCTCTCCCCCTCCTTTTCCTCTTCGAACTAATGACTCGCTTCATTTTATTTCCCCAACAGGCTGTAAATGTTTTTTCGGGGAAAAATTCAAATAAAATTTACATTTCAAAACCATGCAGAAGCAGATCTCCTGTCTCGGGCTTTTTTGAGCGAAAAAGACTTAATCAAATGTCAGATTGCACAAATTTGTGTAATCCATTGTGTGCAAAATCACGATTGTGTTTTTATATTTCCCAATCCTATTGATTCTTTTCATTTTTTATGATATAATTGCTTGTATGATACCGTGTTTTTGTCTTATACGGAAATGAATGGACAGCCGAGCGCTGTCCCGGAGATTCATTACACTATCCACGCAATTAAAAAAGGGAGGAAACTCAACATGAAAAAGCGCATAATCGCTTTAATTCTCTGTATTGCAGCATCGTTGACTGTTTTGGCAGGCTGTGCAGGCAGTATAGACGCTGACTCGGAGTACAAGGGTCAGCAGATCACCATGTATCTGTCTGAAAACATCTACAACCTTGACCCGGCCTATGCATACACAAATGAAAGCTCACGGAGTATTGTCAATCTTCTTTTCGATACCCTCTTCACGCTCGACAAAAACGGCAAGGTTCAGCCTTCTCTCGCCAAGAGCTACAGGACCGAAAAGACCAAAGACGGCGAGTACTTCATGTATATAGAAATCAACGAAGGCGCACGTTGGTCCGATAACCAGCCCGTTACCGCTGATGACGTCGTATATGCGTGGAAGAGATTGCTCAACCCGAATAACTCATTCAGCAGTGCCTACCTTCTCTTCGATATCAAAAATGCACGCGACTACAACAAAGCAGAGGTATCTAAGGACGATATCGGTCTTTCTGCCGACGGAAAGCTGCTTACCGTTCAATTTGAAAACAACAATGGTGAGCCTGATTACGATCAGTTCCTTTTGAATCTCACCAGCTTGGCACTTGCACCTCTCCGTGAGGATATCGCATCCAAGGGCGATGACTGGGCAAAGAAGCCCGGCATCATGACCGCAAGCGGTCCTTTCAAGCTTTCAAAGATCGGTTTCTACCAAAACGGAGAGATTACTTACGAGGACATAAATTACTCGGTAAAGGTAGTCGACGAAAACAACAAGGTAGTGCTTGATAAGAACGGAAATCCCGTTTACGAGGATGCAACAAGCCCCTCTTTCTTTGCAGAGCAGAGAGTCAACAGCTTTATACTCGAGAGAAATGCATACTATTACAGAAATGCAGAGGATGACGAAAAGCTTGACGTTTCCGTAACACCTTACAGGATCATCGTTGACTGCAGTCTTACCGACGATGAGGTACTCAAGGCGTATAAAGACGGCATAATTACATATGTCGGAGATATTCCGCTCTCGCTCCGCGACGATGTTTCGGATGAAGTTAAGATCTATGACTCACTCTCAACAAACCTTCTCTACCTCAACCAGAATGCCGAGGTCACCAGAGAATACGTAAAGGACGGCGAGACCGTTACCGAAAAAGTCAAACTTTTCTCCGACGAGTATGTTAAGGTCAGACAGGCTTTGTCTATGGCAATAGACCGTGATGCAATAGTCAACAAGATAGTCTATGCAAAACCTGCAACGGGTATCGTCCCCACGGGAGTGTTCGAAACAACCAATGCAAAAGACCTCTTCCGCGATAACGCAACCGCGACTAACGCTAACCTTAAATATAACAAAGAGAAGGCAATGACTCTGCTCAATGAGGCAAACATCATTGCATCTGAGTATTCCTTCTCAGTAACCGTTGCCGCATATGACGAGGTTCACCTTGCAATTGCCGACATTGTCGTTGAAGCATGGAAGGCTCTTGGATTTAATGTTACTCTCAACGCGCGCGGAACTGTCGCAAACAATGACTATCACAAGGATGTCACAAGTGTTCCCTCAGACCTTTGTGATGACCTTTGGGCGGAAGATATCCGAAGCGGCAAGTATGAGGTTGCGCTTCTTGATCTCGTTGCCTCAAGCGCTGACTCCATGTCCATACTTGCTCCTTTTGCAAGACAGTTTGCAGGCGAGAAGATGGATATGTCAAATTCCGATAACTATGAGCTTGCTCCCCACGCAACGGGATACAACTCCGAAGCATATAACGACCTCATAGAAAAAATATACGGTAACAAAAACGTCGCAAGCAGATCCGAAGACCTCCATAAGGCAGAAGATTTGCTCATGACCGATATGCCTGTTATTCCTCTTGTGTTCAATCAGGGTGCTTACCTTATCAACGAAGACGTGCTTGATCTCAACAATAAGGTCCTTTTCTGGGAAACCGCAGGAGAATACTATTATCCCGTATGCTTTGATAAGATTTCCGTAAAGGACTACGACAAATATGAATTGGCATGCGCAAAATATGTTTATGACAATTTTGAAGAGTGGAAGACGAGAAGCAATTCCTACTTCGGCAAAAACTTCGCAACTCTTGACAAGGAATCATTTGTTTATACCAACTCTAATTACTACTATCTCTTTAAAGACAAATTCGGAACCGAGAACTACGAATGGATTCCCGCAAAGCCCGGAAAATAAATTAGGATAGTATTTCAAATCACTTTTAATACAAAAATGCTCTGACCTCGGTCAGGGCATTTTTTTGCAAAAAAGTTTATTTTTTATCTAATAAATGTAGACAAAACGATAAAAAAATGATATAATATAAAATTGAAATATTATGCAATGTCAAAAGGTGAAAAAGTGACTGTACACAATCTTTATTCCGGCTCTTGGCTCTCAAATTGCTATGTGCTGATAAGCCGAGACAGCGCAGGCGTGTCTCATGCGGCGGTAGTCGACCCGAGCGCGGATGCGAACATGATCTGCGATTTTCTGAGGGCAAGCGGTGCATCCCTTGATATGATAATTCTGACTCACGGACATTTTGACCACATAATGTCCCTTGATTCGTTGCGTGCGCTGACCGGCGCTCAGGCTTACATTCACGAAAACGACGCAGAGCTGCTCTCTGACGGATATAAGAATGCTTATTCGTTTTTCTTCTCCGAGGATTTCTCGCAGAAAAAAGCCGAAAAAACGCTCTTTGACGGAGAGATATTGACACTTGGCGACGAGGAAATTAAGGTCATTCACCTTCCCGGTCACACGCAAGGCTCTATCGGACTTATAGGAAATGATTTTTTGCTCACGGGAGACACGCTTTTCGACGGCGGAATCGGCAGGACAGACCTCTACGGCGGAAATTCAATGCAGCTGTACGCTTCTATCGGAAGGCTGCGTGAGCTTGACGAAAATCTCATAATTTATCCCGGTCACGGCACAAGTGCTACGCTTCGCCATGCGCTTGACGGTATTTTTTGATTTTTCAGACGGTATTTTTGATTTATAATCTGAAAGGAAAGACATATATGGACTACAACTATTTAGCGGAGCTTCTCTTTCCGCACATAAAGGAAACCCCCGCCGATATTGAGGCAAAATATCCCCCTCGCACTCTCCCCGAGGGCGCAAAGGTAACGAGATTTGCCCCCAGCCCCACGGGATTCGTTCACTTCGGCGGACTCTTCCCGTCAACCGTCGGCGAGAGACTTGCACACCAATCGGGCGGCGTTTTCTACCTTAGGATTGAGGACACCGACGCAAAGCGTGAGGTTGCGGGTGCCGCCGAGGGACTTATAAAGACTCTCGCAAAATACGGAATCAATTTCGACGAGGGCGCGATACTCGATGAGGACGGCAACATCTCGGACAAGGGCGCATACGGTCCCTACAAGCAAAGTCAGAGAGGTCCTATCTATCAGGTATTCGCAAAGCAGCTCGTCCGCGAGGGCAAGGCTTATCCTTGCTTTACGACCGAGGAAGAGCTTGACGAATTGCAGTCTGTAAATAAAAAAGAAGAGATAAAGAACACCGATTGGCAGGCTGAGGCTGAATCACGGCGACAGGAGATGCTCGCGCGCCGAAATTTCACGATTGAAGAGGTTGAAGAACACATCAAAGCAGGTCATCCCTTCGTGCTTCGTATTCTCGCGCTCGGCAACCCCGACAAAAAGATAAAATTCACCGACCTTGTAAAGGGTACGCTTGAAATCCCCGAAAATGACGAGGACTTCGTCCTTCTTAAATCCGACGGAATTCCGACCTACCACTTCGCCCACGCGGTCGATGACCACCTTATGGGTACTACACACGTCATTCGCGGTGAGGAGTGGCTCCCGAGTCTTCCCAAGCACATTCAGCTTTTTTCCTATCTCGGCTTCAAGCTCCCCAAATACATGCACATCGCGCAGATAATGAAGCTTGACGAGAACGGTAACAAGAAGAAGCTCTCTAAGCGCGACATGGGCGCAAACATGGATGACTACACTCGCATGGGCTACTGCCCCGAGGCGGTCTGCGAATACATCATGACGCTGTTAAACTCTAACTACGAGGAGTGGCATATGCAAAATGCGGACAAGCCTTACACCGACTTCCCTTTCAATATCAAAAAGATGTCGGTCTCGGGCTGTCTCTTCGACTTCAACAAGTTAAACGACGTCTCAAAGAACGTCATCTCCCGCATGAGTGCCGAAGAGGTCACCGAAAAGGTCACCGCTTGGGCGCTTGAATACGACCCCGAATTCGGTGCGGAGTTATCCTATGACCGTGAGTTTGCGGAAAAAATATTCGCTATCGGTCGCGGCGGTAAAAAGCCTCGCAAGGACTTGGCAACATGGGTTGATGCAAAGCCTTATATGGGATTCTTCTACGATAAATTTTTCAAGATCGAGGACAGCTATCCCGAAGGCTTTGACAAGTCGGATATCATTTTAACTCTTGAAAAATTCGTCGAGAGCTACGACTACTCTGACGACATGAACACGTGGTTTGACAAGGTAAAAGCGATTGCCGACTCTCTCGGCTTTGCCTCGGACATGAAGGCATACAAGGCAGACCCTGAAGCCTTCAAGGGCAGTGTTGCCGACATCAGTATGTTCATCCGTGTTGCAGTCACGGGCAAGCAAAACGCCCCCGACCTGTATACCGTAATGCAAATTTTTGGCAAGGACAAGACGCTTGAAAGAATAAAAACAATGATTGTTTCTCTTAAGTAATGAGGTTATAACAATGGAAGAAATCAAGAATAATTTTATACACGACATTATTGACGAAGATTTAAAAGAAAATCCGAATTTGAAAATTCACACTCGCTTTCCTCCCGAGCCTAACGGTTATCTTCACATCGGCTCCGTCAAGGCGATATGCATAAACACCGACGTCGCTAACAAATATAACGGTCTTTTCAATCTCCGTTACGACGATACAAACCCCGCAAAGGAGTCGGATGAGTTCGTCCGCTCGATACGTGAGGACCTCGAATGGCTGGGCGCGACCCCCACGGGCGGTGTTTTCTACGGCTCGGACTATTTCGGCAAGTGCTACGAGTTTGCCGTTCAGCTTATAAAGCAGGGCGACGCTTACGTCTGCGACCTCTCGAAGGATGACCTCGCCGACTACAAGGGTACCGACCGCGCAGTCGCATCAAAGGAGTCTCCCTACCGCAACCGATCTGTTGAGGAAAACCTCGACCTCTTTGAGAGAATGAAAAACGGCGAATTCCCCGACGGCGCGAGAACGCTCCGCGCGAAAATCGATCCGTCGAACGACAACCCCTATCTTCGTGACCCCGTGATTTACAGAATAAAGCATGTTCATCACCACCGTCAGGGAGATGAGTGGTGCGTCTACCCGATGTACGACTTTGCCCACCCAATTCAGGATGCGCTTGAGGGAATCACCCACTCGCTTTGTTCAAGTGAGTTCAGAAACCACCGTCCTCTTTACGATTGGGTAGTAAATAAAATCGGATTTGAGCAGAAGCCCCATCAGTGGGAGTTCGGGCGCATGAACATCACCTACACGGTCATGTCAAAGCGTTATCTTCGCCAGCTTGTTGAGGAAGGTCACGTTGACGGCTGGGACGACCCCCGTCTGCCCACGCTTTGCGGTCTGCGCCGCCGCGGCTACACACCTGCCGCCCTCTTTAACTTCGTTCGCGAGGCAGGCGTTACCAATACCGACCACACCGTCGACGTTCGTCAGCTTGAGGCTTGCGTGCGCGATGACCTCAATGAAAACGCACTCCGTCGCATAGCGATCGCAGACCCGATAAAGGTCATCATCGACAACTACCCCGAGGACAAGGAGGAAATGATAAGTCTCCCCAACCATCCTCAAAAAGAGGAGCTTGGACGGCGTGACGTTCCCATGACGCGCGAAGTTTACATTGATGCCGATGACTTTGCCGAGGTTCCTCCTCCCAAATTCTTCCGTCTCAAGCCCGACGGAGAGGTACGCTTGATGGGCGGATATATCATCAAATACGCCGGAATCGAGAAGAACTCCGACGGCTCGATAAAGTGTATTCACGCTGTCGCTGACCTTGAAACGGGCAACGGTATGCCCCGGGACGGCAGAAAAATAAAGGGCACGATACACTGGCTCTCGGCAAAATATGCAATGCCTGCGACGCTAATGCTCTACGACCGTCTTTTCGATATTGAAAACACCGCCGAGGTTCCCGAGGGCAAGACATATCTTGACTTCTTAAACCCGGGTTCGCTGACAAAGATTGATGGCGCTATGGTTGAGCCTTCGCTTGAGTCCGCCGCTCCCGGTGAGAAATTCCAGTTCGTCAGAGTCGGTTATTTCTGCAAGGACACGAAAAATGAAGGCACCTTCAACCGAGTTGTCGGACTTAAGGACAGCTTCCCGAGAAATAATTGAGCGGAGGATAAGAAAATGCCGGAAATAAAAGAAAATCTTGCTCTGTCATTCATCAAAGAAAACCTCGCTCTGTCAATTTTCTTGGCTTATATAGCGATAATTTCTATCATTTCCGTCATAGTTTGCATCTATGACAAGAAAATATCGAAAAAGAACCGCGTTGAGCTTCGCACACCCGAAAAAACCCTCATGCTCCTCTCGGCTCTCGGCGGAAGCGTTGCTATGTTCATCACAATGCTGATAATCCGTCACAAAACAAAGCATGTCAAATTCATGCTCGGTATCCCGCTTATCATAATAGTTCAGGCAGGCATTGTATTTTTGCTATTCCATTTTGGAATTTTTTAGTCTTCGGCGACCAAAACCATCCGAAGATCAGCTGAGCTGATGAACTAAATCCATTTTTTCAGATAATATTTTCATACAAAGCCTTTTATGAAAGGTTTTTGAGGGTTCCTAAGGGAACTTTTTGCAAAAAGTTCCCTTAGCGCACCCCCCAAGAAAGGACACATAAAAATGAAAGAAACACTTAATCGCATCAAAAGAGAGGCACTTGAAGCAATTGCATCTCCCGAGACCGACGACGCGGCACTTGAGGCTCTCCGCATCAAATATCTCGGCAAAAAGGGCGAGCTTACCGCCGTTCTGCGCGGTATGGGCGCGCTTTCGCCGGAAGAGAGACCGATAGTCGGTCAGATTGCAAACGAAGTCAGAGCCGAAATTGAGACGGCGCTTGCCGAGAAGAAGACGGCACTGGCGGCACACGCACTTGATGCACAGCTGCTCGCCGAAAAGCTCGACGTTACGGTTCCCGGCAAAAAGTCGAAGATGGGACACCGCCATCCTCTCACGCTTGTGCAGAGAGACATGGAGGACATCTTTATCGGCATGGGATTCTCTATTGCGGAGGGACCCGAGGTCGAGTACGATTACTACAACTTCCAGGCTCTCAATATCCCCGAAAACCACCCTGCGCGCGATACGCAGGACACATTCTACATCACCGACAAAATTCTGCTCCGTTCGCAGACATCCCCCGTTCAGGCGAGAGTCATGGAAAAGCAGAAGCCCCCGATTCGCATAATCTCCCCCGGACGCGTTTACAGAAGCGATGCCATGGACGCAACTCACTCTCCCCTCTTCCACCAGATGGAAGGACTCGTTGTCGACAAGGGAATCACGATGGGCGACCTTAAGGGCATGCTTGAGACATTTGCGAAGACCGAATTCGGCGAGGAGACTCGCATCCGCTTCCGCCCCCACCACTTCCCCTTCACCGAGCCGTCCGCTGAGGTCGATATCTCCTGCTTTATGTGCGGCGGTAAGGGCTGCCGTCTTTGCAAGGGCGAAGGCTGGATCGAAATACTCGGTGCCGGAATGGTTCACCCGAACGTGCTTCGCAACTGCGGAATCGACCCCGAGATCTACAGCGGATTTGCCTTCGGTATGGGCGTTGAGCGTATCGCAATGCTCAAATATCACATCGACGACATCCGTCATTTCTATGAAAATGACGTTCGTTTTGTAGAGCAATTCTAAGAAAGGAGCCTAAAATAATGAATCTTTCACTTAAATGGTTACATGATTTCACAAATACAGACGGTATTTCAACAAAGGAATACTGCGACAGAATGACAGACACTGGCTCCAAGGTCGAGTGCTACGAAGAACTCGGCGAGGACATACAGAACGTCAGAGTCGCGAAGGTCATTTCAATGGAGCGTCACCCGAACTCCGACCACATGTTCATCTGTCAGGTCGATATCGGCGGCGAGATAGTCCAGATAGTTACCGGCGCGCAGAACGTACACGAGGGCGACATAGTCCCTGCGGCTATTCCCGTGGCACATCTCCCCGGAGACGTTACGATAAAGCCCGGAAAACTCCGCGGCGTTGAGTCAAACGGCATGCTCTGCTCGATAGCCGAACTTAACCTCACGCTCCACGACATGCCCGAGGCGATTGAGGACGGAATCCTCATTCTCGGAAAAGATTTTGAGGACAAGGTCGGTATGGATATAAAGGACGCGCTGATGCTCAACGACACGGTTGTCGAGTTTGAGATAACGTCAAACCGCCCCGACTGTCTCTCGGTCATCGGTCTTGCACGCGAAACCGCGATAAGCTTCGATAAGCCTTTGAACCTTCCTTCTCCCTGTGTCAAGGACATGAACGACGGCGATAAGATTGATAATTACCTGTCGGTCAAGATAAGCGACAGCGACCTCTGCTACCGCTATGCGGCAAAGGTCGTAAAGAACGTCAAGATCGCGCCCTCGCCGCTCTGGCTCCGCATGAGACTCCGCGCCTCAGGCGTGCGCCCGATAAATAACATTGTCGATATCACAAACTACGTTATGCTCGAATACGGTCAGCCCATGCACGCGTTTGATTACGCGATGCTCGACGGCTCCGAGATAAATGTCCGCCGTGCTTTTGACGGTGAGCTTTTCAAGTCGCTCGACGACAAGGACCACACGCTTGATTCCTCGATGCTCGTTATCGCAGACGGCAAAAAGGCTTGCGCTCTCGCCGGCGTTATGGGCGGCGCAAACAGTGAGATAAAGGATTCGACAGCGACCGTCGTATTTGAGTCGGCTTGCTTCAACGGACCCTCGGTACGTGTTACGGCGAAGAAAAACGGCATGAGGACAGAGTCCTCCTCCCGTTTTGAAAAGGGACTTGACCCCGAGAACTGCATGGGCGGTCTTCTGCGCGCCTGCGAGCTGGTTCAACTGCTCGGAGCAGGAGAGGTGGTTGACGGAATTATCGACGTTTACCCCACGAAGCCCCAACCCGTTGTTCTTCCTCTCGAGGTTGAGAGGATCAATAAATTCCTCGGTGTTGACCTCGACCGCGACTATATGGTAAGCATTCTCGAACGCCTTGAATGTAAAATTGAGGGGGACAAGATAATCGTTCCCTCGTTCAGAAACGACCTTACCTGCATGCAGGATATCGCAGAGGAAATCATCCGTATCTACGGCTACAACAAGATAAAGTCGACCTGCATCTACGCGGAGACGACTCAGGGCGGCAGAACGCCCAAACAGCAGTATGAGGTCGACTGCGAGCATATGCTTTACGGCATGGGCTTTGACCAGATACAGACCTTCTCGTTCATCAGTCCCAAATATTATGACAAGGTGCGAATGGACGCAAGCTCACCTCTGCGCCGCTCGGTTGTGATAAGCAACCCTCTCGGCGAGGACACGAGCGTTATGCGCACGACTGCGCTTCCCTCCATGCTTGAGGTAGTTGCGAGAAATATCAAATTTTCAAATGACGACGTACGTCTCTTTGAAATGGCGGCAACCTATATACCGTCCGATGACACAGAGGCACTCCCGACCGAAAACAAGGTTCTGACTTTGGCGGCTTACGGAAAGGACGAAGACTTCTATTCGCTCAAAGGCGTTATTGAGAATATTCTTGAGTCGGCGGGAATTAAGGGGGCGAAGTTTGTTTCCTACACCGACGATGCGGCATTTCACCCCGGCAGATGTGCAAAGGTTGTAACTGCTGACGGCTGTGAGCTTGGCATCTTCGGTCAGATCCACCCCTTGACCGCAAAGAACTACGGCGTTTACACCGCGATTTATGCCGCCGAGCTTTCGTTTGACGCCATCTTCGCAGAGTCAGACATGACCGTTGACTATAAGCCCCTGCCCAAATTCCCCTCGGTCTCCCGTGACTTCTCATTCGTCTGCGACGAATCTCTCGAAGTCGGAACGATTGAAGAGGTCATGGCAAAGGCGGCAGGAAAGCTCTGCGAGGATGTCAAGCTCTTTGATATCTTCCGCGGAGAAAAGATTGGCGAGGGCAAAAAGAGTGTTGCGTTCCGCGTGATCCTCCGTGCGCCCGACCGCACTCTGACCGTTGAAGAAGCCGACAAGGTCTCAAATAAGATAATCAAAGACCTCTCATATAAGCTTGGTCTTAATATCCGAGGATAAGAAATGTCATCAAGAACCGAAAAGCTAAACGAATACTCACGCCGTGTCAAGGCAGGCGAGGTGCTGACACCCGAGGAGATTGCCGACCGTGAGAAGCTCCGTCAGGAGTTTCTCGCAGAATTCCGTAAGAATTTCAAAGCCCAGCTTGACAATACGGTTATTGAGTATCCCGACGGCACGAAAAAACATTTAAAAAAATAAGGCGTTGACCTCACCGACGCTCTCTGTGATACGGTCAATGAAGAATAATGGAACAGAAATTATTTACAAAAAATGACTCGGGCTTTATCTGCGCTCACTGCGGACGGGAGGTCAAGCCCTTAGGCTTCACCTCTCGCAACCACTGCCCATTTTGCCTTTGGTCACTTCACGTCGACGTCAATCCCGGCGACCGTGCCTGCGAATGTCGCGCGCCGATGGAACCTGTCAAGGTGATAACCGACGCAAAAAAGGGCTACATTATCATTCACAAATGCACCGGTTGCGGTGAGATACACCGCAACCGCGCCGCGCATGAGGCAAAGATCCAGCCCGACAATCTAAAGCTGCTTATAAGCCTTACGTCGGCAGAATTTAAGTTTTAATTTTTTCGGAGATTTGCGTGAAAGTGACTTCTGTTTAACGGTGAAGCAACCTGTTTCACGCACGAATTTTGCTCGGCAATTTTCACCGATTACTTTTTGCACTGCCGCAAGCGGCAGAATGGAGTTTATAATGCAAAGAATAAAAGCGACAAGCGGTAAAATTCTCGGAGTCGACTTCGGCGACAAACGCACGGGGCTTGCCGTGTCCGACAGAACTCGTCTTTTGGCATCCGGCATCGGGCAGATAAGCGTCGGCGGTATGCAGAAGACTGCCGAGAAGATATGCGAGATAATCAAGAGCGAGGGTATCACGGGCGGTGTTGTCATAGGTCTTCCCGTCAACATGAACGGCTCGCTCGGTCCGCGCGCCGAGCATGCTCAAAAATTTGCGTCCGTTCTCTCCGAAAAAATGACCGAGAGCGGTGTCCCAAACATGCCCGTAGTCATGCTTGACGAGCGAATGACGACCATGGCGGCGTCGCGCTACCTCAACGAGACCGACACTCGCGGTCAAAAAAGAAAAAACGTTATCGACACACTTTCCGCGCAAATAATTCTTCAAAACGCGCTCGACAGGCTGAAAAATATGAACTGAGAGGACAAAAATGGCTCGAAACATATACAAATGGCGCATCGCAGGCTTTATTTTCAAGGCACTGTGTACTCTTGTGATTGCCGCCGTAGTAATCCTTTTACTCTGGAGAATTATTGACAGCAATAATGACCCGCGCGAAATGGACACGATAATCGTCACAGACAAGCTCGCCGACGCTTACAGAGAGCAGGACGGCAAGCTCGACATTTTTACGCAGGAGCAGTCAAAATTCACCCGTGCAGAGGAAAATTACGGCTATTTTGCAATAACGCAATCAACGATCATTCGGGATATCGACCAGATACAGTTCGTATTCCGATACAATAACAGCACGCTGAAGTACACAAAGGAAGACTATAAGCTCGACTCTGTTCCCTCGCGCGACGAGGATGTTTACAACGTGACGATTACCGTAATGTACGATCTGACTCCCGACAACCCCGATGACAACGACGGAAAAACTCCCGAAGCCGTAAGATACGAGCGGTTTTTCGCAACCAAGTCTGTCTCGGCGAAAAAAACGCTTTACAATTACAGAAAATTTGTTTTCGACGGGATAAAGATCGACGACAGCGTAATAGCGGTCTATGCAGATTTTTATTACGTCGGTGATATTGATTACGACAAAGAGCCTTACGGAACTCTTCTTATTTATGACAACGATACCGAAAATCTCGCTTGCAAGCTGACACGCAACGATATTGACGCAATCGAGTCATACAAAGGAAATTGACGGTGTACATATGGACTTATTTATAGGTTTTTTGACTCAAATTGTCTCGACAGCGGGAGTAATATTTCTTTTCGGTTGGATAATCTCACTTCTGCGGCGCGGTTTTTGCTCGGTTGCGGGCAAACACGGTCCGAAGCTGCTGCTTGTGACGGGAATTGTCGGCACGCCGATACATGAGTTGAGCCACGCCGCGATGTGTCTGCTTTTCGGACACAAGGTAACCGAAATCAAGTTTTATCAGCCAAAATCGACCGACGGCTCGCTCGGACACGTCAGTCATACATATAATAAAAAGAATATCTACCATCAAATCGGCAATTTCTTTATCGGAACTGCGCCCGTACTTCTCGGCGGTGCATTCGTCCTGCTCTTTATGCTCATACTCACTCCCGGTACGTTCGGCTCGGTCACGTCGGAAATGCACACCCTGCATTTTGGGGGTTCACCGGTTTCTACGGTATCGAGTTTCGTTTGGGGTATGATAAAAGCACTGTTCTCACCCCATAATTTCACCTCATGGCGCTGGTGGGTATTCATGGTTTTGGCTGTCATGATATCAACGCACATGGAAATGAGCGCATCGGACATAAAAAGCAGTCTGCGCGGACTTCTCTTTATATCAATAATTTTGCTTTTAGTCGACGGAATTATCTATCTCATATCACGGGACGCGTTTTTTTCATTCGTTGGGACAGCCGTCTCATTCGGCTCTCTCCTGTCCGCTTTTCTCTCGCTTTCAATTCTGTTCTTAGCTCTTTTGCTCTTGCTCTCTCTGCTCATAAAAGGCATCGGAGCGATGTTCAAAGGATAGAATTAATTGAAACATTGTCGCTGAATCCCGAAAAATGATATCCTAAACTTCGAATTTAGCACAAAAAAACAAGGGTTTCCCGTTTGAAACCCTTGTTTTTTGCTATATACGGTTTTAACTGCATTTTCTTTTAGGCTTTATGTGAGCGGTACTCCGCCAAGATTCCATTTCTCGTCATTTTCAAGTTCCGGACTGAAAGTAAGAATATCGATGTCGGCACAAATCAGCTCAACCTCGGGAGCCTTGTATTCCATATATTTCATTATCATTTCCCCCGTTTCCGCAAGCTCTCCATTATTCAAAATCGCTATAAAGCTTATCGAGTTTATAAAATTCGCGCGCCTCGCGGTCAAATATGTGGACGATAACGCTTGCATAGTCAAGCACTCTCCATTCCGCTCCGCCCCCGCCGTCGCGTCTTATTTCCTCTACTCCCGCCTGTGCGAGCTTGAACTCAACCTCGTCGGCAAGCGAGCGAACGTGAGTTGAGGTGTTTCCGTTTGCAAGCACGAAGTAGTCTGCGATAATCGTCTTGTCACTGACCTTTATAATCTTTACGTCTTTAGCCTTTTTGTTGTCAAGGATGTCGGCAATTGCCTGCGCCAGATCCTCGGGTTCGGCACCTCTCAATGATTTTATTTCTTCATTTCTGTTTTCTTCCATGTTCATATTCCTTTTTATTTCGTTTCATTTATTTGTTTTTGCAGGAAATCCCTTGCCTGTTCCGTCTCGCGGCTTACCGGTTTGTTGTTCTCCTTGAGGTCCTCTATCGTAAGTTCAAATGATTTGAGTACGACTCTGTCAAGATGCAAAAGCCGCTCTTTCTGTGTCATATTCTCGGGATGAGCGCCCCAGAACATATCGCGAAGCAATATGCAATCGCTGTATGTACGTGTCGAATCGATGTAGTCAGACAGGTAGATTATCTTCTCACACAGGCTCATGTCCGCCCGTCCCGTCGTGTGATATCTCACCGCATCCACTATCTCTCTGTCCGAAAATTCCGGATACCTATCCGGAATCTCAAGCGCGGCGCTTGCCGCGTGCTGTGTCGGGTACGCCTCCTCCATCTCACGGCTCATCTCCATGCCGTGCTTTGAGAAGATGTTTTTGTGGTCTTCGGTTGACAACTCCTTTGTAATGTCGTGAAGAAGTGCCGCGGCGCGCAGCATGTTCACCTTTTCGGGGCAGTATATCTCGCCTATCCTTCGCGCCATTTCTTCAACTCCGAAGGTGTGCGCCAATCTGTACCCCGACATTTTCGTCTTTAAGCTGTTTCTGAGTGAGTCAAGCATTTCATCACTTATCTGCTCTCTCATCTGTATTGCTCCTTTTCGTTTATATATTTTAGGACCTCACTGTCCAGGTATTCTGACACATCCTCGCCGTCCTTTATCATCCTGCGTATTTCTCCCGATGAGATCTCAGTGACGGGAGCATCAAGCTTGATGACATATCTTCCGTATTTCTCAAAATACTCGGTATTCTTTGCGACTATTTCAGTGTCAAGCGAACGGTCATTTTCACGGCGGGCATAGACCGGATAGCAGAGCTTGAATATCTCTCCGACGTTATCGTGCTTGTCAAGAGTCAGCATCTCGTCACTTCCGCAGAGCATGAAAAGTCTGCGGTCTCCGCCCTCGGAAAGTTCCCGAAGAATAGAGATGCGGTCTCCGTCGCCCCGTCTTATCGCCATGTCGCTGACGATCACTCCGTCAATATTTCGAAAGGCAATACGGCAGCACTCGGTTCTGTCTTCGTCGCTCACGTCTTGCGCTGCTCGGTTACATGTCGGCACGACGAAAAGAACATCAAGCCACATTTGTTCTATAAAGGCTCGTGCCGCCTCAACGTGTCCTTTGTGTATCGGGGCAAATGTCCCCATATATACTCCTACTCTCAGCATTTTATCTCGGCAGGATTATCGTCTTCTTCTCGACCGATTCACGGTAGAGAATTATCTTTTTCCCAACGCACGCCACGCCTTCAGCGCAAAGCTCGGCGCAAAGCTTGTCGAGTATCTCTCTCGGTGTCTCCGCGCAGTTTTCAAGCACCGAAAGCTTTACAAGCTCGCGCGCTTCAAGTGCATCGGAGACTGTCTTCAAAAGGTTTTCGGTGATTCCGCCCTTTCCTACCTGCATAATGGCGGGGCAGGACGTGCCGAGTCCGCGCAAATATGCTCTCTGTTTTGATGTTAACATTCCATATCCTCAACTTTAATTGTTTTTAGTTTTTCCGCGAATGACCTTATCGCATTCGCCCTGTGACTGACTCTGTTCTTTTCATCTGCCGTGACCTCGGCAAGAGTCTTGCCGAGGGGCGCATAGTAGAAGAGCGGATCATATCCGAATCCTCCCCCGCCGTGCCTCTCGGAAAGTATTTCACCCTCAACGCATCCTCTCACCGTGAAAGGCTCAATTCCGTATTTTTCGGGGAAAACGCAGGCTATACATGAGACAAATCGGGCGTGTCTGTTGCGCTCGCCCTCAAGGTTTTTCAGCAAAAGGGTATTGTTCGCCTCGTCGTCTCCGTGCTCTCCCGAATATCTCGCCGAGTAAACACCCGGCGCGCCGCCGAGCGCATCGACCTCAAGTCCCGAGTCGTCGCCGACACCGATATATCCGGACGTCGCCGCGACGCGCGCCTTGATAAGCGCATTTTCCTCGAATGTCTCGCCGTCTTCCTCTATCTCGCCGTAAATTCCGACATCGTCGAGAGAAAGTATCTCGATTCCCTCGATGTACTCCGAGAGCAGAGAGAGAAGCTCGGCTTTTTTCTTTTTATTTCTCGATGCCAATACTATCTTCATATCATTCAAACAATGCGTCAATAAACTGTGTTGCGTCAAACTCCTGCATGTCGTCGATCTTCTCGCCGACACCGATGAACTTGACGGGGATTCCAAGCTCCTGCTTGATTGAAATCACGATTCCTCCCTTTGCAGTTCCGTCGAGCTTGTTGAGTGTAATTCCCGTGATATTCGCCGCTTTGCTGAACTCTTTTGCCTGAATTACGGCATTTTGTCCCGTCGTCGCGTCAAGCACGAGCAGGTTTTCGCGCGATGCCCCCGGCAGCTCGCGGTCGATAACTCTGTTTATCTTTGCAAGCTCATTCATAAGGTTTGCCTTGTTGTGAAGTCTTCCTGCCGTGTCGATGACAAGCACGTCGGCTTCCTTTTTCTTTGCGTAGCTGATAGCGTCGAACACGACCGCCGCAGGGTCGCTTCCCTCACTCTGCTTGACGATATCGACACGCGCTCTCTGACACCAGACCTCAAGCTGGTCGATAGCCGCCGCACGGAAGGTATCCGCCGCCGCGACAACTACCTTTTTGCCCGAGAGGCGAAGTCTCTTTGACATTTTTCCGATAGACGTCGTCTTTCCCGCACCGTTTACGCCGATAACGAGAATGACAGACGGCTTCGTCTCAAGCACCAAGGGCTGATGCTCGCCTATCATCTCGGAAAGAATTTCCTTGAGCGCACCTACGACCTGCTCCTTTTCTTTAAGTCTGCCGTCCTTGATGCGCGCGCGAAGCTCGTCGATTATCTGCTCTGTCGCATTGACTCCGATGTCCGACATGATAAGCAGCTCTTCAAGCTCGTCGAGCATGTCCTCGTCAACTCGGACGAAGTTTGAAAGCAGGTCGTGAACCGAGCCGAAAAGCGCGTTTTTGGTCTTTGCAAGTCCGTTTTTGAGTTTTTCCCAGAAGGATACCTTGTCTTCTTCCTCTTCGGTTTCTTCTTCAGGTTCTTCTTCGGGTTCTTCTTCGGGTTCCTCTTCTGACTCTTCCGCCCCGTCACTCTCTGTGCCGTAGACTGCCTCAACGTCTGCTAACGTCTCTTCATCTTCCTCTTGTGCTTCAAATTCTTCCTCGTCATATTCCTCATCGTCATCAATCAGGCTTTCAAAGTCGAGAAATTCGCCGTCAACGTCAAGAGGAGTAGTCCCGATAAACTCGTCTCTATGCTCCTCCTCGTACCTCTCTGCGGCGGCTATCTCCTCCTCGGTCAAGCCCTCCTCTCCGTCATTATCGTCATCGAGTATGGTCTGTTGTGCCTCGTTTTGTTTTTTTTCGTTATCTTTGTCCTTTTTCCCGAAAAGTTTACTCAAAAATGCCATTCCATTCACCATCCTTCTTCTTTTCAATGTCCTTGACATCAAGTGTGAGTATCTTTGAAATTCCATGCTCGGGCATGGTCACTCCGTAGAGCCTCGTCGCCGCCGCCATTGTTCCTCGGCGGTGCGTTATCATAATAAACTGCGTTCCGTCGGTATAACGCTTGATATACTGCGCAAGTCTTTCGACGTTGACCTCGTCCAGCGCCGCTTCTATTTCGTCGAGAATACAGAAGGGCGTGGGGTTGACCTTCAGCGTTGCAAAGAAGAGCGCAACTCCGATAAATGCCTGCTCGCCGCCGCTTAGCTGCATCAGATTCTTGATTATCTTTCCGGGAGGTGCCGCCTTTATCTCAATTCCGCTTTCAAGCACGTTTTCGGGGTCTGTGAGGTATATCTCGGCAGAGCCGCCGCCGAAAAGCTCGGAGAAGGTCTTACCGAAATTCTCGTTTATTTGGTCAAACGCCGTGATAAACGCCGTCTTCATCTCGCTCTCCAGCTTGCGGATTATGCCTTCAAGCTCGGACTTCGATTTTTCAAGGTCGGTTATCTGCTCGGACATATAGTCGTATCTCGCCTTGACCTCGTTATATTTATTTACCGCGTCAAGGTCGACGGAACCGATATGCCTGAGCTTATTCTGACATTCGGTCTGCTGCTTTGCGACCTCGGCTCGGTTTTCCTCTGTTACGGGCGGATATCCGAGGCTCAATGCGTCGGCACGCGTCAGCTCATAGTCATCCCAAAGTCTGCTTGCCAGCTTGTCGTATTTTTCCCTTAGATTTTCAAGTCTTGACTCGTTGGTGGTATGTACTCTGAATATCATTTCCTTTTCCGCCATCTTGTCGCGCATCATGCCGTTTATCTCGGCGAGCTTCTTGTCAAATTCAAGATTGCCCTCCTCGACCTCGGCGCGCTTTGCGTTGAGCTTGTCAAGCTCACCCTGCACCTCGTCATATCTCTTGCGGTTTTCGGCTTGCGCAACCGTGATGTTGTCTACCTGCGCGCGGTATGAGTCAATTCTCGCTTTAGCGGCGTTGATATCCTCTTCGCAGACTCTTATCCTCTCGATGGATACTTCAAGCAGTGCGCGCGAGTTTTCAATATCCTTCTGTATCTCGCTTGACCTTATGACGGCGGCGGTCTTTTCGTCCTCAAACGCCCGAAGCCTGTCCTCACATTCGACCTTTTTGGAGTGCCTTGACTCTCGCGCCGCGGTATATTCCTCAATCTTTTTGTTTTGCGCCTCTTCCTCTCGCTTGAGTTCCGCGATATCGTCGTCGTATCTGTCCGCCGCTTCGAGCATCTGCCTGTAATCCTCTTTGAGCTTGTCAAGCAGAGCCTTATTCGACTCAAACTGTCCGCTTATCTTTTCAAGCGCCTGCAGTTCGGTGTTCTTTAAGACGCTTACGAGGTCTTTTCTGTCGGATAGGTCGGTGCGGTCGGACGTAAGATCTGATATTTTTTCTTTCAGCTTTGAGGTCTCGTCAGAAAGTTTAGAAACCTTAACTTTTAACTCGTCTGCCTCGGACATAAGTCTCTTTATCTCGTCGGCTCGCGACAACATTCCTCCGCCCTGCTTAACCGAACCGCCGGTGAACGAGCCGCCTGCGTTGATGACCTGTCCGTCAAGCGTGACGACCTTAACTCGCCTTTGCAGCTTTCGTGACATGATATTCGCGTTGTCAAGGTTGTCGAACACGAGCGTTCTGCCGAGCAGTGAGCCGATTATTCCGTCAAATTTCCCGTCGCACATGCAAAGCTCGCTTGCGATTGCAATGTAGCCTTGAAAGCGTCTCGCCTCGACCATCTCATGCGTCTCGCTCTGCCTCTCCATTTCAAGCGGAAAGAAGGTTGCCCTTCCCGCCTCGGCTTTTTTGAGCGCAAACAAGGCGTTCTTCGCCGTTTCGTCATCCTCGACTACGATGTGCTGAAGATTTTGCGCGAGAGCCGTCTCAATGGCGGTGACATATTTCGTATCGACCGAGATGACCTTTGATAAAGGACCGTATATCTTTCCGCATGGAGCGCCGTGTCGGTCGGTTATTTTGCCCTCGGCATATGACTTCATTACAAAGCGCACACTGTTATTATATCCCTCAAACTGCTCTTCCATAGCCTTGATCGTCTTAATTCTCTGCTCGCAGGATTCAAGGCGAAGCTTTTTTTGGTTCAGTTCTCCGTATTTCTCTCCGATATCAGAGTTAAGTTTTGTTAACTCTTTGTCGCATTTTTCAATTTCCAGGTCTATCTCCGAGATAGACTCGTCGTACTCCGAGACCGTCTTCTGCTTGAGCTTCATCGACTTTTCAAGTCTTTGTGACTCTTCCTCATAGCTTTCTATGTCTTCGAGGACACCCGCGTTTCGGTCGCTTCCGCTCTCTCGTGCGTTTTCAAGCACCGAGATGCGGACCTTTATGTCGACCGCCTCTTCCTCCGCCGCCCTTATATCTGCGAAAATCGTGTCGATGTCCTTATTGCACTTGTCTATTTTAACCTTTTCATCGAATATCGAATCTTCAATTTTTTCAAGTCTTTCGCGGTTTTGTCCGGCGGCATCTTCAAGCTCTCCGATCTTATCCTTTTGCACCTCGCTCTTAATCTTTTCCTCGGCTATCGCACGCTCGCTTGAACTAAGCGACTGCTTCGCTGTCTCGATAAGCTCGTCGGTATGCTTTATATTCGTCTCGTTTACTCGAAATTCGCTGTCAAGCTTAAATATCTCGCCCGTGCTCTCCTTTATCATGTTAAGGAGCTGATTGTGCGCGAGCTTTCCGCTCTGCGCCGCCTCATAGAGCTTTGCGTTTCTCGCATCAAGCGACTGCATTGAGTCCTCGGCGTTGCGAAGGTCAAATTCCGAATGGCGCAGAGCATCCTCCGCCGCGGCAATATCCGCGCGGTATTTTTCGGTGTCGAAAAGCCAGAGAGAGACGTCTGCCTTTTTCTTTATCTCCATAAGCTCGATAGCCTTTTTAGCCTTCTGAGACTCCTTTTCAAGAGGACCTATTTGAGCCGAGACCTCGGAAAACACGTCATTTATTCTGACCATATTTTCTTCAGTCGCTTTAAGCTTTCGCTCCGCCTCGCTCTTTTTATGTCTGAATTTTGCGATTCCCGACGCATCCTCAAATATGTCGCGTCTGTCCTCGCTTTTTCTCGACACCATGTCGGCAATTCTTCCCTGACCGATTATCGAATAACCGTCACGTCCGATACCCGTATTGAGGAAAAGCTCATATATGTCTTTCAGACGCACAGGGCGGCGGTTTATGTAATACTCACTCTCGCCCGCGCGGAAATAACGCCTCGTGACCGTGACCTCGTCGTACGGACACTCAAGGCGAGACGGACCTTTGGTATTATCAAATGTGACCGAGACCTCAGCAAAGCCCATGGGCTTACGGCTGTCGGCTCCGCCGAAGATGACGTCCTCCATTTTGGTCGAACGCAGAGTCTTCGAGGATATCTCGCCAAGCACCCAGCGCATGGCATCGGCAATATTCGATTTTCCGCTTCCGTTAGGACCCACGATGACCGTGACACCCGTCTCGTCTCTTTCGGCATCGCTTGCATCAAACACAAGCTTTGTCTTGTCGGGGAAGGATTTAAAGCCCTGCATTTCTATTGATTTAAGATACAATTTTATTCCTCCGAGTTACTGTTTCCCGATTGATGAAACTAAATTAGGTACATTCGCTTCTTTTATTGAAATCTTATAATTTTTGTATTTTTCTTCAAGTCTTTTGCGGTTTCTGCCCTTCTGTCCCACCGCCTTTGACATATCTCCCGTCGGCACGGTAAAGACAAGCTCACCGCCCGTGCAGCCACACTCACGGATAATCATGTCAGCGCTCGCCGTCATTCTGTCGAAATATTCTTCTCCCATGACAAGCTCGCCAAGGGAAGGATGATTTGCACCGCCCATAACGCACGAGTCGTCCCCGAGGTTGTCCGAGGCGCAAAGTCCTATGCGTATGCACTCAACACCGTGGCATTTAAAAATCTTCAGTGCTTCACATGAACGCTCCACCGCGTCGTCGATTTCAAGCATGCGATACTCTCCGCCGCAAGCCATCTTTGCAAGCTCGGTGTCGTAAAATACGACCGTCGGGTATATTCTCGCGCCGTCAGCCCCCAACTCACAAATTCTCTCCGCGGTGAATATCTCGTCTTCGATATTTGAGCCGGGCAGACCTATCATCATCTGTCCGACAAGCGAATACCCTGCTTTTTTTATCATTCTGCAAGCATTTTCGGCATCGGCGGCGGTGTGTCCCCGCTTTGAGAGCAGAAGCACATCGTCACGCATGCTTTGAAGTCCAAGCTCGACCGTTTTTACCGTGTAGCGCGACAAGATCCCGATTATCTCGTCATTTATGTAGTCGGGACGTGTCGACATCCGAATTCCCGTGACGCATGCCCGGCCTTCTCTCGGATTTTTGACGTAATCCTCGGCAACGTCGAGCAGATATATCATCAGCTCGCGGTCGATACCCGTGAATGAGCCGCCGAAATAGGCTATCTCGACCTCGCAATTCTCCGGAATCGTCGCAAGTGCCGCATCGATCTCGTCCTTCACCGACTCACGGCAAAAGCTCTGCTTCCCCGAGATCGAACGCTGATTGCAAAAAACGCACATGTTGGGGCAGCCGAGATGCGGAATAAAGATCGGTATATTCCTGTGATTTTTCTTTTTCATTTCATTTTTACATCAATCGAACGAGAAAAGCTCCAGAGCCTCACGCGCGGCATTCTGCTCCGCCTCGCGCTTGCTCCTGCCCTCGCCTCTGCCGATAACATTTGAGTTGAGTCTCGCCTCGACCTTAAATAATTTCATGTGATCGGGACCGCTCTCTCCTACGACGACGTATTCAAGGAAATCCCCCTCCGCCTGCTGAACGAACTGCTGAAGCAGTGTTTTCGGGTCGCCGTTAAAGCTGCCGCGCTGTCTTACGTTCTCGATTTCCTTTGTGATAAAAGGTAAAAGGAATTCTTGCGCGGTCTCCATGCCGTCATCACCCGCATCAAGATAAATCGCCGCCAAAAGCGCCTCAAAAGCATCTGCCACAATGGACTTGCGGTGTCTGCCGTTGTTCTTCTCCTCGCCGATACCGAGAAGGAGAAATTCTCCGAGTCCGATAGCCTCGGAATATCCCGACAACGCCCTCTCGCAGACGACCTCGGCGCGCATACGCGTCAGCTCTCCTTCGGGACAGTCGGAAAAGTTTTTATAGAGATAATTGCTCGTTATAATGGATAGCACACTGTCACCCAAAAATTCAAGTCTCTCGTTGCAAAGCATATGGTGATTTTTGAGTCCCGACTCATTTGAGTAGGACGAGTGCGTCAGCGCACGCTCCAAAAGCTCATGGTTTTTGAATCTATATCCGATTCTATCTTCAAGCAGTTTTATGTCCCTGCTGCTCCCTGCCATACGGATACATCCTCCCGTTGTTTTTATTCCGCATCGGCACCCTGTGCCTCTGCCGCCGCCTTCTTCTTTTCTGCCGAAACTTTTGCGGCTTCCTTTGCGATTATGTCGACGACACCTGCCCTCTCGCACGCTATCGCCTGACGGATCGCGTTTTTAAACGCCTTTGCGTTCGACGAGCCGTGGGCCTTAATTACCGTTTTTGTAATTCCCAAAATCGGCGCTCCGCCGTGCTCGGTCGAGTCAAATTTTTTCTTGAAATTCTTGAGTTTTCCTTTGAGTAAAAGGTAGGCTACCGCACCGCCGATGCCGCTTTTGAAGAGTCCCTTAAGCTCGGATGCCATCAGCTTGCCCATGCCCTCGCTCGTTTTAAGCACGATGTTTCCGACAAATCCGTCGCAGACTGCAACGTCGCAGTATCCGAACGGCAGCTGATTTCCCTCGACGTTTCCGATGAAGTTTATATATTTGCTCTCCATAAGTTTAGGATAAGCAGACAGTTGAAGCTCTCCGCCCTTATGCTCCTCGGAGCCGTTATTTATCATTGCAACCGTCGGGTTTTCTATTCCGTATATCGCTTTCATATACGCCGTGCCCATAACTCCGAACATGTGGAGATAGTCCTCGTTGACCTTGACGCTTGCACCCGAATCCATGAGCATGAAAGGCTTTGTAAGCGGCAATATCGCGCCTATCGCCGCTCTCTGCACACCCTTGACTCTCTTTAAAATGAGAGTTGAACCGCAAAAGAGCGCACCCGTATTTCCACAGCTGACAAAGGCATCGCCCTCGCCTTTCGCGAGCATGTTAAGTCCGCGCGCAAGTGAGGAGTCCTTCTTCTCCTTCATGACCGACATGGGGTCGTCGTGCATGTCGAGAGTAACGTCCGTATGTACTATATCAAAGCCCGAGATATCGAGTTGGTTCTCCTCGGCAGTTTTTCTTATTACGTTTTCGTCCCCTACGAGCGTATAGTCAACGCCCTCGGAATACTCTTCTTTTTTGGCGTCGACCGCCCCCTTAAGCGTCTCAAGAGGCGCGCGGTCTCCGCTCATTATGTCAATTATTATCCTCATTCAGGTTTTCCTCGTTTTTCCTGATTTTATTGTTTTTCGCGCCGAGTCTCTCGGCGTATTCGTCAAGCGCACTGAGCGCGCGAGCCGCAATTACCTCGTACTTTGCGACTTTTCCGCCCTTAACACGGTATCCGAGGGGTTCAACGATTCCGAAATTCGCATTCATCGGGACGAAATTGCCCGACATATTGCCCCTGCTGATATATTCCGCCATCGCGCCGAGCATTGTGGTCTTCGGGAAAATGACGGCATCCTCGCCGTGTATCCTCGCCGCCGCATTGACCCCCGCGACAAATCCCGAGCCTGTCGATTCAATATATCCCTCAACGCCGGTCATCTGCCCCGCAAAGTAAATGTTTTTGTTACTTCTCAGCGAGTAGTCGGCATCAAGATACTTCGGGGAGTCAAGATACGTGTTGCGGTGCATTATTCCGTAGCGCAAAAACTCCGCATTTTCAAGTCCCGGTATCATCGAGAAGACTCTCTTTTGCTCGGGGAACGCAAGATGAGTCTGGAATCCGACGATATTATACATCGTTCCCTCTGCGTTCTCGCGGCGAAGCTGCACCACCGCAAACGCTTCTTCTCCCGTACGCTTATCGACAAGTCCGACGGGCTTGAGTGGACCGTAGCAGAGCGTATCATAGCCCCGCTTTGCCATGATCTCAACAGGCATACAGCCCTCAAAGACCTTAAGCTCGCGGCGGTCGAAGTCGTGCAATTCCGCCTCGCGCGCCGTGATGAGCGCGTTGTAAAACGCGTCGTACTGCTCGCGGCTCATGGGGCAGTTTAGATAATCGGGATCTCCCTTGTCATATCTCGACGCCGCATATACGATATCCATATTTATGCTTGACGCATCGACGATTGGCGCCGCCGCATCGAAGAAATGAAGCCCCTCGCACCCGAGTGTCTTCTCTATGTAATCAGCCATGGGCTGACTTGTAAGAGGTCCCGTGGCGATAACTGTAATAACGCCGTCCTCTACACCCGACACCTCTTTTTCGATGACCTCGATATTCGGGTGGTTTTTTATCTTTCCCGTAATGTAAGCCGAGAAATCGTCTCGGTTGACGGCAAGCGCCGAGCCTGCGGGAACGCGCGTGGCGTATGCCGCCTCCATTATGAGCGAATCGAGTCTATACAGCTCTTCCTTCAAAAGCCCCACGCCGTTTGTAAGTCTGTCCGAGCGCAAAGAGTTTGAGCAGACAAGCTCCGCAAAGCCCTCACTGTGATGCGCCGGAGTAAATTTCTTCGGCTTCATCTCGTAAAGCCTGACCTTTATTCCGCGCCCTGCTATCTGCCACGCCGCCTCACAGCCCGCAAGTCCCGCGCCGTAGACGTTTACATATTCTTTCGTAAACATTATTCTTCCTCAGATTCGGGCTGTGCGGTATAAGGCTTTGAAAAACCGCACTTTTCGTCGTGACAGACAAGCAGCTGCTTGCCCTTCTTCTGATACAGCGGCTTTCCGCACTCGGGGCATTTTTCATTCACGGGCATATCCCATGACGAGAAATTGCACTCGGGGTATCTCTCACAGCCGTAGAATACCGTGCGGTTGCGGCTGTATTTCACAACAATTTTTGCTCCGCACTCGGGGCAAGGAACATCGATATTCTTCGTTTTCTGCTTTGTAAATCTGCACGTGGGGTAGTTTGCGCAGGCGTAGAAGCTGCCGAATTTTCCCGTACGCAGCACCATGTCTCCGCCGCACTTCTCGCACTTGAAATCGGCAATCTTAGGCTGCTTTTTCTCTGCCGCCGCATCATTCTCCTCAACCTTGGGCTTGTTCTCGTTAAGTGGCTTCGTGTTTCTGCACGTCGGGTAATTCGGACATGCGGCAAACTTGCCGAACCGTCCGTTTTTGACTATCATGCGGCTTCCGCACTTGTCGCAGATGATGTCGGTCTCCTCGACGGGAACCTCGATATTGGCGTTTCCGAGCTTTTCCTCCGCAACCGAAAGCTCACGTGAAAAGTCGTTCCAGAACTCGTGAAGAACTGCATTGAGACTCTTTTCGTTCTTTTCGATGGCGTCAAGATCGTTTTCCATGTCTGCCGTGAACTTGTAGTCAACAACGTCGGCAAAATTCTCGCACATGAGCTTTGTCGTAAGCTCGCCGAGCGGAGTCGGAACCAAACTTTTTCCGTCGCGCTTGACGTAGTTTCTCGAAATTATCGTCGTAACTATCGTCGAGAATGTAGACGGACGTCCGATTCCCTTTTCTTCAAGGAATTTTACAAGCGAGCCTTCGTTAAATCTCGGAGGAGGCTCGGTAAAGTGCTTTGAGGGGTCTATGCGGTTGCAGTCAAGTTGCTCTCCCTCGAAAAGCTCCGGTATCTTTGCGTTCTTCTGCCCTGCGATGTCGTCACCGCTCTCATCCGCACCGTCGTCGTAGACCGCCATATAACCTTGGAAGGTCACGGTATATCCGCCCGTGCGGAAGATGTAGCCCGAGCACTCGGTGTCAACAGAGAGCGTTGCAAGTGTCGCGGACTCCATCTGGCTCGCTACAAATCTGTCCCAGATGAGCTTGTAGAGCTTATATTGGTCAGATGTGAGATATGACTTTATCTTCTTGGGTTCAAGGTCAACGCGCGAAGGTCTTATCGCCTCGTGCGCATCCTGAATACCCGATTTTGACTTATACTGTCTCGGCTCTTCGGTGTTGTACTTATCGCCGAATTTCTCCGCGATATACTCTCTTGCCGCCGCCTGCGCCTCAGCAGAGATGCGGAGCGAGTCGGTACGCATGTAGGTTATAAGACCCTGCACGCCGCCGTTTTCACTGCCGACGTTTATTCCCTCGTAAAGCTCCTGAGCGACTCTCATTATTCTCTGCGACTGAAATCCGAGCTTTCTGTAACCGTCCTGCTGGAGAGTCGACGTCGTGAAGGGGGGAGATGGGAGCTTGTGACGTGTTGAGCGCTTTACCGATGTGACGTTGAAGCGCTTGCCGTCAATCGCCGCGAGTATTTTGTTCGCCTCGCCCTCGTTTGCAATATCGATCTTACCGTTTTTGTCGCCGTAGAAATGCACGGTAAAACTCTTGCCCTCTTCGTTTTCAAGCACCGCTTCGATGTTCCAATATTCAACGGGAATAAAGCTTCTTATCTCTTCCTCGCGCTCGCAGACTATTCTTACGGCTACCGACTGCGTGCGTCCCGCGCTCAGTCCGTTCTTGACGTTTTTCCAAAGCAGTGGGGATATCTTGTATCCGACTATGCGGTCAAGTATTCTTCTCGCCTGCTGTGCGTCGACCAGATTCATGTCGATGTTTCTGGGGTTCTTTATCGCCGCCTTGACGACGTTCTTCGTGACCTCGTTGAACGTGACTCTCATGGTCTTCTCAACAGGTATTCCGAGGATGGTCGCAAGGTGCCACGAGATAGCCTCGCCCTCACGGTCAGGGTCGGTTGCGAGATATATCTTGTTTGCGTTCTTCGCTTCCTTTTTAATTTCTTTGATAAGCTCGCCCTTGCCGCGAATGTTTATATAGTGCGCCTCAAAATCGTTCTCGATATCGACACCGAGGCTTGATTTCGGAAGGTCGCGGACGTGTCCGACAGATGCGATAACCTTGTAGTTTGAGCCAAGGTAGCCCTTGACCGTATTCGCCTTTGAAGGCGACTCCATGATTACTAAATTTGCCATGTAAAAGCTATATATCCTTTCAATTATTTCCTTGTGTAAAGTCCACCCGGGAGAGATGAGATAAGTCCCTTTATCTCGAGCTTTGTCAGTGCCGACATTATCTCTCCGAGCTTAAATCCCGTCTTCAGAAGATAGTCGAGCGAGATTGCCCTGTCAAGCGGCATTTCGTCGAATATCCTTCTCTGTTTTTCATCAAGCGACTGAAGTGCCGCCATGGAATCGTCACCCTTATGCTCCGCTCTCGGTGCCGAGGGCTCAGACACAGGCGCACGCGCGTCCTGTTTTTTATTTTCGTGTGTTTTTTCTTTTACCTCGGAATACTTACTGTTTTCCTTTTCGGCTTTTGCCGATATTCCCTCAAATGCGGGAACACCGCCTCGCGCCCTGATTCCGAAGCGTGATAGGACCGAGGCGTCAAATTCCGATCTCTCCTCGCTCGCCTTCATTCTCTGCACATCAAGCGTATCACGGAAGAGATACACATAATTTTTCACTATGTCGTTTCCGCAAAGCACCGCCTGCGCGCCGTCGCGTATCAGAGCGTTCGTGCCCGATGAATTTTCAGAGTCAATATTGCTCGGAACGGCATAAACGTCTCTTCCCTGAAGTATCGCGGTCTTGGCGGTTATCAGCGCGCCGCTCTTCTCGCCCGCATCGATAACTACCGTACCTTGAGAGAGTCCGCTGATTATTCTGTTTCTTACCGGAAAATTAAATCCGCGAGGCTCGGTTGAGGGAGGATATTCGGTTAATATCGCGCCGTTCTGCTTGATTGCGTTGTAAAGCTTCTTATGTTCCTTTGGATAGATAACGTCTATTCCGCATCCGAGCACCGCAACCGTCTTGCCATTCGCCGCCATTGCGGCACTTGCCGCAACCGCATCGATACCGAGTGCCATACCGCTTATGACTATCGCGCCCGACGCCGCAGTCTCATAGGCTATTTTATACGCCGACCTCATGCCGTATTCACTCATCTTGCGCGTGCCGACAGTGGCAATGCAGAGATGCTTATTGAAGTCGGGCAATTTTCCGACATAGTAAAGCACCGCCGGAGGGTCTTTCAGAGAACGCAGACTCTTAGGATAATTTTCGTCCGAATACGTAAGTATTCCGACACCCGTGACCTCACAATATTTCATTATCGAATATGCACCGTCAAGCGACTTGTCGGAAAGAATCTCGGAAAGTCTCTCGCCGACACCCTTTTCGATATATTCGTCATAGTCGGCAAGATAAACGTCCTTTACAGAGCCGAACTTCTCGAAAACCGTCATCAGATCAGTGTTTCCGACACCGCACTTCTCGGCAAACCATATCCATTTAGCCGCATGCTTCATGGCATTCGTCCTCCCATTCCTTCTCGTTTTCCGCTCTCGCAAAAGCCCGTCTTTGAGCCGAAGAATTCCCACATAAGAACCGACGCCGCGACCGCCGCGTTAAGCGATTCGACACCCGGTGCCATCGGGATATACACCGACGCATCACACGCCGATATCGTCTTTTCCGAGAGTCCATGCCCCTCGTTGCCGATGACGACACAGTCCCCTGCGCGGAAACATGACTCACCGAGCCTTACCGCACTGCCGTCGAGTGCCGCGGCAAACACACGCCTACCCGACCGTCTCACGGCACCTATCGCCGCGCAGATCGAGTCAACGCGGTCGATTTTCAGAGAAAATACCGCTCCCATCGACGCGCGGAGCGTTTTTGAATTGTAAATATCGGCGCAATCGGCGCTCATTATCACTCGGTCGACCGAAAATGCCGCCGCCGTGCGCATTATCGCGCCGACGTTTTGCGGATCTCTCACCGACTCAAGCAGCAATACGTTCTCGCCCTCGCCGACACTTATCTCGTCAGCAGAGACGGCACGGTGCCTTTGCGTATCGTATTTTGCGACCGTTATCACGCCCTCGGGCGCATTTTCCTCGGAAATCTTTTCAAAAACCGAGTCCGAGACGACAATAATCTTGCAGTCAGGCGTCTTAGGGGTTATCGAATACAGCTTTTCCGCCTTGTCAAAAACAGCGTCGTACGCGCTCTCACTGACAAGCAAAAACTCGATCTTGGTGCCTTTCGTTGCCGCTTCGCAGAGCAATTTTACTCCGTCAAACCGAAAAAGAGCGTTTTTCTGTCTCTGTTTTCTCTCGCCGAGCAAGCGCGCGAGAGCGACGTATTTATTTTGAGATGAGGTCACTATCTCGCCGATGTAAGGCATTTTTATCCCCCTTATTTTATACATTTTTTGCATAAAAATGCAAAAAGAGTTTGCGCTGAAAATTTATGACAACAGGCATCATCAATCTTCAAATGACCGTCATCATCCCAAACTTGACATATAATTATATGTAAATAAATTACTTTTTTGTCAAAAAATATTAGATAAAAGCCGATTTTTTGCGTTAAAATCGACCGTGGGAGCCGCAAAATGCAAAAATCTCCCTACCCCTATCTATGACAAAAACCCGGTCATCTTACCGGGTTTTTATTGAAGTAGATCAGAGGGCTGCCTTTGCCTGCTCTGCGAGTGTTGCGAATGCCGCCTTGTCGGAGACTGCAAGCTCTGCGAGCATCTTTCTGTTGAGTGTAATGCCTGCCTTCTTGAGACCGTTCATGAATGTGGAATAGTTCATTCCGCAAACCTTAGCCTGAGCGGAGATTCTGGTTATCCAGAGTCTTCTCATGTCTCTCTTCTTCATCTTGCGGCCTGCAAATGCATAGTTGCCGCTCTTCATTACCTGTTGCTTAGCCATCTTGAAGTGCTTGGATTTTGCTCCCCAATAGCCCTTCGCAGCCTTCAGCATCTTATTTCTTCTCTTGCGCGTCATCATAGCGCCTTTAACTCTTGCCATTTTTCAATATTCCTTTCTCGATTACGACTAAATTACTTCTGAATGAGTGTGCGGATGTTGCCTGCCATGGATTCGCTCATGATAGCGCCCGTGCGAAGATGTCTCTTTCTCTTCTGTGTCTTAAGACCGAGGTTGTGGCGGTGATGACAGTGATTCATCTTTACCTTACCTGTGCCGGTAACCGAAAATCTCTTGGCAGAAGCCTTATGTGTCTTGACTTTTCCCATTTTTGTATACTCCTTAAAAATTAAAATTTACAAATATTATTCAGTTTTTCTTTTGCGTTATGGGTGATACCACCATACTCATGATTCGTCCGTCAACGGCGGGCTTTTTGTCCACCGTTCCGACATCGCTGCAAAATTCTGCAAACTTGTCGATGATCTCGCGGCCTATCGCCATATGACTCATCTCTCTTCCGCGGAATCTCATGACTACTCTTACCTTGTTTCCGGCTTCAAGGAACTTTTTAGCCTGCTTTGCCTTCGTTTCAAAGTCGTGGGTGTCGATTCTGGGGGAAAGCTGAATTTCCTTAAGCTCTACGGTCTGCTGTTTCTTCTTGGCTTCCTTTTCGCGCTTTTCACGGTCGAAACGGTACTTGCCGTAGTCCATGATCTTGCATACGGGCGGATTTGCCTGTGCCGACATAAGGCAGAGGTCAAGACCTTTGTCATATGCCATCTTAAGTGCTTTGTCTGAACTCATGAGTCCAAGCTGCTCTCCGTCAGCGCCGATTACTCTTATCTCGGGGAAATCGATCGCCTCGTTTATGAGAGTATCTTTAGTGTTGTTTGCTGCTATGGGTACACACCTCCGTTGTAAAAAATATGTATGTTTTTAATATTTGTCATGGTTTTGGGTGCGAGTCTCTTTTCGCACCGATAGATAAAGAAAAGAAAAACGCGGACGACAAACTCCGCGCACAATCCAAGCCTTTTTCTTTACCGTGTAAGGCTTTTGAATATTAACCGAGCGCGCTTTGCGGCAGGGTGGAAGCGGAACTTCTCTTTATTACGGCACATATTATACCACGCAAAAAAGTCTTTGTCAATAGTTTTTTTGAATTTTTCGGATTTTTCCTTCAATTATTCTGTCCTAAGCCGGCAGCATCGTAGCCCAAATTCATGTCGCAAGTCTATCCGCCCGACCGGTGCCGCCCAGGACACCGCTCCCACTACGACATCCTCGATTGTTAAAATGCACAAAAAGTACTGCGACAAAAACCATAAATTTTTTCATACTATACTTTTCGCCAAAATTTGCGACAAAAAATCGTACAAAATGGATATTTACAAAACACCGCGGATAGTGTATAATGATAGCCCCGAGTAAAGCGCGAGGTCCGCGCCTCCGCTTTATTAATTTCCTGCACAATCTGCTCTTTTTTCGGCGAAATATCAACCTAATGATATCGGATCGCTATGAAAAACGCAGGTTGTGCTTTCTTTTTTGACGAGGCGAGGATGCAGGGATGCGTCGGGGGAACATATTGGAAAAAACAGAAAAAATGAATATGGCATATATAAATGTAAATATTCTTTTAAAACTATGGAAAAGTGCGCGGAAGTATGATATAATGTATTGGATTATCAGTATCGTTGAAGATACACGCAAAATTGGAGAAGATTACAAATGTCAGAATATACCACGCGGGCAGAAAAGCTGTCCTTACCCCTTATCGCACTTGAGTCGACTGTCGCCTTTCCCGGCGAGATAGTCAATCTTGAAATAAAAGAAAAGCGCTTTGGTTCAAGCGAGGCGGCAAGAGAGGCGTTTGAGGGTTCAAAATACGCAATTGCCGTCCCGTACAAATACGAGGACGATGAAAATTCCGAGCTTTTTGAGATAGGCACGGTCATAAAAGTCAAGCAGCTTATAGGCGCAGGCGAGAACAGCGTTCGTTGCATCGCCGAGGGTGTCTCACGCGCCACCGTTGCCGATTACAGAAGAACAGGCAGGTATTTTACCGCCAATGTTATCTGCAAGACGGTAACGCTCCCCGACGGTCCGAGCGTTAAAAATCAGGCATATCTGCGCCGTCTTAACGAATCGGCACAGGCGATGGCAAAGCTGCTCCCTCCCCCTGCAGAGAGCATCCTGCCGAATTTCAAAAGCATCAAAAATCCCGCACTGCTTGCGGACGTTATCGCCTCGGGACTCTTTATAAAGCACGAGGACAAGCTTGAGATCCTTTCGCTCTATGAGCCTTACAGAAGAATTGAGGCGGTGCTTGAAATTGCCGAGGATGAGATAGACGTCTTAAGACTTGAAAACGACATACACAGAAAGACTCGCGAGAGGATAAACCGCTCTCAGCGTGAATACTATCTGCGCGAGGAAATGCGCGCAATTCAGGACGAGCTCGGCGGAGGCGGCGAGAGCGAGGTCGATGAATACAGACAGAAGATCGAGGCGCTTAAACTTCCCGACGAGGTCAGCAAAAAGCTACTCAAGGAGACCGACCGACTCGCAAAGTCGCCTTTCGGTTCAGCCGAGGCGACGGTCATCGCAAACTACCTCGACGTATGTCTTGAAATCCCGTGGACCGAGACGACGAAGGACAGAGCCGACATCGCGGCGGCAAAAAAGATACTTGATGCCGACCACGAAGGGCTTGACGATGTCAAAGACCGCTTACTTGAATATCTTGCGGTCAAGCAGTTAAATCCCGAGCTTAAAGGTCAGATAATCTGTCTTTACGGCCCTCCCGGTGTCGGAAAGACCTCTATTGCCGCGTCTCTTGCCAAGGCGATGAAGAGAAAGTACGTTCGCGTCTCTTTAGGCGGCGTGCGTGATGAGGCGGACATCCGCGGACACAGAAAAACCTACGTAGGAGCTATGCCCGGACGAATCATTAACGCATTGTCGCAGGCAAAGGTGAGAAATCCGCTCATTTTGCTTGACGAGATAGACAAGATGGCAAGCGACGGACGCGGCGATCCTGCCTCCGCCATGCTTGAAGTACTCGACCCCGAGCAGAATAAATATTTCCGCGACCACTTCGTGGAGCTTCCCTTCGACCTCTCCGACTGCATATTCATAGCGACGGCAAACACGCTTGACCGTATTCCCCGCCCACTGCTTGACAGAATGGAGATAATCGAGCTTCAGACATATACAAAGAGTGAAAAACTCGCAATTGCCAAAAATCACCTCATCGGAAAGCAGTTAAAACGCCACGGACTCAGCAAGCGCATGCTGAAATTCACCGACGACGGACTCTCGGAGATAATCGACGGCTACACACGCGAGTCGGGCGTCCGCAATCTTGAACGTGAGATAGCCGCGGTGTGCAGAAAGGCCGCCAAGAAAATGCTTGAGGACGGCATCAAGAGCATGACCGTAAACGCAAAGAGCGTTGAGTCGCTCTTAGGTCCTCGCAAGATCATTCCCGAGCTTATCGGCGAATACGACGAGGTCGGAGTCGTCAACGGCATGGCGTACACTCAGTCGGGCGGTGACCTGCTGAAGGTCGAATGTGCGATAATGGACGGCAGCGGCAAGTTAGAGCTTACAGGCTCGCTCGGCGACGTGATGAAGGAATCCGCTCATGCGGCGGTGACATACGCGCGCCAGATTGCCGATAAATACAATATTCCCACCGATTTCTACGCAAAGAAGGACATACATATCCACTTTCCCGAGGGTGCGGTCCCGAAGGACGGTCCGAGCGCAGGTGTAACGACTTTGACGGCACTTGTAAGCGCTCTTGCGAACATTCCCGTCCGCCGTGACATTGCCATGACGGGTGAGATAACGATTCGCGGAAACGTACTCGCCATCGGCGGTCTTCGCGAGAAGACCATGGCTGCATATTCGGCAGGTGTCAGGACGATACTCATTCCCGCGGACAATTTGAAGGATCTTGATAAAATCGACCCCGTTGTCCGTGAGAACGTGACCTTTATTCCCTGCCGCCGCGCAAGTGAGGTGCTTGCAAACGCGCTCGTAAATACTTCCGTTGAAGTAAAGAACGTCGTAAAAGCCGAGACCGATGCTTCAATAAATCTTCATACCGTCAGCAGTAACCGAAACCGTGCCGATGCCAAGGGCAAAAATGATAAATAGAATTTCAGTCTGTCGGCATAACCTTATAATCAAATGAAAGGCAGGCGCATGTCGCCGGGGCTTCAAAATGGGACTCAATACTCAAAATGTTAACCTTAAAATGACCGCCGGATTTGCAAGCCAATTCCCGACAGACCCCATAGTTCAGGTCGCCCTTTCGGGGCGTTCAAACGTCGGAAAAAGCTCGCTTATAAACACGCTGCTCGGGCGCAAGAGCCTTGCGCGTGTCTCGGCGACCCCCGGAAAGACGGTAACCGTCAACTTCTACGAGGTTGACAAAAAGCTATTTCTCGTCGACCTGCCGGGCTACGGCTTTGCCGCAAGGAGCAAGGACTCTCAGGGTGTCTGGCAGAGCCTCACCGACGGATATTTTACCAAAAACAAGAACATTGACCTTGTCCGCGGAGTCGTTCAGCTCGTGGACAGCCGTGCGGGCATCACAAATGACGATGCCATGATGATAAATTGGATGAACAGCGCAAATATGCCCTATATCATTGTCATCACGAAGATCGACAAGCTCAACAAGACAGACCGCGCGGCGATAATTGAAAAAATCAGCACAGACCCAATGATAGCGGAGGGTACGCCCATTATTCCCTTTTCCTCGCTCAAGGGGGAAGGAAAGCAGGAGCTTTGGCATGCCATCGCAGACCTCGCCGATATAGTTTTGTAATTTTTCGGAGAAATAAAAAATGTTATTTTCAATTCTTTCAAGCGGAAATATCCGTGAGGCAATCATAAGCCTTCTGCTAATGATTCCCGTAATACTAATCTCGCTCTCGACTCACGAGGCGGCTCACGGATATATCGCTTACAAAATGGGAGACCCGACCGCTTACAATTTAGGACGCGTCACTCTGAACCCACTCAAGCATATCGACCCTATGGGTTCACTTTGCATGTTAATATTCGGCTACGGATGGGCAAAGCCCGTGCCGATAAATGCAAGATATTTCAGAAAACCAAAGTACGGTATGGCATTTACCGCAATCGCGGGACCTGTATCGAACATCCTGATAGGCATTATCGGCGCATTTTTGTACTCCGTGACACTATTTCTTTTTTCCTTCTTTGCAGCCGATATTCTCACGAATGAGCTGCTGACCAACGTCCTGACAGTTCTTTTAAACTTCTTTTACTACCTCGGCTTTATGAATTTCGTGCTTGCGGTATTTAATCTGATACCGATTCCGCCCTTTGACGGCTCGCGGTTTTTTTCGCTCTTTCTCCCCGAGAAAATCTATTTTTCCATGATGAGATACGAAAAATACATCATGATAGGTATTCTTGTATTGATGATAGTATGCTCAAGACTTTTCAACTTCTCCCCCTTCGGCTGGGTTGCAGACAAATTGTTCAATCTTATCGCAAATTCGACGTTTAAACTGCTCTCTCTTCTCTTTTAACTATGACTTTGGAAAGGAGGTCCCGGAATTTGGACGCAATAAGCTACCGACTTGAAAGTTTTGAAGGACCTCTCGACCTTCTCCTGTCGCTGATCCACAAAAACAAAATGGCGATCGACGACATCAAAATAAATATCATCTGTGAGCAATACATCGAATATATCGAAGAAGCTAAGCGCCTTGACATGGAGCTTGCCGGCGAATTTCTCGTCATGGCAAGCGAGCTTATGCTGATAAAAAGCAAGCTACTGCTTCCCAAGACGGAACAAGAAGAGGAAGACCCACGCGCCGCTCTTACCGATGCACTCCTAAAATATCAGCAGGCAAAAGAGGCGGCGAAAAAAATGGCGCTTCTCTACCCTCGTTTTTCGGGCAGACTTGAGAAGGACACCGACGAGATTTCGGTTGACAAAACCTTTGTACTCGACCAAGAGATTGACAGCCTGTGTCTTGCGGTTCGCAGAATAATAACCTATAACGAAAACCGACCGAAGCTTGAGCGCGAGGTCTTTACACCCATGATAAGCTCGCCAATCGTTCCGGTCGAGGTCAAGATAACCGGTATTATTCGCAGGATGCAGAAAAAGAAGGTCACTACTCTGCGCGAGCTCCTTTCGGATTCGGTTTCTCTGCCCGACATGATAGCGATATTCCTCGGAGTCTTGGAGCTTATTAAAATAAGGAAAATTTTAATCCACGATTTTGAAGGCACGCTCCTTGACGACGGAGCGCAGTTTATAATAAATGAAGATCCCGACGACGTGATAACGCAGAGCGAATCGGGCGAAAATGAAAACGAGGGGGGCGACGGCATATGAACCGTGAAGAAAAAATTGAAATAAAGCTTGAGTCGGTCACTGCCGCGATCGAGGCGATTCTTTTCGCCGCGGGACACCCCGTAGAATACGAAAAGCTCTCCGAGGTGCTGGGACTATCAAAAAACGATATCAAGAGCATGGTTGAAGCAATGTGCGAGGAATACAATTCCGAAAAATCAAAGCGCGGACTGCTCTTACTCACCTACCCCGACTCCTGCCAGCTTGCGACGAAGGAGAAATTTCTCCCCTACATACGCGAGGCACTCGGCATAAAGCGCGGCGGAAATCTCTCCGCGTCAACGCTTGAGGCTTTGGCAGTCGTGGCATACAATCAACCCGTCACCCGTTCATTCGTCGATGCCGTGCGCGGAGTTGATTCCTCATATGCTATGACTTCGCTTATCGACAAGGGACTTATCGAGTCGCTTTCCCGTCTCGATGCCCCCGGCAGACCTATGCTCTACACGACGACCGAGAAATTCTTGCGTGTCTTCGGACTCTCGTCGCTTGACGACCTCCCCGAGACCGAGCTGACTCCCGCTCCTGCCGAGGAAGCCTTGGCGGTTGAAGAAGTCGGATTTTCCTCGGCTCTGACCTCTGTTTCTTCGGCAGAGCCACAGACCGTGGGCGAAGACTCGGACGGGCAATAACGGTCAAGCGTGAGGATTTTTACATTTTGATTGAAAGGAGTGGTAAATTATAGTTGCATTGTACATTCTTCTCGGTATAATTGCACTGTTTGTATTTTTGTTCGCCGTGCGTGTCCGTGTGACCATCGACATGTCGGACGAGCTTAATCTTACCGTGATGGTCTGCGGCATCAAAATAAAAATTCTGCCCAAAAAGCAGAAAAAATACAAGCTGAGTAATTACACTCTCAAAAAAATCGCCAAACGGGACAAGAAAAACGCTCGAAAGGCAGAAAAGAAGGCTCGGGCGCAGGCACTCAAAAAGAAAAAGAAGGCTGATGAGAAAAAACGCCGTCAAGAGGAGCAGGCAAGCCATTCAAAAGAAGAAAAGAAGGCGATAAAGGCTCGCAAAAAAGCGTCTCGACCTCCGCTTCCGCCGCTCATCTCGCTTCTGTTAAAGACACTTGGATTTTTCTTCCCCGGACTCTTCACAAAGGTACATTTCCACATAGCGAGAATAAAGCTCAGCATAGGCGGAGCCGATGCGGCTCAGACAGCTCTTATGTATTACGCAATAACCAACGCTATCTCGCCTACGCTGAATTTCATCGAAAAACACTCAAATCTCCACGGCAGAAGCACAGCAGAGATAGACATACGCCCCGATTTTCTCTCCGACGAGATTAAGGCGGACGTCAAAATAGGTTTCTCGACAAGTCTCGGCGGAATACTCGGAATAGCCCTCAAGAGCGGATTTAAGCTCATCTTCGGATATGTTAAGATAAAACCCTCTGTCCCCTCGGGACACAATTCGCCGAGCACCGAGAAAAACTCTTAATCATACGGAAGAGTAACAGCAACCCAAGCAAAAATTAAAAGAAATAAATCAACATAAAAGAAAGGATCAAAAATCATGTCATCCGAAAACAAACTTCAAGGCGTTGTAGAACAAACCCTCAAAGAAATCAAGAACATCATCGGTGCGGACACCGTAATCGGTCAGCCCATTGAGGCAAACGGCACATCCATCATCCCGATCTCAAAGGTCGCTATGGGCTTTGCAACAGGCGGTCTCGATTTCAATGACAAGGACCAAAAGGCAACACAGCCTGCAAACAAGGACCAGAACTTCGGCGCAGGCGGCGGAGCGGGCATCTCGGTCCAGCCTATCGGTATGCTCTGCGTAAGTCGTGACGGAAGCGTTGAGCTTATCAACATCGGCGTAAAGAACCCGACAGACCCAATGGAGCAGCTCTCCGACATCATCGACCGCGCTCCCGAGATCATCGCGAAGATAAAGGCTCTCTTTGCAAAGGACAAAGCAGAGGAAACAGAGGCTGAGGAGTCTGAGACCGAGGAAGATTAATTTCTATCCCGACATCGGCTAATCGGTAATAATATTCCTCCGGGACAAATATAATTTAGAGAAAATTACTTGTCCCGGAGGAGTATCATGCAAAAAACATCTTCTAAGAAAAACACGCTTGTATTTGCCTCGGCACTCGCCGCGGTATTGTTGTTGTGTCTTGGGGGATTTTTTGTCTTTTTAAATCATTCAAAGGACCCGTGGCAGGACGCTGACAGCACGCAAAATGCCGGCACGTCGGTATTTATCAAGGCTAATAATTCCTCTCTCGCCACCCCCGATGTGAGTGCAAAAAGCGCGATACTCATCGAGGCTTGCTCGGGTGAGGTGATTTTCTCGAAAAATCCCGACGTGCGCATGCCAATGGCATCGACCACGAAGATAATGACGGCACTCGTCGCAATCGAAAACTGCGACATTTCAAAGACGGTTTCGGTCTCGCCCTTAGCGGTCGGAGTCGAAGGCTCGTCGGTCTATCTCTACCCCGAGGAAAAGCTCACCCTCGAAGACCTGATTTACGCCATGATGCTTGAGTCGGCCAATGATGCCGCCGCAGCGATTGCAATTGAGGTCGGAGGAAGCGTTGAGCAATTTGCCGAAATGATGAATCAAAAGGCACAAAGCATGGGGCTTTGCGACACGCATTTTGAAAATCCTCACGGGCTTGACGGAGAAAGCCACTTCACTACCGCACGTGAGCTTGCGCTCATCGCGCGCGAGGCACTTTCAAACAGCACCTTCAAAAAAATCGTCTCGACTCACAAAAAAACAATTCCGCTCAACGAGACCGAGGGTGTCAGACTCCTTATAAATCACAACAAAATGTTAGGCTCATACGAGGGCGCTGTCGGTGTCAAGACGGGATTTACAAAGAAAAGCGGACGTTGCCTTGTCAGTGCCGCCGAGCGTGACGGGCTGACCTTTATCGCCGTTACTCTCTCCGCTCCGGACGATTGGCGCGACCACACCGAGATGCTCGATTACGGCTTTTCGCTCTACGAGGCGCGGACACTCTGCACTCGCGGCTCTTTTTCCTACATAATGCCGATAAGCGGTGGGCAATCTGACCACGTGATGCTTGAAAACACGCAAGACGTAACGGTTATTCTTCCGCGCGGATACGGTGAGGTCAAATGCACAGTCGAATTGCCGAGATTTTGCTTAGCGCCGATAGCCGAGGGAGAATGTCTCGGTCGGCTGGTCTTTTCCCTTAACGGCGAGGAGATCGCAGAGTCGAAGATAGTCACAAAATATGCGGTTGACAAACTGAATGTCAAAAAAGGCATATTTGAGCGGCTGTTCGGAAAGGATTAGCCCGATAACGGCTCTTCCTGTTCACTGTCGCTTGGTTATTTATAATCATAAGGAAAGAAAAATGGAAAAAATCAGACTTTCAAAGTTCTTTTCCGACTGCGGTATCATGTCTCGCCGCGCCGCCGAAGAGGAAATAAAAAAAGGAAATGTCAGTGTCAACGGCCACGTAGCCGAACTTGGCGAGAAGGTCGACCCCGAGGCAGATGAGGTCATCTTCCTCGGCAGACCGATAAAAGCTCAAACCGACCAAAAAATCTGCATCATGCTCAACAAACCGCGCGGCATAGTCTGCACTGCGAGCGATGAAAAAGGCAGGTATAACGTCACTGACCTGTGCCGCGACGTCAAAGACAAGAACGGAAACCCTCTGCGGCTCTACCCCGTCGGTCGCCTTGATATGGACTCTGACGGACTTCTCCTCTTGACAAACGACGGCGCTTTGGCAAACAAGCTGACTCATCCGCGCCACTCTATCCCCAAAATATACCACGTCACGCTGAAGGGCAAATTCTCACAGGGAGACCTCACAACGCTCGGTGAGTCAATAGACATCGACGGCAGGACGACTCTTCCCGTAAAGGTCACGAAGGTCGGCGAGAGCGACGGCGAGACGGTTGCCTGCTTTGAGCTGTACGAGGGCAGAAACCGCCAGATACGCCGCATGTGCGAATGTCACAATGTCCGTATTCTGAAGCTTTCGAGAGTTGCGATAGGAAAAATCAAGCTCGGAAATCTTCCCGTGGGTAAATGGCGATACCTTGACGAAAAAGAAATTCATTATCTCAAAACGGTTTGATGCGATAACACCTTGAATACGGCATCATAAAAAATGGAGATCAACATGCTCTCCATTTTTTATTTGGTTTTCCAAAATTCAGCACCGCTCGACAGGCATTTATCTTTTATTGATATAAAACACAAAATACTTTGGAAAATTTTGGTAAATTTGACAATTGGAATTTTTTGTAAAAAGTATTGCAAAATCTCCTAATTTATGGTAATATATTAGTGTAATAAATTTCCAAAAATTTACAGGAGGATACATAAAAATGGAATACAATACAAAAATCCTTATTGCCGATGAAAATGCAGCCGCACGTGCGCAGCTTAAAGAATGTTTCACAAACGCCGGTTGCAGATACATAGATGAGGCTGTAAACGGTGAGGATGCACTCTCAAAAATCGGAAGACTCCACCCCGACGTCGTAATAATCGACATCTGGATGTCAAAGCTCGACGGACTCAGCGTCGTCCGCAGTGCCAAGGCGACAAACTTCGGCGAGGACAAACCTCCCGTCATCATCATGACCTCTCCCATCTCAAACCAAAATATTTTCGTTCAGGCTCTTCAGGCAGGTGCTGAGCTTTGTCTCATCAAGCCCCTCAACCAATCAAATCTCATTGAATACGTCGAAAGCATGCTCAAAAGCAGAAGTATGAAGGCGGACGGCTCCAAGAATCTGCTCCTCCCCGCTTCAAGTGACGACACGCCCGACATTGAGGCACAGGTCACTCGCATAATTCATCAGATAGGAGTGCCTGCGCACATCAAGGGCTATCAGTATCTCCGCACCGCAATCCTCTTGACCGTCAAGGACTCCGACATAATAAATTCGGTCACGAAAATTCTCTATCCTTCGGTTGCAAAGAAGTATTCCACCACGACAAGCCGAGTCGAGCGCGCCATTCGCCACGCCATTGAGGTCGCATGGGACCGCGGTGACGTTGACACACTCAACTCCTATTTCGGATACACGATACAAAATAACCGCGGAAAGCCTACCAACAGCGAATTTATCGCGATGATAGCGGATAATCTGCGTCTGAAATACAAATTATATTGATTCATGGGAGAGAAAACTGCCGTTTTCGGGGTTTTCTCTTCTCTTTTATGGCGATTTTCGCAAAAATACTGCAAAAAATCTTACCCGACACTTTACAAGATGGTAAAATTATGATACAATATATTTGGATAGAAATGTAATTCTTTAATTCAGGAGGACACTGATATGCCGAAACCGACCTTCGGAATTCTTTACGACTTCGATAAAACGCTCTGCACGACAGACATGCAGGAATACAGCTTTATAAAAAATCTCGGAATGAGTGCGGATGAATTCTGGGGTGCCGCGGCTGATATCACAAAAAAGCACGAGGTTGAAAAAATACTCGCCTACATGTTCGTTATGATACAGAAATGCCGAGAAAAAGGAATACCGCTCACCGAAGAGTATCTTCGCACCTGCGGTGAAAACGTCGTTCTTTACAAGGGTGTTACGACCTGGTTCGACCGAATCAATGAGTTCGGTGAGTCTCTCGGTGTAAACATTGAGCATTACATCATCTCTTCGGGTACGTATGAAATAATCCAAGGCACTCCGATAGCAAAATATTTCAAGAGAATTTACGCCTGCAAGTACATGTACGACGAAAACGGCGAGGCGATCTGGCCCGCACTTGCGATAAACTACACGCTCAAGACTCAGTATATCTACCGCATATCCAAGGGTATTTTAGACGTGACCGACGACTACAACCTGAACCGTCTCCAGGACGAAAGCCTTCGCCGCATAGCGTACAACAACATGATATATATCGGCGACGGAATGACCGACATTCCCTGCATGAAGATGGTAAAGCAAAAGGGCGGTAAGTCGATAGCGCTTTACCCCTCGGGACGCAGTGAGACGGTAAAGCCGCTCGTTGACGACGACAGAATAAACTATGTCTGCGTTGCCGATTATTCTCCTAATTCCGCACTTGAAAAGATCGTTAAGCTCATGATCGAGAACATGGCGATACTTGAAAAGCTTAAGACAAAGGAGGAGCAGCAGCTCACTCAGTACAAGCGCCAAATGAGCTGAAAACCCTTATAGAATAAGCAACTCTACGTGCAGTAGAGTTGCTTTTCCCATGCAGTAGAGTGAGATTTCACTCACGGTAGAGCCATGGAAACCAACAGTCTATTGACATTTTCCGAAAAAAGTGATATACTTTCCTTCGCAGAGCACCGAGGGGCTTCCCCGGGTGGTCTGTTTTAATGTGAAATGAGACTTGTTTGCGCTTCATTATCCTATGCGCTACATTATCCCAATGGAGGTTTTTTATGAAAAAACAAAACATTATCCCGATATTTTTTGCAGTCGATGACAATTACGCCCCCTATCTTGCGGCGGCTCTCGAATCGCTCAAGGACAACGCATCGGACAAGAACATTTACGAAATCAACATTCTCGTCGAAAAGATAAGCCCCGAGCATGTAAATAACATTCTTTCAATCGGCGGCGGTAACATAAAGATATCCTTCTGTGATGTCTCAGAAAAAATGCCTGCCCTTTGCTCGAAGCTGCATCTTCGTGACTACTACACAAGAGCGACCTACTACCGCTTCTTTATCCCCGAGATGTTTCCTCAGTACAACAAGGGGCTTTATCTCGACTGTGACATAATAATCACACGCGATGTAGCGGACATGTATAACACTCAGATGGGTTCAAATCTGCTTTGCGCGGTATCCGACGAGATAATAACCGATATTGAGGTCTTTACACGGTATTCCGAGGTCGTTCTCTCGGTTCCGCGTGACAGATACTTCAACGCGGGTATTCTCGTTATGAATCTCCGCGAGATGAGAAAAATGCACATTGAAAAGGTTTTCGCCGACCTTCTCGGAAAGAAAACATATCGCGTCGCGCAGGACCAGGACTACCTCAACGTCATCTGCCACGGCCGAGTCAAAATGCTGAATATTCTTTGGAACAAGACTCCGATGCCCTATTCCGACAAAAACAAAATTCCATATATCATTCATTATAAAATAAACTTCAAGCCTTGGCATTATGATAACGTAGTTTACGGCGAGTATTTCTGGAAATACGCAGAGAGAACTCCCTACTATGCCGCGCTTTTGAAGGCAAAAGCCGAATACACCGATGCCGAGAAGGCAAGGGATGCTGAGCAGTATTCTTCCCTTGAAAAGCTCGCGGAAAAAGAGACCTATGAGGAGCTTTTGTCCCGCAGCGCATTCTTCGGAGAGGAATTCTTCCCCATCGACTTCTGCATCGACACCGAAAGCGAATTCCCGAGCGAGCCTATTGAAGCCTTGGAGGGCATCTGATGGCAGTATCAGAAGAAAAGCAGCTCCTGCTTGACAGGATAGCCGAGTATGAAAAAAAGGGGCTTTTCGACGTTGATGTAGCCGACGATCCCCCGACGATCCCACTCAACCCGGACTCGGTGGACTACACGCAAAAAAAACTCTCTACGCGCATAGGCTCTTTCTTTGCCAACCGCGTAGGAAAAGCGCATTTCGAAAAAATGATAAAGCGCGGAGACGTTGTAATCAAAGAAGTGCGCGGCGTGGAAAACATGGAAAAGGTGCGCGATTGCGGTGCGCTTATCACCTGCAACCACTTCAACGCCTTCGACAACTACGCCGTCTACCGCACCCTTACCCCGATCCTCGGCAAAAAAATGCTCTACAAGGTCATTCGCGAGGGTAATTACACCTCTTTCGGCGGATTTTACGGCTACCTTTTCAGGCATTGCAACACTCTGCCGCTCTGCTCGTCCGTAAAGGGCATGAAGGCTCTTATGAATGCGATGAAGGTGCTTTTTGAGCGCGGCGAGAAGATACTCATCTACCCCGAGCAGGCGATGTGGTACAATTACAGAAAACCGAGACCGATTAAGATCGGCGCGTTCCACTTTGCGTGCAAGAACAACGTCCCTGTTCTCCCTGTCTTTATCACTCTTGAGGACACCGACAAGTTCGACTCGGACGGACTTCCCGTGCAGAGCTATACGATTCATTATCTCCCCCCAATCTACCCCGACAAATCTCTGTCAATTCGTGAGGACAGCGTGCGCATGTGCCGTGAAAATTATGCGCTCTGGGTTAAAACATACGAGGATTTCTACGGAAAGAAGCTTGAATACACAACAGACGGCGAGGTCGACGCATGTTCTATATAATCACGATTTTAGTTTGTGCCATTCTGATAATTCTCGGAAATATGGCGTTTCTGCCTTTTTCTTGGGAGCTTGCGGGCTTTCTTTCGCTCTCGGTGGCGATAGGAGTCGTTGCGGTTATCGCCGAGGACGGACTTTCCGCGCTTATTATCCGCAGACTGACTCCAAAGTCATGGTTTCACCCGAAAAGACGTTTTTTCGAGGTGTCAAAGCCCGAGCACAACTTCTACAAGTCAATTAAAATAAAGAAATGGAAGAATCTTGTCCCCGAGCTTGGTCTTTTCACGGGATTTTCAAAGAGTGAGATTCAAAGTCCCGCGGACTGTGCATACCTCGAAAGATTTCTCATCGAGTCAAATTACGGAATGGTAATTCACGCGGCAAATGCTCTGCTTGGATTTGTGATTATGTTTATTCCGATCTGCTCCGCCCCGTCAATCTGGATTCCGATATTTATCGTGAACTTTATTCTCAGTATTATGCCGGTTGCAATTCTAAGAAACACGTCATATACGCTTTTGAGACTTTATAAGCGCAGCTGCAGATAAAATTCGACCGCTTCGGCATTGCCGAGGCGGTCAATTTTTTTGATTTATTTTTTCAGTGAAAGCTCCACGATTTTTTTGCAAAGCTTGCCGTAATCAATTCCGACCGCCGCTGCCATTTGCGGGAGCAGACTCGTCGGGGTCATACCGGGAAGCGTATTCGCTTCAAGACACCACGGCTTGCCGTCGCCGTCTACGATAAAGTCAAATCTCGCATATCCCGAAAGTCTGAGTGCCGAGAAAGCGAGTTTTGCTTGCTTTGCAAGCGCCTCTCTTATGCTCTCGTCGATTTCGGCAGGACATATCTCAAGCGTTTTTCCCGCCTGATATTTGTTCGTGTAGTCGTAAAATCCTTCGGTCGGGATAATCTCAATCATCGGAAGTACCTTATCGTCAAGTATTCCGACCGTAAGCTCTCTGCCCTCGATCTTCTTTTCAACTAAAATATATTCCTCGTATTCAGCCGCAAAATCAAGTGCCTTTTGCAGCTCTCCTTCGGTCTCGACAATTGAAATTCCCACGCTTGAACCGCATGAACAGGGCTTTACCACACAGGGAAATCCGATTTTCCGCTCAAATGCGCTTCTGTCAAATTTTTTGACCGACGTATATATCCATTCCGGAGTGTTCACGCCTGCGCCGACAAACATTTTCTTTGAGATGTCCTTGTCCATCGCCAAAAGACTTCCGACATATCCCGAGCCTGTGTACTTGATGCCGTAATTATCAAGCGTCGCCTGGAGCTGACCGTTCTCCCCCATCGCACCGTGAAGCGCGAGAAACACAACGTCCGCGCGGCGGCAAAGCTCAATTATTCCTTTCCCGATAAGCGCGTCTCCGTTTCCGCTCTGCTCTTTGAGCGCCTTTAAATCGGGTACACTGTTCTCTACCCTGTATACTTCTCCCTCGATCGTGTTGAACAGGTCGGGAGAACTAAGTTTTTCTTCGTCTATTCCGAGGTAGACGTCCGCTAAGCAGACCTTCTCTCCCTCTTTTTTGAGTGCGTTTGCAATTAAACTTCCCGATGTCAGCGAGACATCGCGTTCGGGAGAAAACCCTCCGGCAAGTACAAGTATGTTCATATCTATCTCCAAGTTTTTTTGCTATGTATATTTTATTCCTCAACACTCGGATTGTTGCGTTTTTCGAGTACGGCAACCCGATAATTTCCGCCGAGGTCTTTTTTGACGTTGCAGGAAAATCCGTTCTCCTCGGCAATTGCCCTTATGTCCTCTGCCTGGTCGTACCCTATCTCAAAGATAAACCGACCGCTCTCGCTGAGATTTTTTTGATATTTTTCGACTATCGCACGGTAAAATATAAGTCCGTCTTCACCGCCGTCAAGAGCGGCTCTCGGCTCAAACGAGACCTCACGCGAAAGCGTGTCTATCACGCCGCGTCTGATATAGGGCGGATTTGATATTATCGCGGAAAATTTATCTTCGCCGAGAACGTCACCCGAAAGAACGTCGCCGAGAATGAACGAAAGTCTGTCCGCAACATTGTTTCGCCCTGCATTTCTCTTTGCGATTTCAAGCGTTTTCGGGTATAGGTCAACCGCAACTCCGCGCGTGTCAGGGCGGATGTCGGCAACCGAGACCGCGATACATCCGCTTCCCGTGCAAAGGTCGGCAAAGACGGCGTTCGTGGGGAGAAATTTCACCGCTTCCTCAACTACACATTCCGTATCGGGGCGCGGAATCAGGCAATTCTCATCCACCTCAAACTCGCACCTCGCAAACCACCATTTACCGATTAAATATTGGAGCGGATATCCGCTTGTCCGCTTTTCAAGCGCATCTTCGAGTAAGGCATCGTCATATTCCCGACTTTCGCAAACTCTTTCACCGCACAACTCTTCAATCAAAATCTTCGCCTCAAGTCGGGCATCCTGAACACCTGCAACCGAAAGTTTCTTTACAACTCCTTCGAATTTCAAATACTCGCCCTCCTTTTTGATTGACTAATATATTATATCAAATATCCTCTCATTTGAAAAGAGGTTTTCACAAAAATAAGAAATTTTTACAGAAAAAAACGGTTCTATAATAAATGTTGGGGTAACCAACAGATATAGCGAAAAAAAACAATAA
>JBJDZM010000022.1:0-14641 GCA_051867975.1 Eubacteriales bacterium | reverse complement strand
AAGTTTGTGCAACTATATTCTATCAGATTTTTTTCAGATATGCTCTTTTTTTATTTTTTTCGCTATATCTGTTGGTTACCCCAACATTTATTATAGAACCTTAATCTTTTCGGTTATGCCTTGTGCCGTCACAAGAAGGAGACAGCATCGTAGGCAGAGCCGATTTTCAGTTAATTCTTGTCATCGACGAAATTTTCCTTGTAATAATCGGAAGATTTCTGTACCTCTGCGTCAAGCCATTCAAAGCCCTCCTGACCTGCGCCGTGCTTTTCACAGAGCGTCGGCACGGGGGAGAAGAGGTTTGTTCCGAGTCCGAGTCGCTCACCTTCAATCTCAAATCCCATAGCCGCTAAGGTAGTCGGGAACATGTCAAGCGACGTGAAGGTGCGGTTTGTTGTGTCGGAATATGACTCGACAGCGGAGTTTAGGATACAGTTGTACATCGGTCGGTCGTATATCGTGAGGTCACCTCCGATAAGCTGGGTATCCATTCTCGGGTGGTCGCCGACGATAACTATCGTCGTGTCCTCATAGAAATCCTGAGTCTTGCACCATTCGATGAATTGATAAACCTGGGAATCCTGACACTCAATGACGTTTGCAAGCTTTGAGTCGTGTTCGTCGCCGCAGAGACTGCATTTATATCCGCCCACGTGATGAGGGTCGACTGTCAGCATCGTGAAATTGAAGGGCTTGTCCCCCTGTGCAAGCTTTGTCACCTCGTCCTTCGCGATCTCAAAGAGAATCCTGTCCTCAAATCCCCACCAGACCTTGTAATCCTTTGCAATATAGCCTTCTTCAATCGCGGTATAGTAATCGAATATCTTGTAATCTCCGTGAACCGTGAAATAGGTTTTTCTTCCGCCGAAGGAAGCGTCCGAGCCGCAGAGGAATTCCTGTGTATAGCCCTTTTCTTTGAGAATATCTCCAAGCGTTGTCAGTCCGTTTACGAACGTCCCGTCCTTGCCCTGGGAGTTGTGCGATTGGTTTCCGAAAACCGCGAGCGAGAAGGGAACACCCGACGACGTACCCATAAGTGCGCCCATAGTCCAGCCCGTACCGTTGACGCTTCTGAATCCGCCGAGCTTGTCACAGTCCGAGAAGGAAATGTTTTCGTTTGCAAGTTTTGTGAGATTTGGCATGTAGTTTATCTCGGGCTGATTTCCGCCGTCCGCAACCGAGGCATAGGTAGTTTCCATGCTCTCAAGATATATGTAGATTAGATTTTTTGCGTTCCCGTCCTTGTCGGTTATCGCAACGTCATCGGGGTCGACGTACTCATTTTCATACAGATCGGAGGACGTGAGCGTGTTTTTGAGATATTCGGGTATTCTGAAAGCAAATACCGCGTAAACGCAGGATAAAATGAGAAGGACAACGCAAAGACAGGCGCCTATTCGGCGGAAAATTTTTCTTTTCGGTGTCTGCTTCCATGTAAGAGCCGCAACGATTATGAATAAGCATACAAATGCAACCGTGGGGGGCAGACAAGCGGTGAAGATCTGAGCCAGCGTACTCTCGCCCGTTCCGCCGAGCGGAGAGAGCATTGTAAAGAGCAGGTCACTGAAGCTGATATCAAATGTGTTTTTATACCAGACAGACACTGAAAAAAGCGCGGCGGCGATAAGATAGATAAGTCCAAATAAACCTGTTAAAATTATCTGCTTGACGTTCGATTTTGCGGCAGGCTTGTTTTTCTTTCCGTTTTTCGCGCGTAGATTCTTTTTCTTCTTTTTCTTATGAGATTTCGTTGACATTATTCCACCGTTCGGATCATCGCTTCAAGGTATTTCCAAACCTCTGCGTGGTCTTCCTTATAATACTTTTCCATATATTTTTCACCTACTATTCTTGTAGGTAATCCGTCGTTTGAAAGTTTTTCGCTTATATACGAGGCATAGCCGAAAAGATTTTCGTATTTTTCCTTAAATCCTCCCGCAAACGCGTTGACGGAATTGAAAAACTCAATTTTCTCTCCGTCCTTCATCGTGACGGTGTAAGAAAGCGCTCCGTCCGCACTGCACGAAAGCGTGCAACGCGAAATATCTTCATCAATGTCATACGATTTATAATCGATAAAGCAGACCTTTGAAATCGTGCTGTCATCGAGCTTTGTATACGTGTTTGCGCCGACAACCGAAAGCAGGAGCAGAGCAGAGATACAACTCAAAGTGACGATTTTGAAGATCCTCTTAAACTTTTTCTCGCCGTCGCCGCCCTTTTTGCTGAGCTTTATCTGCCACGCAACGAATATGACCTCAAAAATCACAAAAGCTATGCCGATGCTCGGGATAAGGAAGGTGAGCAGCGCGCACACGGGTTTTTCCGGAAATCTCGCGCCGACAAAGACTCCGCACAGAAGAGACGAAAGCACGGCATAAACTATAACGCCGAGTATGACCGCCAGCGTGCCGAGTATTCCCGAAACACATCCTTTATTATTGTTCTTGTTCAATTTTTTACCCTAAACCTTTTCAAGTTACTGCGTTCAGAGAAGTCGGTAATTCTTGCAGTTTTGAAGCCTTGCGCAAAGCGAGTCTGCTGCATTTTCGCTCAATTTTTCCGATGTGACAACTGCAATCCTGCCGTTTGAAGAAACGTAGCCCGAGAGACTGCCGAAAATCTTTTCCGCGTCCGCACTGTTTGAAATACCTGAGTTTTCCGCGTCAAAAATAAACATTCTGCGGCAGGAATACTTTGAAAAATCCGCAATGTCGGCATCAGTCGCATTTTCAAAGGTCGGGAGCTTCATTCCGCCCTCTGCGTGCGTTATTATGTCAACGATATCCGCACAGACCGCGCTTGCGGTCGGGAGCTTGCCTGCGCCGGGACCGTAGAACATTACCTTGCCGACCATGTCACCGCTAACCATGATTCCGTTGAAGACGTCGTTTATGCCCGAGAGCGGCTCACTGCCTGATATGAGACGGGGCGAGACCATGGCGAGAATTTTGCCGTCGATCTTCTCGGCGTGTCCGATAAGCTTTAACGAACAGCCGAACGAGCTTGCGAACTCAACGTCCTCGCCTGTGATGCCGGTTATGCCCTCAACAAAAATTTTTTCGGGAGAGAGCGCCTTGCCGAAGGCGAGCGCGGCGAGAATAACTATCTTTCTTGCGGCATCAAGCCCCTCGATGTCGGCGGCAGGGTTCCTCTCGGCGTAGCCCTTGTTCTGAGCGTCCTTGAGTACCTCGTCAAATGACGCGCCCTCACAAGCCATCTTAGTGAGAATGTAGTTTGTCGTTCCGTTGAGAATTCCGTCTATCTCGGTTATATTGTTCGAGGAGAGGTCGTTGCACATCGGACGGATTATCGGGATACCGCCGCCGACACTCGCCTCAAAAAGATAGGCAACTCCCCTGTCCCTTGCTATTTCAAGAAGCTCGGTGCCGAAGTTTGCTACGACCTCTTTGTTTGAAGTCACAACGCTTTTGCCGGCGAGAAGCGCCGCCTTTGAGAAATCGTAAGCGGGGTGCGAGCCGCCCATCATCTCCGCTATGACCGAGACCTCGGGGTCGTTTAGAATTGTATTGAAATCATGAACGACGAGACCTTCAAAGGGACTCCCCGGAAAGTCGCGCAGATCGAGAATGTATTTGATGTTTATCTCGGTGCGTATTTTGTCCTCAATTATCTTTTTGTTCTGAGTCAGCACTTCCGCGACACCTGAACCCACAACGCCGAAACCGAGTATTGCAACATTTACCATAGTTTTTCCTTTCCTCTGCACATAGATGCGCGCACAGACAATCAAAAAATAAAAATACACTTTATAATAACACAAAATTTAAGAAAAATCAACAGTATCTATTGAAAAAAATCCGCTTTTGTGATAAAATAAACAGACGTAAGCAAAAAACAGGGAAATCGGAGGCTGGAATGGCATCACTCGTCGGAAGTAAAAGGAACGTAAAGATATTTGTTCTTTACCTTATGCAAAATATAAATTATCCGCTCGACTACGTGACTATAAACGACATAGTCATGCAGAATGACTACGTAATGTATCTTGATTTTGCGGAGTCATTTCACGAAATGCTTGACGCGGACCTGATTGAGGACTGCGGAAAAAACGATGCGGGAGATTCGATGTACGTCGTCACGGACAAGGGAAGAATAGTCGCGACAGAGCTTCACAGCGAAATTTTGACGTCGTTGCTTGACAAAAGCCTTGAATGTGCGCTGAGATACCTTGATTTCAAAAAGAGAAACATTAAAATTTCGGCGCGCGTCGAGAAGACCGAGGACGGACGCTACAACGTCATCTGTATCATAAAAGAAAAGGATACCGTTATAATGGAAAACACCGTGACGGTAGATACGCTCAACCGCGCACAGAGGATGGAGGACAATTTCCGCGACCATCCCGAGGTCGTTTATAAAGGGGTTATGGCACTTTTGTCGGGAAATATCAATTTTATATTCAATTAATAATTGTTGATATTGCATAAAAATCTTACAAAAAAGCAATTGAAATAGCATCATTTTACAATATTGTTGTTTTTTTATGATGTAATTATTAACAAAGTTTTCATCGGCTTTTTGGCTGAAATCCACAATACGGTTTTTTCGCGATGTGATTTGTGTCAAAAAACATCTCGTGTATTTTGTGCAAAAGGGACAAACCTTTTATTCGTTTTGTCAAAATATACATATTTATAAAGAAAAAATACAGTTGACCAAAGGGAAAAACAGTGATATAATAATACAGGTGCGTTAAGGTTTGATTAACAATTTGATGAGCATGAAGCGAACGGAGAGCGAACAGTGGATAAAAAGATTACGGAGCTTATCCTCAGTGCAAAGTCGGGCAGTCAGGACGCTTTTGCGGCGCTTAAGGAGCAATACCGCCCGCTTATCGATCGATGCGTTTACAAATTTGCATCAGGCGACATGACAGATCAGGACGTGGAGGACCTTTCGCAGGAGGCGCTCGTCTGCTTTTGCAGTGCGGTCTGCAGCTATGACTGCGGCATTGAAAACGTAGAGTTCGGGCTTTACGCAAAGATCTGCATCGACAACGGGCTTGTATCGTTCGTGCGCTCACGCAACCGTAGAAACCGTATCGTAGCCGTCTCGCTTGACGATGAGGCGGATATGCACCTGTCGGGTGCGCAAGACGATTTTTTGCAGTCCTTTGTTGACAGAGAGCGCATGTCCGCGCTCGTGCGTAAGATAAACAAGCGGCTCTCGGATTACGAGAATAAAATCTGGTGGATGTACGTTTCGGGCATGTCGGTGTCTGAGATATCACGCGTCGTATCGGCGGACAACAAATCGGTCTCAAACGCGATTTACAGAATAAGAAAAAAGCTCAGGGAGACTTTAGGCGATAATTCAAAGAGGTAAAAACCTTCAAAAATGAAGGATTTTTATAAAAATGCGTGTTGTAAAAGCGGAGCACGCATCAAAAAAACAACTTACATATTCAAAGCGAGGAAAAAAACATGTGTGAAAACGAAGTAAAAGTAGAGAATGCTGAAGAGGTCGTTTATGAAGACATAACCCTCACATGCAGAGATTGCGGAGAGGAATTTGTATTCACAGCGGGCGAGCAGCAGTTCTACGCTGAAAAGGGCTTCAAGAATCAGCCTAAGTGCTGCAAGGCTTGCCGTGACAAAAAGAAGAACGCAGAGAGAGGCGAGCGTCAGTATTTCATCGCAACCTGCTCTGAGTGCGGCGGCGAGGCAAAGCTTACTTTCCAGCCCTCCAGTGACAGACCCGTTTACTGCAGCAAGTGCTTCGAAGCAAGACGTTCTGCTCAGTAAGACTGTAATATAGGACATAATAACGAGTTTGCGCTTTTAACTTCGATTTATAGATTGTCATTATTTATGGTTACAACAAACCCACTCCGTGCTACGGGGTGGGTTTGTTTGCGCTCTCGGAGAGGGTGCGGTATTTTCTGTTGTAGCTTTCTTCGGAAAGCAGTGAAGCCGAGAGAAATTCCTTTTCCTCTTTCGTGACGGTCTTCGTAACGGCAAGCAGTCCTATATATAAAAGCGAGGACAGGATAATTTGAGCGGTCAGTGTGACCGCGGAATTTACAATTGTCGGAAGAAGCCCGAAAAATAGCCTTGAGAGATTCGTCGCGCCGATGATGCAAAGCACGGGAAGTCCGACCTGCATAAACGGTCTCGGGCGCATCCCCGAAACCGACATCATCTTTATAAGACTCAATGTCGTGTTCATGATCTCGGTCGCGTAGATTGAGATAACGTAGCCCCAGATGCCCATTTTCGGTATGAGAGTCAGGGCGAAAATGCACGCGGTCAGCGTGTCGATTATGTTTATGTTCATCGAATAGACCTGATGCCCCGAGCCCTTGAGTATCGCGTCGACCGCGCTGTCTATGTACATCACGGGGATCAGCGGCGCAAGCACACGGATATAGAGCGCGGTCTCCTCGTTCTGATAGACGGCGAGTCCCAGCTCGTGCGAAAAAAAGAGCATTATTCCCGAGACGCCGATTGAAAAGAAGAGCGAGAGGCTTAAGGTGCGGTAGGATGTCCTTTTAAGACGCTCCACGTCATTTTGGGCGCAACATTCGCTTATTTCGGGTATGAGCAGACCTGCAAAAGAGGTTATAAACGCCGAGGGGAAAAGCAGAAGGGGAAGCGCCATGCCGTGTAAAGCGCCGTAGGACGAAAGCGCGGCGCTCCATGATTTGCCGCTCTTATGTATTCCCTTGGGGATAAGTATGTGCTGAAACATCGAGAGCGCCGAGCGAATACACGCGCTGAAGGTCACGGGCAGAGTGATTGACAGCAGTTTCTTCGTGATACCGCCTTCCACGGGCTTTTGTGAAGTCGTTTTCAAATACTTTTTCTTATCGACAAGATAAAGAAGAAAGGTTATCCCGAGCGAGAAAAATTCGGCGACCGCTCCGCCTGCGACGAGCGCGAGACACGCCTGCTCGGTCCCGAGGTCAACGAAAAATGAGAGCAATACTATTGTCGCCCCGATCTTCACAAATTGCGAGACGATACCGAAAGCCGCGTTGACCTTCACTCGCCTCACCGCCGTAAAATATCCCGAAAGGCAGGACGATATTGCCACGGGAACGAGCGTCAGAGCAAGCAGCTTTAAAGGTCTTATTGCTCTGACGTCTCCGAGGACGTGTTCGCCAAGCACCCCCGAGAGCGAAAAGAGCAAAAGTCCCGCGATTGTGCCTGTAATTGCGCAGACTGCAATCGACACGGCGGCGGAACGCTTTGCACCCTTTCTGTCGCCTGTCGCCAGCGCGTCGGAGACAAGCCGCGTGACACCGAGATTGATTCCCGCCATCGCAACGGTCATTGAAAAGCCGTAAATGCTCCCAAGCAGGGAAAAGAGTCCCATAGCCTCGCTTCCCGCCGCATTGGAAATATAGACGTTAAACAGCACGCTCACCGCGCGCATTATAAGCGCTGCACTTGTCAGCGAGATAGCATTTAAAAAAAATCTCCGTGTTCTTGATGCCATTTTCTCTGTCTTCCTTTTTGTTTTTTCATATTATAGTATGACAGAGAGAATATTTTTATTCGAACGAATGTATGTGTCAATATCCCTGTGTGTAATGCATATCATGGTAAAAAAACAAGGAGGCAAGACATGAAAATATACGTTTGCGAGCTTTGCGGCTACGAATATAATTCAAAAATCGGCGATGATGAGCATGGAATAGAGCAGGGCACCGATTTTGAGGACCTGCCCGATAGTTGGGAATGTCCGTTGTGCGGCGCATCGAAAGACGACTTTGAGGCTGTCGAGCTTGAAGATGAATAAAAAGCTAAAAATGAAAAGCCGGCAAGAGAAAGCGCGATGTCCTTTACTAAGAAATCACACTGACCGAGTAGGACAGAAAAAATCCATCATGGACGAAAGCCTGTGATGGATTTTTTCTACTGAAGATGCAATATAATGAACCGGCTTGAAATAAACCGGTTCATTCTTAATGCGTCTACTTTTTCGCGCAACGGTTAATTCCAACATACTCCATTGTCATCAACGATAACAGATGATGCAGTGGAGGTGCTCATGGTTGCGGAATTGTCACCGAGATAGATTACCAACGCAGAGGAAATACTGCACGGCATTTTCACGCAAACTATCTCATCCGAACTTTTTGAAACCGTCAGATATGATCCGGACGTAAGACTTATCGTTTTGCTTGTCGCAATGCTTGAAAAATCTGCACATCTTGTGCTTTCACTCGTCATTCCGCCTGACGTCATAACAGCGATAACGCTTCCGCCGGTATATTTGTATCCCGCCTCGGTATCAATTGCGGAATTTCCGCTCGAATTGCAGATGATTGTCGTGCATCCGCCATCAAATGCGATACCGCTGTAAGAAGTGGTACTATTGCAGTCAAGGCCGTCGCCTTTTGCATATATATAAACTGTTCCTCCGCTTATCGTAATACCCGTTCCGGTTTTTACGGTAGAATTTATACCGTCATCCGAAGATACAACGGAAATATTACCGCCTGTAATTTTGATATAAGTGCCTTCGAGTCCTTCATAACTGTTTGTGACATTTACCGTTCCGCCTGATATGGTCAGTGTTCCGTCGGCATGAATTCCATCGTCATTGGTGTATATAGTCAATATACCGCCCTCAATCACAACATCTCCTGTCGGTATCTCTCCGTTTTCCAAGGCATCATCATTGTTCGCATGAACCGCGTCATCATAAGACTTGATATTGATCGTACCTGCCTGAATCGTTATCGAATTTCCTGCCTTTATTCCTTTTGTGGAATGGTCACCCTTGTCGGTGTTTCCGCTCTGCATACCACCCATATTTCCGGTGCCGGAGGTTGTATAGTTCGTCCAACTGTATTTTAACGAACTGCCACTCTGAGAAAGAGCAAAAGTATCGCACGAATCGTTCCATGTCAAGTAATCAGAACAAACGGTATAATCCGTATCCTGTCCCTGCACCTGTGATGACGAATACATAAAGAATCGGAACTTATCATACCCCTCTGCTATCGGAAGCGAATAGTAATAATATGTGGTTCTTCCGCTTGATACACTCTTGAAGTAAGTGGCATTGACCCATTCGTATTCCCCGGTTGTACTGTTGTAATACTTGATGGAATAACTGTAACTGTCATTTGTAAATCGGATATAACGTATATCCTCCGACACAACGGCAACCTCTTCGGAATATTCGGAGTATTTGTCAGTATAAATGTTTAGTATAACCGTTCCTTCAGTCTCATCGATGAGGACATCATATGCTGCGTCGATACCGTCGCAAGCAGCATATATATTGATAGTTCCGCCTGAAATAGTCACGGTTCCTCTTTGATTGCCCTTGGATGAAATATCAGTATTAGAGGTTTTGATGCCGTCTCCCGCGGTCGCAATCAGGGTGAGCGTTCCGCTTTCCACGGTCACACTGTCGTTGCCCTTGAGGGCGTTATCCACGCAAGTTACAGACAGCGTCAGGTTTTTCACTTCCAGATCATCCTTGGTATGAATACCATTGTTGTTTTCCGACTCAATCGTTAAGGATCCTTTTCCGCCTATGCATAGATCCACGGTTGAATAGATTGCCGCCGAATGTTGTGTTTCGTCATCCTCGGCTACCGTTTCTCGCAGATCATAGATAAAGTTTTCGTATCCTTTCTTTGCCGTAAGCGTGACCTCGTCACCGCTGATGATCGAGACAGGTTCGGTATTATCACACCAAATCGTCAATCCATGCATTTCAAGTTCAAATTTGTAATCGTCTCCCACGTCAATGACAAGATTTCCTGCAAGCCCTCCCGAGATAGCATAAACAGAATCCTCTGACAATGATGTAAACGTGACCGTGTTGCCGACAATGGAGTAGCAATCGGCGCTGCCATCAAGGCAGGTGATAGTCAATGAGAGCTCTTCACTTTGAGTTGTTTCTTCGCTTGTTTTTTCCGTATTGTTTTCATCGGTGTTGTCGGTAGTTTCATCGTTTCCGCTGATATCCTGCGTTGTTTCTTCGCTCGTTTCGCTGATATCCTGCGTTGTTTCTTCGTTCGTTTCGCTGATATCCTGCGTTGTCTCTTCGTCCGTTTCGTCCGTATTGATCTCATCGACGTTGTCGGTTGTCTCATCGGGTTCGCTGACATTTTGCGTTGTTTCATTATTGGTATTTTTTTCGCCCGTACCAATGTCGCATGATACGAATACCATTGAAATAAGAAGTGTTGCTGTCAGTAACAGAGCAAGTAAAGTTAGTTTTTTCATGCTTTTTTTCCTCCTGCATTTCGCGTTTTTTTAGTCGGTTTGGTAAGTTCGTAACGCTCATCACACATTTCAGCCACATCGGGGGAGTGACTGACCAAAATCACACATTTCCCCTGCTTTGCAAGCGCACGGAAGATCTCCATGATCTCGCCCTGCGTCTCTCTGTCAAGGTTTCCTGTAGGTTCATCTGCCAGGATGATATCGGGATCATAGGAGAGTGCTCTTGCAATTGCCACACGTTGTTGCTGACCGCCGGAAAGCTTCAGAACGCGTCTTTCGGCTTCATCTTCATCAAGCCCGACACTTTCCAATAATTCAAGCGCTTTTTGCCTCTTTCTTTCTGTTTTATATCCGGCAACGTCCATTGCTAATATCACGTTTTCGAGCGCAGTATATTTGGTGAGCAGATTGTAACTTTGGAACACAACGCCGATATATTTACTTCTGAATTTATATTTGTCTATTTTGGCAACATCATCTCCGTCATACAGAATCGTTCCGCTGTCCGGAGAAGTCAGTCCCGAGAGAAGAGAAAGAAGAGTCGTTTTTCCCGCTCCGGATTTACCGACAATACAATAGAGTCTTCCTTTTTCAAATTCATAAGAAATATCTTTCAGCACAGGGGTTTTGTCATATGAAAAACATATATTTTGAAGCGATAAAATAGCCATTTGCCTTTCTCCTTTCTCAATCACGGTTTGCGAGTATTTTCAGCGGATCATAACGCATAATAAAGAGTACGGAAGCCATGCTCGCAATCAGCGTCAGCAATAATCCGATGACGATCATCTGAAGCACTACGGTAAAATTGGTGGCGGAGTTGACCTCCGTGATATAGTTTGCCGCGCTGTTCATCATGTTGCCGAACTTATTGTTGCTCTGCACATTCCCCGAAATATCAGAGGAAACGCCGTTGCTCACCGAACCGCCGCGCCCGAAATTGCTTTCAATACGGTTGCTTTCGGACTGTTGGACTGATACTTGATTTTCAAGCAATACATTTGTCACAGGAACAGAACTTACGGCACCGATTCCCGCGCCTATCACAATGGCAATCATTGTTACAACAAGGATTTCGCACATAAACTGTGCGGCAACCTTCCATTTCTTCATTCCCATCGCGGTAAGTACTCCGACCTCATATTTGCGTTCTCTGACATTAAAGATATTGAGTACAACAAGGATGATCGCGCCGATTATAAGGATAACGACCAAAAACCATCCTGCCATCGTACTGAGTGTATTCAAAGGCGTCATACCGTTCTCAAAAGAAGTAATATCTGCAGAAGAAATCGTGTAAGTCTCTGCCAGACCGAGTGCACGCGCCTCTGCTTCAAAGGCATAGTACGCATCCGTATCCGCAAAAACATACGTGGCGGACAGGGTAGACATTATCGCACCTGTAGTTGCCACTTCGGTATTTTCATCCGTAACGCTGGCAGACGCTTTCTCCGAGTCATCAAGAATCTTTTGAAGTGCGGCAGCGCTCATATAGATCTGATTTGCGGGGTCTTCTCCCGCGCCGAACATTGAGGAGGGAATGTTGTTCGTCTCGGAACTTGTGTAGATTCCACATATCTTCAGTTCATAAGTTTCCGTATCAAGAGACGGATTGGCGATGATAATAGAATCTCCGACAGACAGATTGTTAAAAACGGCAAGCTCTTCGGAAATGATACAAACATATTCTTCCGTCTGCTCCGCAAAGACGGTACCGTCCGTTATGGAAGAAACGCCGGAAATAAAATCAACCATTGCAGATTCACCGCTGTATCCGACGATCTTAAAATCACCGGCACTCATCATATTTCCAAACCCGCCTTTGCCTCTTCCAGTCTCATCCGAAGAACCATCTTCGAGGGTTCCGTTCAGCGTTCCGCCGCTATCATCCGATGTTTCATCGGTGCTCACCGGTTCAAAACCATCCGAGCCATTAAAATATGCCGTCATTGTATAGTAAAAATCGGAGACCGAATCGGCAGTCGCATAAAGCTTATATTCTTCCAAGGTCAGCGACGACGCACCTCCCATGATAGATGCAAATTGACCCCGGTCAAAGCTTCCGCTGCCTTTTCCTCCACCCAGACCGCTCATGGCAGACTGTCGGTCATAAGAAATGGTTGCCGTTACCGTCATGCCCTCAAGAATTGATTGCTTTGCGCTTTCTGCGGCTTGTCTTATGGACAACCCGATGCAGGCAGAAACGGCAATGACCAGCGAAATAATTCCGATCAATATATTCCTTCCTTTTGAGCGACCAATGCATCGTAATGCATTTTTAATGATATACATATAAATTCCTCCTCGTGGTTTTCTTTTTGATGTTGAAATTATACGCTCTCATCCTAAAGACACCCTAAAGAATGTTGTGAATGTTTTGTGAAGTCAGCATCGAAGCAAAAAAAAGAAGAGACCACATTTCTGTGATCCCTTCAAAAGCATAACGATCATTGCTTCATGACTACCTTGAAGCCTATATGCGTACTGCCTTTTTTGTAAGCGGTGATCTCCCCACGATGCTTTTCGGCAATCGATTTTGCAATGGAAAGTCCGACACCGTAACCTCCCGTAAAAGTTCTCGCCTTGTCGGCGCGATAGAACCTGTCAAACAAGCGGTCAAGCTCCACGTTATCTATATCCTTATAGGTATTTTCAACCGTTAAGACAACATGATGCCTTCGTTTTAATGATACCGTTATCTCACCGCCGGTATCACAGTATTTCAATGCGTTATCCAAAAGAATGGACAGCAGTCTGCGGATTAGTGTTTCATCGCCCATACATGTGATCGACGGTTCAATGTCGGCAGACAATTCTTTTTCTTTTTCTGACGCAAGAACACTGAAATCCGATACCGTATCAGCGACAATATCGCTGAGTTGAATCTGAATTGCATCAAGTTTTTGTTCGTTTTCATCCATGCGGGAAAGTGCAACCAATTGATTGACAAGCTCGGTCATTCGCTTTCCTTCAATTCGAATATCGTCAAGCCATTCATTCTTACCAAGCTCTGCTTCCGCAATATCAAGATTGGCAAGTATCAAGGTAAGCGGAGTTTTCAACTCATGATTTGCATCTGTAATAAACTGCTTCTGCTTTTCGTAGCTTTCGGCGATCGGTTTCACAACACGCTTGGAAAGCAGAGTGATCAAAACAAGCACAAGAAAAGCGCACCCGAACAAAACAACTGCGGAAATGATAACGCTCTGATAAAGCGACGCAAGGTTGGTGCTTCCGTCTATGAATACTACGGTTTTACCAAAATCTGTATTATATATGTTGTAGCGATAATTTGAAATCCATCCTCTTGTCCGATTTTTATTGATCACGCTTTTTGCATATTCAACAGCCGTTTCCTCGGTTACGGAAAAAATAGATTCCGTATTGGTATTTTGAACTTCACCTTCACTGTCAAAAAAAACAGTAAAATAACGGGTTGAAAATCTGGTTTCCGGTGTTATGTAACCGTTATCTCGAGGTTCATACGTCTTATTTGGCTTTGGAACTTTGTTATTGCCGAACAGATCCGGAAAATTTCCTCCGCCTGCAGAAACTTTATCGGCAAGAAGGTCCAATGTGTTATTCATAGAAGATATACTGAATGCCGTCATTAAGCTGAACATCAAAATAATTACCGCAAAGACAGAAACGACACTTATCAGAATAAATTTTCTTTGAAGTCGGTAGATCATTTGTTTTCCTCCAAAACATATCCGGCATTTCTGACAAATCGGATCCCGACGTGTGCGCCGATGGATTCTATCTTTTTTCTGATATTTGATATGTGAACCCATACAACACTCGTATCAACGTTTGTCTCCCACCCCCAAACATGTGTAACGAATTGCTCCGTTGTAACCACCATTTCGGGTCTTTGCATCAGCATCTCCATCACCTGAAATTCCTTGCCGCTTAATGAACGGATACTTCCATTAAAACTCAATTCGTATGTAGAGCGATTAAGCTGCAAACCGTTATATTCAAGAATATCCGGTGTGAAATTGTCTTTTCTCCGCAGCATTGCGCGTACTCTTGCCAAAAGCTCGGGCGTAGAGAAGGGTTTTGGCAAATAGTCGTCCGCGCCGGCATCCAGTCCCTCTACTCTTTGATATGTTTCGGTTTTTGCGGTTAGAAATAATGCGGGTGTAGTAAGACCGGTTTGCCTCAGCTTTTTCAAAACCGCTACGCCGTCCATTCCGGGCATCATAATATCAAATACTAGACCGTCATATTCACCGGTCAGGGCATACTCAAGCGCATCGCTTCCGTTGTTCACTCCGTCTGCCAAATAGTGATTTAATTCAAATAAATGAACAAGTGTTTTCAATAACTTGGGATCGTCTTCTGCCACCAACAGTCTCATTGATTCTCTGGTATAATTAAATCACCCCCAGCCAAAGATTCAATTACACATATTCCTTTCA
>JBJDZM010000021.1:0-3189 GCA_051867975.1 Eubacteriales bacterium | reverse complement strand
ACGCTGATATCTTTTGCTTTGAAAGGATAAGCGAAAAAATCACTTTCTCAGTGAGGGTTCGTGCAGTGGCTCGAACTTGGTAGACGTCCGCGGATATCTTTTGCCAAGAAAAGCAGAGAAAGAAAACTGTTTTTTCGTCAAATGTTATTTTAACTTAGAGAAACATTAAATTTAAATGTTCTTGCTCGGCTGGGTTTAACACGTCCTCAATACAGAAACGATAGAGAGGGATTTTTCCGAAGGGAAAATCCTACGCCACCGCGATAAGGACCTAAATATTGAAAGTTTTTGAGGGGTTTGGGGAACCTTTTTTCAAAAAGTTCCCCAAAAAATTCCTACACAATCTAACTCCTCATCAAATCCCCGACTGCTCGGTTCGGTTGATGATGTCGTCCTGGAGCGAGCGGGAGAGGGTAGTGAAGAGCGCGCTGTAGCCTGCGACACGGACAACGAGAGTCTTATATTTTTCGGGATTTTTCTGCGCTTCAATAAGGGTTTCCTTTGTGACGACGTTGTACTGAACGTGCATGCCCTTCTGGTCAAAGTAGGTGCGGAGATATGCGACGAATTTTTCAAGTCCGCCCATGCCGGCAAGTGCCGACGGGTGGAATTTCTGATTGAACAATGTTCCGTTCGACGCTATTCCGTGGTCGAGGTGAGCGACAGAGTTTGCAGTCGCGGTAGGTCCCTTGACGTCTCTTCCCGATGCAGGTCCTACGCCGTCCGCAATCGGAGTGTAGGCGAGTCTGCCGTCGGGCGTTGCGCCGGTCTGATATCCGAGCGGAACGTTTGCGGAAACAGGATAAAGTCCTGCCTGGAACATGCCGCCGCGGTTGTTAGTGAAGTTTGCGAAGGGCTTTGTGTATGTATTTCCGACCTCACGGGCAAACTCGTCAACCTCGGGAATGTCGTTTCCGTATTTCGGAAGAGCCGCTATCATGTCGAGAATTTCCTGATATCTTGCCTTCTTTTCGGCAGGAACGGTCTCGGCATTCGTTATGTTCTTGTAGATGGCGCGGATCATATCCTCACCCACCTCGACGCCGTTTGCGTCAAGCTGACGCGCTACCTCGGTGGTAAGCTCGATTGCCTTTCTCGGAATGATTCCTTTGCCGAAGTTGTCGGCAAGCGCTTCCTTCAGCTCGCGCATTGATACCTTCTTTTCTTCAAATACAAGGGTCTTTATAGCGAGGAGAGCATCGGTCATATTCGCAATTCCGAAGCCCTGAGGACCTGTAAAGTTGTAGTGCGCGCCGCCTTCCTGAAGCGATACGCCGCGCTCGATGCAGTCGTTGCAGAGAGAGGATTGGAAGGGAAGCGGGCAACGGACGCTGTGTGCGTAATCGACGGCATTGTCCGCATGCACCATCATTTCGATGAAATAAAGCTCCTGTGCCTTGTACGCTTCGTAGAATTCTTCGAACGTCGTCATCTTTTCAACATCACCCGTCTGCAGACCGATAAGCTCGCCCTTGTCGTAGCCGTTTGAGAATACAAGCTCAAGCGGACGGCACATGTTGAAGAACGCCGCATCGTGCCAGCCGTCGGTCTTAGCACCCTTTTGAGGCTCGACGCAACCGATTATGCAGTAATCGCGCGCATCCTCAAGCGTTAGACCTCTCGACATGAGAGAGGGAATGATGACCTCGTCGTTGTAAAACGCCGGTACTCCGAGTCCTTCGCGTGTGACTGCCGCCGCCTTGATGAGAAGGTCGTGGGGAGTCTTGTTCCAGACACGGATAGAGAGCGAGGGCTGAGGAAGACGGACGTGAACCGTCGCTTCCATGCACATGTATGAAAGTTCGTTCGTTACGTCAATTCCTTCCTCGTTCTGACCGCCTACAATGAGGTTCTGGAAGAGACCGTAGCCTGCAAAGCCCTCGGCTGATGCCGCATCGCGAACCTTGTTGAGGTCGTTGAGCTTTACCCAAATGCAGTCAAGATATTCTTGCGCGGATGTGTATGTCTCACGACCGCTTTCGATGTCTTTTTTGAAGAGGGGGTACATGTATTGGTCGAAACGTCCGGGGGAGATCGAGTGTCCGCTCGACTCGCACTGAAGCAGCTGCTGGATGAACCAGAACGCCTGACAAGCCTCGTAGAAGCTGCGAGCCGGCTTTGCCGGAACGTGCGCGCAGGTCTCGCTTATGCGAATAAGCTCGGCGCGGCGAACAGAGTCGGTGCAAGCGTCAGCCTCTTTCTTTGCAAGCGCGGAATACCTTTGTGCATAAAGGATAACTCCTTCACAGCTCTCGATTACCGCCTCAAGAAATGCCTTTCTCTTCAGGTAATCGCCACTGCCTATGTAGAGTTTTGAGAGTGCCTCGCGTGCCTCGTCAATAACTCCTTCAAGACCGTGATTGATGACCTTTGCGTAGTCAACGTTTATGTGACCTATTCCGTTGTAAAAGTAGTTTCCGACCGTGAAAATGCCGTGATTGAGGAAGACGTCAAGCACCTTTTCGTCCATGCTTGCCGCCGCTAAATCACTGACGGTCTTGCCCTTCCAATAGGGGTAGACTTTATTTAGCCTGTCTATCGTCGTGGGCGAAATATAGAAAGGGTCAGCCTCGCGCGTGGCGATGGTGTCGTATTCTTTTTCAAGCCACTCGTACGAATATTCGGGGAAGGTCTGGCATCCGCGGGGTGCTATCGAGTTGCTTCCGACGATAAGCTCCTCGGGACGAATGACTATCGGAATATTCTCAAGAATGTGGCGGAACGCCGCAGAACGGCGCTTGATTATCGGTAAGCCCTCGGTAGCCTTGTAGCTCTCGGTTACAAGCTCGGCGCGGTCTGCCTCGATCTCGGGCATGTTTGCATATAAATGGTCGATAAGTCTCTGTATTCTCGGACTCTTTTCAATTACAAATTTAATCTGACTCATATTCATCGAAACCTTTTTGGGAAAAGGTCCCATACCTCCAAAAACATAATGGTTTTATTGGAAACTTTCCCCAAAAAAGTCTCCAAACCTTCAAAAACTCTTAAAAAGAAATTCCGTGAAGGCAATCTAAACTCGGAGTAACAATAAATTTAAGTGTTTCTGCATCGGTTGGGTTCAATACTGCTGCAATACAGAATATCTCAGTAGGTTGAAATTTGCTTTGCAAATTTCAACGTCACTTCACCTTAGTTAGAACCCAATACAGGAAAGTTCTTTGCTACTTTCTTTCAAGAAAGTAGCGC
>JBJDZM010000020.1:0-14678 GCA_051867975.1 Eubacteriales bacterium | reverse complement strand
TCTTTACCCGCCTGCCGAGAACATCCATCGCTCTTCTTTCAAGGTCTCTTATATATACGCGTCTTTGAATTGATTCGGTGGGAGTTTCCTTGAGTTGGTCAATGTCTTTCTGCACAAGAATCTTCTTCACTATTTCTTCGACTCGTCTTACCGAAAGGTCTTCGTTGACGATCCTGTTTGCAAGGGAAGTCATTTGTTCGTCTTCTTCAAGTGAAAGAAGCGCTCTCGCATGACCGCTTGATATCTTACCGTCACGAAGCAGTTCGAGAACCTCATCCGGAAGGTCTGTAAGTCGCAACATATTTGCAATAGCGGAGCGAGATTTGCCAACTTCCTTTGAAAGCTGTTCCTGCGTGAGACCGAATTTATCTATAAGTGCTTGATACGCAAACGCTTCTTCAACGGGGTTGAGATCCTCACGCTGAACATTTTCAACGAGGGAAATCTGCGCGATTTTAAGGTCGTCGCCATCTACGATAACAACCGGTATTTCCGAAAGACCTGCCATTCTTGCAGCTCTCCAGCGTCTTTCTCCTGCTATTATCTCATATGTGTCGGGATATAGACTGTTTTCACGTACTATAATTGGCTGAAGAACACCATGTATTGCGATAGAATCCGCCAAAAGCTGAAGGCTTTCGTCATCAAACTGCTTTCTCGGCTGGTCTTTTCTCGGCTCAATATTGCTCAAACTTATAGTTGTAATCGAATCCTTTTTTATATCCAAAAGATTATCATCCAAAATTGAATAAAAATCCTTGCCTAATACATTTTTAATCATTATATATTCTCCTGTTCGTCGCTATATTCTGCCTGCAAGTTCTTTTGCTACATCAAGATATTCCTTTGACCCCTTGCATCTCTTATCATGATAATAAACAGGCATGCCGAATCCGGGTGCTTCAGAAACCTTTACTCCTCTTGAAATCTGAGTGTTGAAAAGCTTGTCAGCGTAATGTCTCTTCATTTCATTCATAACTTGAACAGACAAGAGCAATCTGGGAGCATACATAGTAATGAGAATACCCGTTATATTCAAGGAAGGATTGAAGTTTGCTTTTATTCTGTTTATGGTAACTGTGAGCTGTGCCAAGCCCTCGAGCGAGTAAAACTCACATTTCATGGGAATAATTATCCCATCGCTGGCGACCATTGCATTTATAGTAAGCATGCTGAGAGAAGGAGGGCAGTCGATTATAATATAATCATAGTTGTCCTTGACCGGCTCAAGGGCATTTTTCATTACTCGTTCAGCTCCGTTGCCTTGATAAAGATTGTATTCTGCCCCTGCAAGGGATATATGAGCAGGTATAATGTGAAGATTTTCAAAAGGTGTTTCAATTATAGTGTCTTTAGCCGTAGACTCGCCGATCAAAACATCATGAATTGATTTCTTGAGGCTTTTCTTGCTTATTCCGACTCCGCTCGTAGCGTTGCCTTGAGGATCAAGGTCTACCAATAGAACCTTATATCCAAGAACGCCGAGAGATGCCGCAATATTAACAGCAGAGGTCGTTTTACCGACTCCGCCTTTTTGGTTAGAAAAAGAAATTATCTTTCCCAAATTATTTTTCTCCGTTCATTTTTTGTTATAGACTTGTAGCATAATTATACTACATTTGAAATCATATTTCAAGTGTTTTTGAAAAATTTTGTTATTCTTTTGTGACATGTTTCACGTGAAACAAAAAAATGTTTGATTATGTCGTTATCTATCGAATTATGATGAGACGCAGCACGAGCTTATAAGTCATAAAATTTGTTTCACGTGAAACACGTTATCATTTCGGTGTGTTTTTAACATGTAACATCTTATCGTTCCGACGCATGTTTCACGTGAAACACGTTTTGAATTTTTGACAAAAAAGCCTCCGCAATGCAGAGGCTTTGAATATTATAGTGGTTTTTTTACTATTTGAGAATAGTTTCTCGGATAGCGATCGGGGGTTGGCTTTTCCTTTGAGAAAATATAAATCTCACGTTCTATCGTGTCGTCATTGAATGTTAATGCCCTGCATACTCTGTCAACTTGCTTTCCGCCAAGCTTCAGGATACCGCTTTGGGCTTCCGAGAGTTCTTCTTCACCCTTCGACGATTTCATTGAAATAAATCTTCCACCGACCTTCACAAATGGAAGGCATAGCTCGTCAAGAATGTTCAATCTGGCAACCGCGCGGCTTACGGCAACATCAAACGACTCTCTTGCTTGCTTTACATAGTCCTCGGCACGCCCTGCTACCGGATAAATATTTCCAATATTGAGCTTTTTGCACACATCGTCAATAAATCTTATCTTTTTTTCGGTGCTGTCAATCGAGACGATGCGAACATCCTCTCTTAAGATTGCAACAGGAATCGAAGGAAAGCCCGCTCCGCAACCGACATCTATAAGAGATGAGTTTTGGGGAATAAACTCGCATATCGAGGTGCTGTCAAGTAAATGCTTCAAAATTATTCCGTCTTCATCTGTTATTGCAGTCAAATTGTGTACCTTATTTGTTTCAACAAGCAAGCAAGAAAAATCAAACAATTTGCCTATCTTGTTGTCGTCTAAAAGTTCTGAAAAGTCGTTTTGCTCAAATGCAAGCCTGATTTTTGCTGAAAAAGATTCAAATTCCATAATTATTTTATCCCCAGATATACTAATAAAACCGAAATATCGGCAGGATTCACGCCGCTTATTCTCGAAGCCTGTCCGACGGTGAGAGGCTTTATCTTGTTGAGCTTTTGAGCCGCCTCGATCCTCAATCCTCGGATTGAAAGATAGTCGATTTCGGCGGACAGCTTCTTTGTCTCAAATTTCTCGTGTTTTTTTACCTCTGAAAGCTGCTTTTTTACATATCCTGCGTATTTTATATCGGTAGCCGCAGTGATGACGACTTCTTTCGGGAGATTCGGACGTTCTGTGTCAATTTCTTCTATTGCGTAATAATCAAAATCGGGGCGGCGAATAAGGTCAGCCAATGACACTCCGGACTTTGCCGCTTCTTTGCCATGTTTCAGAAGAAACTCTGTCGCAGAGCTCTTTGAGAGATATGTCGATTCAAGTCTATCTTTTTCTTGCTCAATAAGTAATTGCTTATGTTCAAAATGAGAGAATTGGTCATCCTTTACAAGTCCCGCACGTCTTCCTATCGGCGTAAGTCTTGCATCTGAATTGTCTTGCCTTAAAAGGAGACGGTATTCAGAGCGTGACGTCATCATTCTGTACGGCTCGTTCGTTCCTTTCGTTGTTAGGTCATCGATGAGAGTCCCTATATAGCTGCTTGAGCGTTCCAATATTACAGCTTCTTTGTTTTGAAGCTTCAGTGCGGCGTTCATACCGGCAATAAGCCCTTGTGCCGCTGCCTCTTCGTATCCTGACGTTCCGTTAAACTGTCCCGCGCCGTAAAGCCCCGAAATTTCTTTGAATTCAAGGGTCGGATAGAGCTGTGTGGGATCGATGCAATCGTATTCTATTGCATATGCATAGCGCATTATCTCGGCATTTTCAAAACCCTTAAGCGAACGGAGCATTTCATACTGAACATCGGTCGGAAGCGATGTTGAAAAGCCTTGAATATACATTTCCTCGGTGTTTTCGCCGAGCGGTTCAACAAAAAGCTGATGTCTTTCCTTGTCTGCAAATCGGACGAGCTTGTCCTCAATTGACGGACAGTAACGCGGGCCCGTACCGTGAATTTGTCCCGAGTAAAGCGCCGAGCGGTGTATATTTTCTCTTATGATACGGTGTGTTTTATCATTCGTATATACTATATGACACGGTATCTGCTCGTAATTTTTGAAGTCGCCCGGGTTACTTCTCCATGAGAACGGCATAAAATCCGGCTCGCCTTCCTGAAGCTCAAGGCAGGAAAAATCAATCGTACTGCGTTTGACTCTCGCAGGTGTTCCGGTTTTAAATCGCATGACTTTTATACCGTTTTGAACGAGCGAATCGGTAAGACGGTCAGCGCCGAGAAGTCCGTCCGGTCCTGCGGGATAATTGACGTTACCTACAAATATTCTGCCGTCAAGATAGGTGCCTGCGCAAATTATCGCCGCCTCGCAGTGCCATATCTCGCCAAGCTTTGTTCTTACGCCTGCAATTCTTTTTGTATAAGGAGAATTCTGCGTTTCTTCCGTAATTATATCGGTAATTTCAGCCTGAACCAAACGAAGATTTGCGGTCGACTCAAGCGTGGATTTCATGATTTGTTGGTATTTTTTGCGGTCTGCCTGAACACGCTTGGAGTGTACCGCCGCGCCCTTGCCGAGATTTAATGTTCTCGATTGTAAAGTTACAAGGTCTGCGGCGTATCCCATCTCGCCGCCGAGGGCATCTATCTCATATACGAGGTGTCCCTTTGCGGTTCCGCCGATTGAAGGGTTGCAGGGCATATTTGCAATACTGTCCAGAGACATTGTAAAGAGAACGGTATCAAGTCCCATCCTAGCCGCAGCAAGCGCCGCTTCGGTTCCCGCGTGTCCCGCACCGATGACCGCTATCTGAGTTTTAAGTTCCATTTAATCTACCTTTGTAAGATATTCTTTCTGCTCGTCGGTAAGAGTATCTATTTCTACGTTCATGGTCTTGAGCTTCAGAAGGGCTACCGCGCTGTCGATCTCCTCGGGCACTGCATAGAGCTTCTTTTCGAGTTTTCCTTTGTTTTTTGCAAGATATTCAAGTGATTTTGCCTGAATGGCAAAGGACATATCCATGATTTCCGCAGGATGCCCGTTACCTGCGGCGAGGTTTACAAGTCTGCCTTCCGCAAGCAGATTTATTATACGTCCGTCAGCCATTACATACCCTTTGATATTGGGCTTGCGGTCAAAGATTTTTGTTGAAAGTGATTCAAGGTCGGTTTTGTTTATCTCAACGTCGAAGTGTCCGCTGTTTGCAAGCAGTACACCGTCCTTCATCTTCTCGATATGCTTTTTTGTGATAACGTCGGAGCAACCCGTGAGCGTAACAAAAATATCGCCGAGCGGAGCGGCATCGTCCATGGGCATTACGGTAAAGCCGTCCATGACCGCCTCAATTGCTTTAATGGGGTCTATCTCGGTGACGATAACAACCGCTCCCATTCCTTTTGCACGCATTGCAAGTCCCTTGCCGCACCAGCCGTAGCCTGCAATAACAAAGGTTTTTCCCGCAATTATAAGGTTTGTTGAGTTCATTATTCCGTCGAGGGTGGACTGACCTGTTCCGTATCTGTTATCGAACAAATGTTTGCAATTTGCGTCATTCACGTCGATCATTGTGTAGTCGAGCTTGCCCTGTGCCTCGCGTGACATGAGACGGTGGACGCCTGTTGTCGTCTCCTCGCAACCGCCGATGAGGTTTTTTCCGTATTCGCGGTACTCACCGTGAAGGAGTGCCATGAGGTCTCCGCCGTCGTCGATGAGAATGTCGGGGCAGAAAGAGATCGTGTCAATAAGGTCTTGGGTGTAGCCGTTCTCGTCGGCACCGTGGTGGGCAAAGACCTCAAAGCCTTCATGCACAAGAGCCGCCGCAACATCATCCTGAGTCGAGAGGGGATTACAGCCTGTGACACGAACCTCGGCACCTCCGGCGCGCAGAACCTTTGCAAGATTTGCGGTCTTGGCTTCGAGGTGAATGGACATCGATATCTTCATGCCGCAAAAGGGCTGAGTGGTTTTGAATTCTTTTTCGATTGAGGAAAGAAGGGGCATATAGGAACGCACCCATTCAATCTTATCTTTTCCCGATTTCCAAAGTGAGGGGTTATTTATATTGCTCATTACATTTTCCTTTCATTTGCGTTCAGTGCATACTTCTACAAATACTATTTTAGCAGAAAAGTACGATTGAGTCAATAGGTGATGGGAAGTTTCCGCAAACGAAAGGGGATAAAGAGACGTTTATGAAGTATTCTTCACAAGAAAATCAGGCAGCGAAGTATATATAATAAAATAATGTTCATATGCAGTTTACAAATTTATGATAGTATGTATTTTGTGAAAATCTACACTTTTAGCGATAAAACTCAAAAATGAGGTTTAAAGATGATAAAAATCGAGCACTTAACGAAAAATTACGGCTCTAACTGTGCAGTCGATGACATATGCGTTGAGATAGGGAAGGGCGAGACAGTAGGATTTCTCGGTCCTAACGGCGCGGGTAAAAGCACTACGATGAATATTTTGACGGGATGCCTGTCGGCAAGTGCAGGCAGGATTTCGATTGACGGCATCGATATGATGGCTGACCCTATCGGAGTCAAAAAGCTCATCGGTTATCTTCCAGAGCAGCCGCCGGTCTATCCCGACATGACCGTTGAGGAATATCTGAATTTTACATACGATCTCAAGGGATGCACTTTTGACAGAGAGGCGCATATAGCCGAAATATGCGACGTTGTAAAGATATCGGATGTCAGACGAAGGCTTATTCGCAATCTTTCAAAGGGATACAAGCAGAGAGTCGGCGTTGCTCAGGCTCTTGTCGGTGACCCGCCGGTCATAATTTTTGACGAGCCGACGGTCGGACTTGACCCGAAACAGATAATCGAAATTCGTTCGCTTATCAGAACGCTCGGAAAGAACCACACGGTTCTCCTCTCAACTCATATTCTCGGCGAGGTCGCGGCGGTATGCGACAGAATTATCATTATAAACAAGGGCAAGATAGTTGCCGATGAGCGGACCGAGAACATTACGCGTGTGGTTGAGAATAACCGCCGCTTTAACGTCAAGGTCTGCGGTCCTCAGAAGGATGTTTTGCAAACAATCAAAGAAATTCCCGGTGTCAGCTTTGCGGAAGTCGGGACAACTCGCGACGGAGAGGCTTACGTCTTTACGGTCGAGAGTGAGATGGGAGTCGATATTCGCAAAAAGCTCTTTTTCACCTTGGCGCAAAAGGGCTGGGCTATGGTTGGACTTGAGGTGGTCGGAATGAGTCTTGAGGACATTTTTATAAGCGTTGTCGATCAGACCGAAAAGGAAAAGGCGGTCTCCCGCCGTTATGAGAGAAGCACGAAAAAGCGGGTTCAAAGGGACAGAAGCATGCTTGAGACCGAGCTTGCACAAAGCATGGTCAAGGATGCCGAGGCTAAGAGAGAAGAGGATTCCAAAGAGGAATTCGAGGAATAAACGAATTAACTTGAGTGACGGTTTACTGATTCAAGAATGAAATTTGAAAGGACATAGAAAATGTTCGCTATATACAAAAAGGAGATGCGCTCCTATTTTACAAACCCGATAGGATACATTTTTGCGGGAGTTTTTCTTGTGTGCGCGGCACTTCTGTGCTGTTACACGACACTGCTCGCAAAAAGTTATGATACAAGCTCGTATTTTACGATGATGGTCTACGCCCAGGTTATTCTCATTCCGCTCCTTACGATGAGACTTTTCTCCGAGGAGCGAAAAATGAGGACGGAGCAGTTGCTCCTGACCGCTCCCGTCACGCTTACAGGCATGGTGCTCGGCAAGTTTTCGGCGGCTCTGACGCTCTTTTTGGGGTGCGTGGGCGTATCGCTCGTCGATCTCATACCGCTTTATGCCATTGCGGCGGCAGAGAAGAGTGCGCAGGATGTTGATACGGTTTACATAGGTCCCGTTACAAGCGAGATAGTCGGATGTCTTATCGGGCTTGTTCTCATAGGTGCGGCATTTATAGCCATCGGAACCTTTATCTCCTCGCTGTGCGAAAATCAGCTTGCGGCGGCGGTAATTACAATGGCGGTCATCTTCGGATTTATCGGAATCGGTCTTTTGGCATCATTTATCGATGTGTATGCTATAAGAGTCGTGCTTTCCTGGATAAGCATTTCCGCGAGATTTACAAACTTCTCTAACGGAATATTCGATATCGGAGCGGTGGTATATTTCGCGTCGCTGATATTTGTTTTCCTCTTTTTGACCGTTCGCGTTTACGAAAAGCGCCGTTGGAACTGAACACAGGTGAGAAATATGGCAAAAATCTCAAAAAAGAGAAAGCTTCGCTTCGGCAGCGTCGGCATTTTGCTCTGCGTGTTAGCGATAACGTGCGTTGTGATTGTGAACGTCATCGCAGGCGCACTTTGTCTGCGTTACGATTGGATGTATCTCGAAATGAACAGACCTGCGGTCTACGAGATAAGCGATGCCTGCCGAGACTATATCCGGGAACACATCATTACAGAGGTCGATAATGCGAGAAGAGACGGAAACGGCGAGCAGAAAATAAAGGTCATTTTCTGCGACGGCGGAACCGAGAACAGCTCCGAAGAGCTTTATAAGTATATTTACGACTCATTTTTTGAAATATCCGAGATGTTCCCCGGATATTTTGAGATAGAGCATCTCAACGTCTGGGACGAACCGTCGCGCGCGAAAGAGTACGGCGTCGACTCAAGTGAAGACATAGTCTGCGTTTTTAACGGAAGACATGAAACCATGAATCTCAAGGATTTTTACATAATTGAGACAAACGGATACGAGAGTACTCCCGTGGCATATAACGGAGAAAAAATCATCGCGTCCTGCCTTCTCCGCGTGACGCAGAGCGAAACTCCGATGTGCTACCTCACGGTAAATCACGGCGAGGTTTACGGAGATTATGAATTTGTCAGAATGGTATCCGAGGCAGGGTATTCTGTCGGATTTATCGACCTTTATGCCGAGGAGATACCCGAGGATTGCGACATTTTAGTGACTTATGACCCGAAAAAGGATCTGGCAGAGGCAGGCGACAGCTCTCTTACATCCGAGGTTGCAAAACTTGACGAATACATGTCAGAGGGCGGAAAATACATGGTTTTTTTGTCGGCTGATACCTTCGCATCGGGCGGATTTGACAATTTGGAGGGCTTTCTCTCGACCCGGGGCATCGAATACATGCACAAGACGACCGACGAGGGAGTTGAGGCATGTTATCTTGTCAAGGACAGCGCAAATTCTTTGACAGTTGACGGATACACCGTGCTTTCCGAGAATTCGAAGACGGGAATCGGCGCGAGCATATTCGGAAATCTGAAGGCTCAAAACTCATTCGGAAATACAACGTACATTTCGGTCGCGGAAGGATTTTCGCCTGACGGCAACGGAAATTATGTCTCCGCGGACAAAACCCGCACGTTTGCTCCGCTAATGCTCTCTCACTCGACCGCAGTAGCATGGGCTGACGGACGGGCGGTGGCGAGAGCGAGCGACAATGACTTCATACTCATGTCACTGACCGAACAAAAATGTGAAAACGGCAAGACAGGCTATCTTGTGGCATCGGCATCGGTCGATTTTGCGTCCGAAGACGCAATGCAGTCAAGCGTGCTCGGAAACAGCAGGGCGCTCAGCGAAATAATAAAGTATATGGGCAAGGATAATGTCCCATCGAATCTTGTATTCAAGCCCTTCGGAGAGACCGAAATACAGAGTCTCACGTCCAGAAACGCAAATATAATTACGGTTATAATGGTTGCGTTGCCCGCGGTAGCGGTTGCGGCTGTCGGTGCTGTTGTGCTTATCAGGAGACGTAACAGATGACAGGAAATACAAAAATCTCAGCGAGAGGAGGAATGTCTGTATGAAGAGAGTACCCAGAGACGAGAACGGAAACGATATCTCGGTAAAAAGTCCGAAAAAGGGTAAAATTATTACCGCTTTGGTCTTGATATGCGTGATAATAATAAATATTGCACTCTCATTGCTCGGAGATGCCAATCTCTGGCGTATAGACATGACCTTACCCCGATATAAAAGCACCGATTCGGGGATTTATACGCTGTCAGACACCTGCCGTGAGCTAATAGGCTCGCAGTCGGTACCTCTTATAGAGGAGGTAAACAGGGAAAGAGAGTCGCGCGGCGAAGAAAAAATAAAGCTCAATATCATCTTTTGCGCCGACAAGGACGTAATTGAGAGCGACAGCATGACGCGATACGTCAACATGACCGCGCGCTCGCTCCAAAAGGCTTTTCCCGACGCGATAGACGTTCAGTACATAAATATCTCAAAAAATCCGTCGGCGGTGCAACGCTTTAAAACGACCTCGGCATCAAAAATATACAACAGCGACGTTATAGTTGAGTTTGGAAGTGAATACCTCGTTCAGAGCATCGGTAATTTCTACTATCAGGACGACGGAAAAACAAGCCCTTGGGCGTATAACGGGGAGCAGAGACTCTCCGCAATGATACTCTCGCTGACACAGGCGGAGTCGCCCATATGCGCCATAACGACAAACCACGGCGAGACGCTTTTCACGCCCGACGGTGAGGTCAAGGGAGAATATTCCACATTTATAAAACTTATCGGCGGTGCGGGATATGACGTTGTCTTTATCGACCTTGAAAACGACGAGATACCCGAAAATTGCCGAATGATGATAACCTTTGACCCTCAAACCGACTTTAAGGCGTTTGGAAATATCGGCGAGAGCGGAGTGTCCGAGATAGACAAGCTCGACAGATATCTTGAGGAGTCAAATTCCTTTTTCTATGTATGTTCCAGAGAGACACCGAGGCTCCAAAATCTTGAAGAATACCTTGAAGAATGGGGAATTGTGCCGTCAAGAGCTAAGGACGGATCCGAAACGTACGAGAATTACATTGTCCGTGACAGTGTCAATTGCACCGATACGGGCAGAGGAGATATCGTTATCGGAAAATACGGTGAGAACGGCTTGTCTGGCGGAATTACAGCTCAGCTGAAGAATCAGGCATATCCGCCAATGGTCATTTTCGGAGAGCCGACTGCGCTTTCGGTCTCAGACAGCTATGTAAAGACATATGTCCGCGCCGACGAATCCGAAGGCACCGAGGCATACAGCTATTATTCATATTACAAAAACGGCATCAGCCGCGCGATGTTCGATGTTTTCTCAACCTATGATACCGCATCTGCGTATATCGGCGGTGAGGTACACGAGATTGCGACCGAGTTTAATCTGTTCAATCTTATGACGCTCACTCGCGAATCGAGGATGGTTCAGGAGACAAACTACAACTCTGTCGACCAATCGTCATACGTGATATCGCTCGCATCGACTGCGTTTTTGAAAAATGACGTACTTGATTCGGCGGCATACGGAAACGCCGACGTGCTTTTGTCTGCCCTTAGGCGTTCGGGAGTTGAGGCGGTGCCGGCAAATGTCAAGCTAAAAGCATTTTACGTCTATGACATGGAAGACATAATGACTGATAAGCAGTATCAGGCACAAAGAAATACATGGCTTATCTGCCTTACCGTAATTCCTGCGGTTACAGCGGCGATGGTAGGAACGGTCGTGGTCATAAAACGCAGAACAAGATAAAAGCAAAGTTACAAAAAGGAAAAATGTTTGAAAATGCCTAAAAATTTGAGAAAAGAAGCCGTGGGAGTCTCTGCGGCGGCAAGGATAAAAAAGCGTAATATGCTCAAGAAGCAGAGAGCTGCTGCCGTTTTTTGCGCCGCAGCTCTGTGCCTGCTCGTCATTGCGCTTTGCGTTGTCCTTTATCTGGCGGACATATACTCTTTTGAGGACGTAAACGGAGATAAATATACCGTCAAAAAGCTCGACGGTGAGTATGCTCTCTTTCATCAGAACGGTGAGGTCTGCGACATTACCGATTTTCAGAACAAAAAATGTTATCTTACAAAACTTGGAACAGTCGTTTTTGTAGATGCCGAAACGGGTGCTGCCGAGATAAAAATCGTAGTTGACACCGAAGGAAGCGAGATAAACGATTACGGCACGACCGTCATGATGTTCAAGGGCATGACCTACGATAAAAATGCAGTCAAAGACGAGTCGATGATAATAAGCTCTATTGAGGTCGTCAACCAAAGCGGCGGATATAGCTTTGTAAGAGATGAGAACGGTGACTTTGTTCTCTCGGGAAACGAAGACACCCCCTTCTCCGCTCAGAGCTTTGCGATGCTTGCGAATATATGCGGAAGAACGCGCGCGTCCCGCCGCCTTGAGAATCCCGTCCGGCTCTCGTCGGGAAAAATAGATTACAGCGAATACGGACTTGTCCCACAGATGAGAAAGAAGACCGTGACAGATGACGACGGAAATGAGATAGAGGTCGAATACGAATACACCCCGACCAAATACGTAATTACCGCAATGAATGGCGACAAACACGAGGTGACCGTCGGAGACATGACCGTTATGGGAACCGGATATTACGCGAAATACGAGGGCGGAACAGTATATGACGGCGAGCAAGCCGAGACATCGCCCGCAAGAGATACCGTTTACGTTTTGACTGTCATTGAAGATACGATCTACGGCGGTAAGAACGGATACGAATTGTTAAACGGAAGAGTGGAAAACTTTGTTACCCCGACAATCGTGTGTCCGATGGAGGTTAACAACTATTTCTATGTTTCAAATTTTGTCATTCGCGACAAAATCGATTATGAGAAGATTTATTCCGAGCTTGCAGAAAAGTTCAGCGAGGAGCAGATCGGAAGTAAGGAGTTTTTAGAGGAGTACGAAAAGCTGTTTGATAAGTACAGTCATAAGGTCTGCGACTTCAGTTTTTACGACATGGATAGCCGAGCAGGCAGTATGAACGCATACGTTCCGTATATTTCAAATCTTGAATATGCCGCAGGATACTATCTCAACGGTGACAATGTTGACATTATGTTGTACGGATTTTATCAGACGGAATTCGGGGATGTCGTAAAGCTCTCTCCGAGCGATGCGGAGCTTGAGGAATACGGATTGGCAGAAGCACCTTATTTTGTCAGTTTCTTGTTCAAAACGAAAAACGAGGACGGAGAAGATGTATATGTCGAGAATTTCGTTGAGATAAGCGAGAAAAATGAGGACGGATATTACTACGCATATTCCTCGGTCTACGATATGATTGTGACGGTGAAGAGCGAAAGCTTTGATTTTCTCGAATGGGACGAGACGTATTGGTACAGTGAGAACTATATTCAACTGAGTATTTCGCACGTGGACAGTATACTTATTGAGTCCCCTGCCTTCAGCACGAATTTTGTGATTGAGGATTCCGCATCGAAATATCTCGGATACGTTGCTAAATCAGGTAAAAAGATTACCGTCGGAGAGAAGGAATACCTCGTTGAGAAGGACGAGAACGGTAAATATGTGCTGAAATGTGACGGTCAGGCGGTCAACCCACTTTATACCGGCGATTATCTCGTCACACCCGTGACATACACCCTCGGAGAACGTCAGGATAAGAATTATATTTTCTCCGAGTCAAGCGAGGTTGACATTGACGGCGACGGGGAAAACGACGGAATAATATACTATTTTTATGACATAGCAAGCAAGGACGGAAAACTATACCTTGTCGCTCAGGTGCTTATGTCGGACTATGAGGGAAATCAGGTGTCTGAAGCGAAAGTCGTGTGGGGCGAGGTCGCATATGAGTCTCAGTACTTCATGACCGAAACGGGATATATGTTCTTTACGAGCCAATATTCGTCGGTCGGCACGAGCCTTGACAAGATGTTCGGAGACCTCGGCAGAGGCGAGTGGGGAAAAGGTAGAATGTTCATAACGTCAAATGGACAGAATGTCATTATAAACAGCGAGACCGGAGAGTGGATGATTGTTGATGATGTAACCTGTGGGCTATATTTAGCCGACTCTGAGACCAGCCGACTTGCACAGCGCGCGGTCACGGCTCCTGCACTCTATGATGAGAACGGAAAGCTCAAGCGTTATTCCGATATCTTTTATCCCTTGACAGATAAGAAGCTAAAGTATGATGATGAGCTTGATACCATCATGGCTTACGATAAAATCAATAAGGAATGGAACAAGATAACGTACAGCGATTGCACGATAGGCGTGTGGGGTGAATGTAATTACTATGTCCTTGAAGGCGGAGTTAAGATATTTATCGATTCAGCCACAGGAGATATCGGCGAGGTCGCGATACTGTCTTCACAGACCTTTGTTGCGGATATTTTTGCCGACGATAAGCTGCTCGATTACGTGATAAGCAAGGAAGGGTACAGCGAGTCCTCAAAGACCGCTACGGCAATGCAAAACTTCCAGGAATTGTATAAGTATCTTTTAACGGCATCATTTGAAGGGTTGGCAGACCTTGACGATGCGCAGAAGAAAGAATTTCTGTCCATGGATGACTTCACATCGGGAGAAAATGAGGCTTGCGTGCTTAAGATAACGCTGAAGGCATCTGATTTCTCGGGTAATGAAAGAGAAGTCGTTTATAGATTTTACCGTTATAGTGAAAGGCGTGCTTTCCTGACCGTCGAGATGCTTGACGGCTCGGAATCGTCGAGTGAGAAGGCATACGGCAATTTTGACGTGCTTTATTCATTCGTAAGAAAGGTTATCGAAGACGCGGAAAAGGTCGTTAATGAAGAACCTGTTTATTCGAGCGAAAAATATTGATAAATGATACAAATTCGGGGCTTTGTTATAGAAAGCTCCGAATTTGTGAATTGAATATTAAAAAAACAAAAAATTTATGAATTTTATAAAATGATATTGACAAGAAAGTGTTTGTGTGATATAATATTCAAGCGTTCGCGAAGCCGAGAGGTTTTTACGAGAAAAATGGCGGGATAGCTCAGTTGGCTAGAGCAACCGGTTCATACCCGGTAGGTCATGGGTTCAAGTCCAATTCCCGCTACCAAAGTTATCCGCCGTAAGCGGCGGATAACTTTCAATAAAACGGCCCGTTGGTCAAGCGGTTAAGACACGGCCCTTTCACGGCTGTAACATGGGTTCGATTCCCGTACGGGTCACCAAA
>JBJDZM010000019.1:0-15266 GCA_051867975.1 Eubacteriales bacterium | reverse complement strand
CATCGTACAAATCAGACTCGACACCTCGCGCGTCGTCAATTGCTCTGTGTCCTGCGAAGGTTACTCTGAATATCTCCATGCAAAACCGTCCCCAAAAAATATTATAGATATACCGTATATCCATTGTGAACATTATACCACAAATCAGATATAAAATAAATACATAATATATTTATTTTGAGGTGAAACATGGCAATTAAGAGTGTATCAATCAGAATTGAGGAAGAGATGCTTGAAAAGATAGGATATGTGGCTGATTACGAGGGAAGGTCGGTCAACAGTCACATACTCGTCCTTATCCGCGAGAATATAAAGAAATTTGAGGAGGCAAACGGCACTATCAAGGAGCAAATTGACCCCGAGGTCAACGTTAAGCCGACGGGCAGGAAATAATTTGCCGTATAGCAGAAAGGCGATTTTGGCATGACAAGATTAAAGGAGCTGCGGCTTGAAAAGGGATACACGCAAATAAAAATGCAGCATTTGACCGGCATCGACCAGAGCGATTACTCAAAAATCGAAAGTGGAAAACGCTATTTTACGTTTGAGCAGTGCAAGCGTATCGCCTTGGCACTCGGCACGAGCATGGACTATCTCGCAGGGCTTACCGATGAAAAAACGCCGTATCCGAGAAAACAATAATAAATTTGAGGTGAAATATGGCAATCAAGAGCGTATCGATCAGAATTGAGGAAGAAATGCTTGAAAAGATAGGGAGCGCGAAAAGAATGGATCTCCGTCCCTCGTTGAATATTGCCGGAAGAAATCTCTGCAGATTTTCATTTTTTCTTTTCTGACTTGACATTTATGGTTTTTTGGATTATACTTGTTATTGAGAGGTGATTTTCGTTCTCAAGAGCCCCTGTCGTAACCAGGTTATCTTTTGAGGATGAGATTGCCTCTCTTTCTATTGCAACGCTTACCACGTTTGAAGGTACACCATTTGGTTTTTTAACAGAAATCGGTCGCCTTTCTATTCTTTTTTTCGGTCTCATATTTATTGTAGCACTACAGTTCGATTCTTCAAATCTTTTCAGGGGTATTGACATTTTCTTGAGAATCGGGTATACTATCTACAGCAGAGTGTTACTGAGTATTGGGTAACGGCAATTGTAGCCTATTGACCTTCAACCGGTTTTCAACTCTGCTTTTTTTGCAAAAATAGCTCCTCTATTGAAGGTTTTTGAAGGGTGAGGGGGGTGCAGGGGGGAGAGGGTGACTTTTTCCTTAAAAAAGTCACCCTCTCCCCCCTGCATTCTTCCTCTCTCCCCCGTCAAACCTTCAGCGTCCAGCCGAATTTGTCTTCGGCTTTGCCCCACTGGATGGCGGTGAGGGTATCGTAGAGCTTTTGCGCTACGGGTCCTATTTCGTTATTATTGATTACCATTTTTTGGTCGCCCGTGTCGAGGACTCCCATCGGGGAGACGACTGCGGCGGTTCCCGTTCCGAACGCCTCGTCAAGCTTGCCCTCGGCGTAGGCTTTTTCGACCTCGGCGAGCGAGAGACGGCGTTCCTCTACGGTGTAGCCCATGTCGCGAAGGAGCTGTATGCTCGACGCACGGGTGACACCCGGCAGTATGCTTCCCTCTTCAAGCGCGGGCGTTACTACCTTGCCGTCGATGACGAAAAAGACGTTCATTGCGCCGACCTCGTCGATGTACTTATGCTCGATACCGTCAAGCCAGAGAACCTGGGAATATCCCATCTTCTCCGCCTTCTCTTGACCGATAAGCGAGCATGCATAGTTTCCGCCGACCTTCGCAAAGCCCGTGCCGCCCTTGACCGCGCGGACATATTCGCGCTCGACGAAAATCTTGACGGGCTTTATACCCTCGGCGTAATACGCGCCGACGGGGCATGTGATTATCATAAATTTATAGCTCTTTGAGGGGTGAACTCCGAGCTGAACGTCGGTTGCAATTATAAAGGGACGAATGTAGAGCGACGTTCCCTCTTTGTGCGGCACCCAATCCTCCTCGGTCTTGACGATGGCGCGGAGCGCGTCGATCACATCCTGCTTTTCAAGCTGCGGGATGCAGAGACGCTCGTTGGTGCGGTTCATTCTCTCAATGTTCTTGTCGGGACGGAAAAGCTGGATCGAGCCGTCGGGCGTGCGGTACGCCTTGAGTCCCTCAAACATCTCCTGCGCATAGTGGAAGACCATGCACGCGGGGTCAAGCGAGAGGTTCTGATAGGGCACGATACGCGCGTCATGCCAGCCCTGCCCCTTGTCGTAGTCCATGATAAACATGTGGTCGGTGAAGTGCTTGCCGAATCCGAGATTGTCCCAATCGGGCTTCGGCTTCTTCTCGGTAACTAATTCATATCTGATATCGAGCATTTTTTTATCCTCCTCAGAATTAAGTCTTTCCTTTTATATGTTGGCGGCAAGTATGTCGCCCATTTTACTGCAGCCTACCTTTGTAAAGCCTTCTTTGTATATGTCGGGCGTGCGGTAGCCGTCGTCAAGTGCGCGGTTGACCGCCACCTCGATAGCGTCCGCCTCGTCCTTCATGTCAAACGAGTAACGGAGCAGCATCGCCGCACTCATAACCGTTCCTATCGGGTTTGCTATGTCCATGCCTGCGATGTCGGGAGCAGAGCCGTGTATCGGCTCGTACATTCCGAGCGTGCCTTCGGACAGCGACGCAGACGGCATCATTCCGATAGAGCCTGTCAGCATGCTTGCCTCGTCCGACAGTATGTCTCCGAACATGTTTTCGGTCACAAGAACGTCAAACTGCGTCGGATTTTTGATAAGCTGCATCGCGGTGTTGTCAACGAGAATGTCACTGTACTCGACCTCGGGGTACTCCGCGGCAAGACGGTGCATCGTCGCTCTCCAAAGTCTCGACGAGTCAAGCACGTTCGCCTTGTCAACGCTCGCAAGCTTTTTGTTTCGCTTCATCGCGGACTCAAACGCAACGCGCCCGATGCGCTCAATTTCATGCTCGGAATAGGTCATGTGGTCGGTCGCGACCTTCTCTCCGTCAACGACCTCGGTGTACCTCTTGCCGAAGTAGATTCCGCCCGTCAGCTCGCGGACTATCATCAGGTCAATGCCGCCGCCGACTATGCTCTGCTTGAGTGGCGACGAGTCGGAAAGCTGAGGGAAAAGCCTCGTCGGACGAAGATTGGCAAAAAGCCCAAGCTCACGCCTTACCGCAAGTAACGCCTTCTCGGGACGAATCGAAGGATCTACATTGTCCCACTTAGGTCCGCCGACAGCACCTAAAAGTACCGCGTCCGCCGCCTTGCACTTTGCCATGCCCTCGTCGGTTATCGGTACGCCGTGCCTGTCTATCGAGCAGCCGCCAATGTCCACTTCCTCGTACGTGAATACGTGTCCAAACTTCTTTCCAACAGCGTCAAGTGCCTTGACCGCCTGGTCAACTATTTCGGGACCTATGCCGTCGCCTTTTAATAATACAATATTCTTGTTCATTGTTTTTTACTCCTTTCGTGGGGGCTGTCTCACACCGTAGAGCGGGCGCACCGCTTTTTACCGATTTTTTGCCCTTTTAAAATGGTGTGTTATTCCGTGTACCGTAGGGCGGGGGCGGCGTACCTCTCCTGTTTCGGGTTATTAAGATACGGTCGAACGGTTGAATATCATCGCCATTTTGCTCATTTGTCGTCACCGCCCGGCAGTAGGGCGGGGGTTTATCTCCCGCCGCTCTCGGCAAATGATTTTTCCTAAATGTTGTCGATTAAAATCCTTTGTTTTCGGCGGGAGCAAGCCCCCGCCCTACGATATTGCCGTGACGCACCTCTCATGTTTGAGGTTATCCAAATACGGTCGAATGGTTTAAGTTTAATATTATCGTCATTTTGCTCATTTGTCGTCACCGCCCGGCAGTAGGGCGGGGGTTTATCTCCCGCCGCTCTCGGCAAATGATTTTTCCTAAATGTTGTCGATTAAAATCCTTTGTTTTCGGCGGGAGCAAGCCCCCGCCCTACGATTTTGCAGTGACGCAAATCTATCACATTATGACCGATTTGATTTTTTGTTGCGGCGGGAGCAAGCCCCCGCCCTACGATATTGCCGTGACGCAAATCTATCTATAACTTAGAGAGGCTTCAGATTTAAATTCACTATCTCGGCTGGGTTCAATCCTATTGGACGTTTGATATCTCAGTAGGTTGAAATTGAAATGTAACTCGGACTCCTCGCTTGCGAGGAGCGGTTTGCACCAAATTGAGTTTGATTTAGTTCAACTTCACGGTGCATATAGCGTCTACTCCACGGCAGTTAGAACCCAAAATATTAAAAGTTTTAGGAAGGGGTTTGGGGAGAACCCTTTTTCCAAAAGGGTTTCCCCAATATCCTCAGCATCAGTTACTTCCTCAACGAATTCAATAACCCATCAGAGTTGATGATGTCCTTAATGAAGTCGGGGAAAGGTTCAGCCTTGTACTGTTCATTTTTGGTGAGATTTGTAATGATGCCGGTGTCGAAGTCGATTTCAACGCGGTCGCCTGCATTGATCTTCTCGCTCGCTTCGGGACATTCGAGAATGGCGAGACCGATATTTATTGAGTTGCGGAAGAAGATGCGCGCGAAGGTCGCCGCGATAACGCAGGAGATTCCGCTGTTTTTGATGGCGATGGGGGCATGCTCACGCGACGAGCCGCAACCGAAGTTCGCTCCGCCCACCATAATGTCGCCGTCATTGACCTTCTTGACGAAATCCTTGTCGATATCCTCCATGCAGTGTGCCGCCAATTCCTTGTGGTCGGCGGTATTGAGGTAGCGCGCGGGGATTATAACGTCGGTGTCGACGTTGTCGCCGTATTTATGTACTGTTCCGTTTGCTTTCATTTTTAATGTACCCCCTTTTCAGATTTCCGAAGGGTCAACTATGTGACCTGCAACGGCGGTTGCCGCCGCCACTTCGGGGCTTGCGAGGTAGATCTTCGAGGTAATGTGTCCCATTCTGCCGACGAAATTGCGGTTCGTCGTTGTGACCGCTATCTCGTTCTCCGCCAAAATGCCCATGTATCCGCCGAGACACGGTCCGCAGGTCGGAGTCGAAATGACACAGCCCGCGTCGATGAAAATGTCGGCGTATCCGCGCTTGATGCACTCCTTGTAGATGCTCTGCGTCGCAGGGATGATTATGCAACGGATGCCGTCGGCAATATGCTTGCCTTTGAGATACTTCGCCGCCGCCGCCATGTCGGAAATTCTGCCGTTCGTGCAGGAGCCGATAACGACTTGATCGGGCTTGATATCGCTAAGCTCGCGCGCGAGCTTCGTGTTCTCGGGCAGGTGGGGGCATGCGACGGTCGAGTCGATCTCGGAGAGGTTGATCGTGTAGACCTCATCATACTCTGCGTCGTCGTCCGCCGCATAGACCTTGTATTCACGCGCGACTCGCTCGCCGACGTATTTGAGCGTTATCTCGTCGACCTCAAAAATGCCGTTCTTCGCGCCTGCCTCGATTGCCATGTTCGCCATGCAAAGGCGGTCGTCGATCGAAAGCGACTTGAGTCCCTCGCCCGAAAACTCCATAGAGCGGTAGAGCGCGCCGTCAACTCCTATCATGCCGATGATGTGGAGAATGACGTCCTTGCCCGAAACGTGGGGCTTGAGGGAACCCGTGAGGTTGAATTTTATCGCCGAAGGCACCTTGAACCACGCCTTGCCGGTCGCCATTCCTGCCGCCATGTCGGTCGAGCCGACACCCGTTGAGAACGCGCCGAGAGCGCCGTAAGTGCAGGTGTGTGAGTCGGCACCGATAACGCAGTCACCGGGGGCAACGAGTCCCTTTTCGGGGAGCAGAGCATGCTCTATTCCCATGTCGCCGACGTCAAAATAGTTCTTGATGTTAAAGCATTTTGCGAATGTTCGGCACTGCTTGCACTGCTGTGCCGCCTTGATGTCCTTGTTCGGGACAAAATGGTCCATTACAAGGGCGATCTTGTTCTTGTCAAAGACTTCCTCAAAGCCGTTTTTATTAAATTCATTTATGGCTACGGGGGAAGTGATGTCGTTGCCGAGGACGAGGTCGAGGTTCGCCATGATAAGCTGACCTGCCTTGACGCTCTCAAGTCCTGCGTGGGCAGCGAGAATTTTTTGTGTCATTGTCATAGACATGTTTTTTATCTCCTGTTATTGCATGGGGGTGTGGGGGATGCGTGGCGGGGGGATGCGAGGCGGGGGCATTCCCTCTCCATGAATATCGCGTGTTGGAAATTGTTTGTCCGCTTTTTCTTTGACAGCGCAGGCGCAAAGAAAAAGCTTGGCAAAAAGAAGACGCCACGGGTTATTTCGCCGCGTGCGCGCGGCGACCAAGGCTACGCGCCTTGGATGGGCGCCGCCTTTTGAAAAAGGCGGGCGAAAACTTTTCCGAAGACACCGCCGTAGCGTTTTGGGGACAGTCCGACGTTAAATAATGTCTTTATTTATCGCCGAAAACAGTGCGCAGATCGACGATGCGATAATATCGTCATGTATGCCTGCGCCCCAGCTGACCTTGCCCTTATCGTCGGTTATGCTGACATAAGAGACCGCCTGCGACGACGAGCCTTGGTCGAGCGCATGCTCGGTGTAGGTCAGATTGGAATACGAAATTCCGAGATTCTTCTTGAGCGCGTTGCTGACCGCGTCAAGTCGTCCGTTGCCGTCGGCGGAAATGTCCTTCTGCTCGCCGTGGTGATTGACCGTTATGAGCGCCTTTATCGAGTCGCCTGAGCGGACGAAATGGTAGTCAACGAGCGACAGGGGCGCGTTGATATTGACGTACTCCTGCTTGAATATCTCAAGCACCTCTTCGGGAAGCAGCTCCTTGTGCGAGCGATCGGAATGTCCCTTTATCGTATATCCGACATGCTCACGCATCTTTGAGGGGAGATTGTAGCCGAAATTATGCTCAAGCAGGTATCCGATTCCGCCCTTGCCCGACTGCGAGTTTATTCTTATCACGTCGGTCTCGTACTCGCGTCCGACGTCCTTGGGGTCGATGGGAAGGTAAGGCACCGTCCAATAGCGGCAGGTGTGTTCCTCGCGCCACTTCATGCCCTTGGCGATAGCGTCCTGATGCGAGCCTGAGAACGCGGCGAAGACGAGCTTGCCGGCGTAGGGTGTGCGGTCGTAGACCTGCATGCGTGTGACTCGCTCGTAAAGCTCGGTTATCTCGGGCATATTTGAGAAGTCAAGACCGGGGTCAACGCCCTGCGCGAACATATTGAGCGCGACGGTCACAAGGTCGGTGTTACCCGTTCTCTCGCCGTTGCCGAACAATGTTCCTTCAACGCGGTCGCCGCCTGCCAAAAGTCCCATTTCGGTGTCCGCGACTGCGCAGCCGCGGTCGTTGTGCGGATGGAGCGAGATTATGACGTTCTCGCGGTATTTGAGGTTGTCGTTCATGTATTGGATCTGGTTGGCGTAGACGTGGGGCATCGAGACCTCGACCGTGACGGGGAGGTTTATGATGACCTTGCGCTCTGCACAGGGTTTCCAGACGTCAAGCACTGCGTTGCAAATTTCAAGCGCGAATTCAGGCTCGGTTCCCGTAAAGGACTCGGGGGAATACTCGTATCTGTAATTGACGCCCATCTCCTCGCTTATCTTATTGAAAAGCTCGGCACCGCTGACTGCGATATCGATTATCTCCTGCTTGGACTTTTTAAAGACCTGCTCTCTCTGTGCGACAGAGGTTGAGTTATAGAGGTGGACTATGGCGTTTTTCACGCCCTTGAGCGCCTCAAAGGTCTTGCGGATGATATGCTCACGGGACTGAGTCAGCACCTGTACGGTTACGTCGTCGGGGATGAGATCTTCCTCGATGAGGGTACGGAGGAAGGTGTATTCGGTCTCGCTTGCCGCGGGGAATCCGATTTCGATCTCCTTGAAGCCTATCTTGCAGAGGAGCTTGAAAAATTCGAGCTTTTCCTCAAGGCTCATGGGGATTATGAGGGATTGGTTGCCGTCGCGCAGGTCGACCGAGCACCAAACGGGTGGCTTTTCGATGTAGGTTTTTTCGACCCATCGGGGTGTGACGCCCGGGGCGGTGAAAAATTGTCTTGTGTACTTACTTGAATTCATAATTTATGCCTTTCGTCAGTGGAAGGTTTTTAATGGCTTTCTTCGGAAGAAAGCGCGAAAGAACGGGGATAAGATTTTGTTTGGATGTCCTTTTCTTGTCATCAGCGACAAGAAAAGAACGAAAAGAAACGCCGCTCATGGGGGAGAGGTGCTTCAAAATTCGGCAAGTGGGATTGGCAACTGAAATTCAGCGTTTATGCCGAATTTTTTGCAATCCTCTCCGCCCCTGAGACCCCCCCTCTCCTGCGCTCCTGCGGAGCGCGCTCGGTGAGATACTTTTTGGAGCGTTTGCTATTGAAACAGTTGATACCGATTTTATTGGTAGCGCACGGGGATGCGGACTAAAAGGCTTCGCGTTTACCATTTCATGCTACTTTCTACGGCGTGGCTCGTGCAGTGGCTCGAACTTGATAAACGTCCGCTGAAATCTTTTGCTTTGGAAGGAAAATTGATTAATTCTCTTTCCACGGTGTGATTCGTTTGACGGTTCGCACCGTAGGGCGGGGGCTTGCTCCCGCCGCTCCACGGCACATGTATTTCCAGGGATGATGTCATTTCAAATCCTTCGTTTTCGGCGGGAGCAAGCCCCCGCCCTACGGATGAAGGTGACGGCAAATTTCCAAAATGACGATTCCTTTGCAAATGTTATTTTCACTTAGAGAAACATTAAATATAGATGCTCATGCTCGGCTGGGTTCAATACTGTTCCAACACGGAATATCTCAGTAGGTTGAAATTTTGCTTGCAAAATTTCAACGTCACTTCACCTTAGTTAGAACCCATGCGAGAAAGCTTTTGCGGAGCTTTTCTCGAAAAGCGACCGCGTCTCCTCATATAGCACACGCTAACTATTTATTTCTTATTTCATCACCGCGCCCTGGTCTGCGCCGCTCACAATGCGAGCGTAGCGGACGAGCCAACCCGACTTGACGTTAGGTTCGGGGGCGACGTAGGACGCGCGACGGGAAGCAAGCTCTTCGTCGGTGAGTTTGACGTTAATTGAGGCGTTCGGGATATCGATCTCGATAATATCGCCCTCGTTGATGAGCGCGATATTTCCGCCGACCGCCGCCTCGGGCGAGACGTGACCGATAGACGCTCCGCGCGACGCGCCCGAGAAGCGTCCGTCGGTAATGAGTGCAACGGTCTTATCGAGTTTCATTCCTGCAAGCGCAGAGGTCGGATTGAGCATCTCGCGCATACCGGGACCGCCCTTCGGTCCTTCATATCTTATGACGACGACGTCGCCGTCAACGATCTTTCCTGCGTAAATCGCCGCGATTGCCTCCTCCTCGGAGTTGAAGACACGCGCGGGACCCGAGTGCTTGAGCATTTCGGGCGCAACCGCACTTCTCTTTACCACGCAACCGTTTTGCGCGATATTACCCCAGAGGATCTGAATACCGCCCGTCGGGCTGTACGGGTCGTCAATGGGACGAATCGACTTGGTCGACTTTATGTAAGCACCCTTGACGTTCTCTCCGACGGTCTTACCCGTGACGGTTATTGCGTCGACGTCAAGAAGTCCTTTCTTGATAAGCTCAGCCTGGACTGCGGGGATACCGCCTGCCGCGTCAAGGTCCTGCATGTGCGTGGGACCTGCGGGGGCGAGGTGGCAAAGGTTCGGAACCTTCGCGCTCATCTCGTTGAAGAGCTGAAGGTCAAGCGGAACACCTGCCTCGTTCGCAATGGCGAGCAGGTGAAGCACGCTGTTCGACGAGCAACCGAGCGCCATATCGCACGCGAGCGCGTTTCTTATCGAACGCTCGTTGATGATGTCGCGAGCGCAAATATTTTTGTTGACCATCTCCATGATCGCCATGCCCGCGTGCTTCGCAAGCATGATCCTCTTGTTGGAGACCGCGGGAATCGTTCCGTTGCCGGGGAGCGCAATTCCGAGCGACTCGCAAAGGCAGTTCATCGAGTTTGCGGTGTACATTCCGGCGCAAGAGCCGCAGCCGGGGCATGCGCCCGTCTCGCACTCGTTTAGCTTGCACTCGTCAATTATTCCTGCCTTGTACGCACCGACCGCCTCGAAAAGCTTTGAAAGACTGACCTCTTCGCCGTTATACGTGCCTGCCAGCATAGGTCCGCCCGAGCAGACTACCGTCGGCACGTTCATTCTGACCGCCGCCATGACCATTCCCGGCACTATCTTGTCGCAGTTCGGCACGAGTACGAGTCCGTCAAGCTGATGCGCCATAGTCATTGTCTCAACGCTGTCGGCGATAAGCTCACGGCTCGCCAGCGAATACTTCATTCCGATGTGTCCCATCGCAATTCCGTCGCATACGCCGATCGACGGAATAAGAACCGGCGTGCCTCCTGCCATCCTGACACCTGCCTTGACCGCCTCCGCAATCTTGTCAAGATGCGCGTGTCCCGGCACGATCTCACTGTGCGCACTGACTACCCCGATAAGAGGCCTCTCAAGCTCCTCTTTCGTGTAGCCCAAAGCATAAAACAAGCTCCTGTTCGGCGCCCTCTCGGCACCCTTTGTTACATTATCAGATCTCATGGTTGTTTACCTTTCTTTTGCAGGGGGGGAGAGGGTGCCTTTTCGGAGAAAAGAGCACCCTCTCCCCCCCTGCACCCCCCTACACCCTTCAAAAGCTTTCAATAAAATTAGCTGAATGTTCTACGTTTTATCATTTTAAACCGGATTGTCAAAAGTATGAACAACCGAAAAGCGTCCTTCGGTCAGCCATTCAAAAAGTTTTGAAGGAGAAAGAGTGTGTATATAATTTTAAATTTTTTGCGAGGTTATGATTTTTTGATTTTCTTTCCGACAACCGCCACGATACGGACGATAGCGGGGGATAGAATAGTGTTTATACCGAACTCGACAAGGAAATTGATGCCTGCAAGACCTGTCAGCACGTATATCATCACGTTGGTGCCGCCTGCCCATGCGTTCAGCGTTTCGCTGAAGAATAAGAACATTCCGCAGACGAAGAGTCCCGTATTGATGACGGGCGCAGAGAGTGCCGCCACGACGGTCGCACCGAAGGTTCTGCCCTGACTCGGAGTCTTGCCATTGATAAGCTCATAGAACCATGCGGGGAAAAAGCCTGCCGCAATTCCCTTTACAAAGCAAATGAGAGCCGTGAAGAAGGGATTGGCGTTCCAGAGGATATTTCCGCCTACGTCGAGTCCTGCGATGCAGTTGATAAGAACGATAGCTCCGAAGGCAAAGCCGAGGAACGCACCGCTACCCTTGCCGAGTAAGATTCCGCCGACAACGACGGGAATCAAGGTCAAAGTAATCGAAACAAGCCCCCCGATCGGAGGAATCATGGCGCTGACGATCTGCAAGACCACGACAAGCGCGGTCAGGAGCGCAAGCTGTGCCATTCTTTCGACTTTTTTGTTAACCGATGTCTTCATTTTGCCGCCTCCCCTCTCTTTTGTGCGGTCGATTGTACCGCCGTGTGGGTTGTGCTTAAAAAGTGAAACATATTGTATCTCCTTGAGGGACTCTCACCCTCTGCTGTCGTCTCAAAATGAGTACGGCGCATTAAAAATTTATAATAATTGCCGAAGCATTATTACCAAAGTTAAAATTCATCCCACCGTGTTTTTGTATATACACGCAAGTCCTTTGAGGGTCAGCGAGGAGTCAAAATGAAACTCTCGTGAACATTCGCCCAAAACAGGCTTGCAATCCTCACCCGTTGCGAATATAACAGCCTCGCCCGGGCGGCATTTCATTTCCCTCTCAAATCGGTCAATGAGACCGTCGATCATCGCCGCGTATCCGAGAATTATTCCCGAGGACAGCGATTCTTTTGTGTTCTTTCCGATAGCGCGAGTCGCGCCCGAAAGCTCAATGTTCGGAAGCTGCGCGGTCTCCCTGTGCATCGCGTCAAGCGACATCGAAACGCCCGGCAGAATAGCACCGCCTATAAGCTCCCCCTTTTTGTTCATCGCGAAAAGCGTCGTCACACTGCCCATATCAAGTATGAGCGCAGGTGCGAGGGAGCCGCTCTCCGACATTTTGCGCGCGACCGCACTCGCGTTTGCGACAAGATCCGCGCCAAGCTCGGCAGGATCGTCGATCCTTATGGCAAAGCCGGTCTTGACTCCGGGACCAACCCAAAGCGGCGGCTTGCCGATAAGCTCGGCTATCACGCTTTTGATAACTCCGTTTATCTGCGGCACAACGCTTGAGACCGCCGCGCCGTCGATCTGCGCCACGTCAATTCCCGAACGGTCGAGTAACTGCTTGACGATTATGACGTATTCATCCGCGGTCTTTTTCGTGTCTGTGGAAATTTTGAAGCCCGATATCGGCTCGTCGACATTTTTCTCAAACAGCGCAAACGAAATATTCTTATTTCCCACGTTGACGGCGAGCAACATAACGCTTCTCCTTTCGCACATTTGTATGGATTTTCTCTTTATCAGAGAGATTTTATATCCGACGTTTTGCAGGCTTCTTCCGTCACGGCAAGCCGTGCTACCTCCCTCCAAAAAGGGAGGCTATGCACAACTTATCGTGAAGTTTTTTTTGCAAATACTAACCCTAACTTAGATAGATTTTATATTTAATGGCTCTTCATCGGATGGGTTCAATACTGTTCCAACACGGAACATCTCAGTAGGTTGAAATTTGCTCCGCAAATTTCAACGTCACTCCACCTTTGTTAGAACCCCATGCGAGAAAGCTTTTGCGGAGCTTTTCTCGAAAAGCGACCGCGTCTCCTCACATAGCACAATCTTACTTCTTCAACCAGCTCATCATCTGGCGCAATTCCGCTCCGGTCTTTTCGAGCTGATGCTCGGACTCAACGCGGCGAGTTGCCAAGAATTTAGCCTTACGTCCTGCGGAGAATTCCTGCATGAATTCGGAAGCGAACGTACCGTTCTGGATCTCGGTAAGGACTGCCTTCATCTCCTTACGTGTAGCGTCGGTGATGAGTCTCTTACCGGTTCTGTAATCGCCGTACTCAGCGGTATTGGAGATAGAATATCTCATCTTTGCAAAGCCGCCCTGGTTGATGAGGTCGACGATGAGCTTCATCTCGTGGATACACTCAAAGTATGCCATTTCGGGCTCGTAGCCTGCCTCAACGAGAGTCTCAAAGCCTGCCTTCATAAGCTCGGTAACGCCACCGCAAAGCACAGCCTGCTCGCCGAAGAGGTCGGTCTCGGTCTCCTCACGGAAGCTGGTCTCAAGGATACCTGCTCTGCCTGCGCCGATACCGCAAGCGTATGCGAGGGCGTAGTCCTTAGCTCTGCCGGAGTAGTCCTGATGTACTGCGATAAGGGAAGGAACGCCCTTGCCTTCGAGGTACTGAGTTCTTACCGTATGACCGGGACCCTTGGGAGCGACCATGATAACGTCGATATTCTTTGCGGGGTTGATGAGGTTGAAGTGGATATTGAAGCCGTGCGCGAACATAAGCACGTCGCCTTCCTTCATGTGGGGAGCGACCTGTGTATTGTAGATGTCGGCGGCAAGCTCGTCGGGAACGAGCATCATAACCATGTCGGCTGCCTCTGCGGCTTCTTCAACTTCCATTACCTTGAAGTTGGAGTTCTTTTCGGCGAAAGCGGCGGCTTTTGCCCAGTGGCCGCTTCCCTTACGGAGTCCGACTACGACGTTGCATCCGCTCTCGGCGAGGTTCATCGAGTGGGCGTGTCCCTGGCTGCCGAAGCCGATAACTGCAATTGTTTTGTCCTTTATAAGGGCGAGATTACAATCGGTGTCATAATACTTGTTGATCATTTTGTTTTTCTCCTTTTTGGATAAATGGATTTTATGGTTGTGGCTTTCTTTGAAAGAAAGCGCGAAAGAACGGAAGTTTGATTGTGTTTTAGATGTTCATTTCTTGCCCGCGTCGGCAAGAAACGAACCAAAGAAACGCCGCTTAAGGGCGAGGGGTGCTTCAGAACTCGATAGCCTTAAATTTGAACGAGTTCAAATTGTAAGTCAGTCGGTTCTTTGCAATCCCCTACCCCTTAAGAATCCCATTACCCCTGCGCTCCTGCGGAGCGCGCTCGGTGAGGTTCGTTTTGGGGCGATTGCTATTGAAATAGGTGATATTGATTAAGATGGTAGCGCACAGGATGCGGATGAAAAGGCTTCGCGTTTGCCGTGAAATGCAACTGACTATTGTTCGGCTCGTGCCATTCGATTTAAAACGTGACTCGGACTCCCTGCTTGCAGGGAGCGGTTTGCATCAAATTGATTTTGATAACTCGGACTCCCTGCTTGCAGGGAGCGGTTTGCATCAAATTGATTTTGACTAAGTTCAACTTAACGATGCATATGCTCTCACTTGGAAATCGTCCGCGGATATCTTTTGCCATGGAAATTGGATAAATAAATTTCATCTTCTCGGCATGAGTTTTTTGTTTTTCGGCGAGAGACAAGCCCCCGCCCTACGGCTGGGTGCGAAGCTCTTTTACCGATTTTTTGTCTGTTTTAAGTGGTGTGTCACTTCGTGCATCGTAGGGCGGGGGCTTGCTCCCGCCGTTTCCGACAAATGTTTTTTCCGAAATGTTGTCATTTTTAATCCTTCGTTTGCGGTGGGAGAAGGACTCCCACCCTACGGTTTAGCCGTGGAGCAAATCTATCAAATGTGATTGGTTTTGATTTGTTTGTCGCGGCGGGAGACAAGACGGAGCCCTACGGCTTGCCGTGGCGAAAACCGTACAATATGACAATGAAATGAAATCAAATCGTTCGACGGATTAAAGAAAAATTCAATACAGCAAGGGTACGCTGCCTTTAATCCGTAGGGCGGGGGTTTATCTCCCGCCGCTCTCGGCAAATGATTTTTTCTAAATTTTGTCGTATAAAATCCTTTGTTTCGGCGGGAGCAAGCCCCCGCCCTACGATTTTACAGTGGCGAAAATCTATTTATAACTTAAAGAGACTTCAGATATAAATTCACTATCTCGGCTGGGTTCAATACTGTTCCAACACGGAATATCTCAGTAGGCTAAATTTTTGCAAGCAAAAATTTAGCGTCACTCCACCTTAGTTAGAACCCAAATATCAGGAAAGTTCTTTGCTACTTTCTTTCAAGAAAGTAGCGCGTCTCCCTCGCGTCTCCCCCGCTTTCCCCATATATCACAGGCTAACTTCTCAAATATCATACGCCACGTCGCCGCGCTCCATGGCAATTGCGCCGGAGCGACACATTTCGATAACGTGGAAATCTTCGGTATCCTCGATAAAGCCGTCAAGGCGCTGGGGGGTGTCGGT
>JBJDZM010000018.1:0-3326 GCA_051867975.1 Eubacteriales bacterium | reverse complement strand
TTACGGAGGTGAACATAGTGGCAAACGGCGACAGTTGTGGGGCAGGCGGGCGATTATGCAGATATTTATCACGTTTTACAAGGTCGGCAGAGCTTGCCGCTTTTATGTTCCGTGATGTAAATTTCTGATCTTTCCGTATTGCCTCGGGCATTACGGTATTTTTATGCCCATTTGTTCCTCGCATCGGTTGATAAACACCAAATATCAATGGAACGGAGGACAAAACAATGGAAAACAAGGAGATTCTGACAAACGAGACGGTAGCTGTAAGGCCCGATTACAGCAGTGAGATAGTCGATATCATCAGGAGCGATGATACTCCGAGGGCTATTATGTACAAGCTGGATGACTATCACGGCAACGACATTGCCGACGCTATCGAAGCTCTTACGCTGAGTGAGAGGAAGAAATTTTATCGGGTATGCCACGTCAGCATGCTGGCAAATATCTTCGAATATCTTGATGCCGATAAGGCAGGGAGCTATCTCAATGAGATGGATATCCGAAAGGCAGTGTCGATAATATCAAGGCTCGACACGGGTACGACTCTTGAAATACTGCGCTGTATTGAAAAGGAAAAGCGCGCGCTTATCGTCGACATGCTTCCCGACGATATACAGAAAGAGATTCGCATTATCTCCTCATTCGATGAGGATGAAATAGGAAGCAGAATGACCACAAACTGCATTGTCATCCGCGAGGGAATGACGGTAAAGCAGTCAATGAACGAGCTTGTGCGTCAGGCACAGGAGAACGACAATATTGCAACCCTTTTCGTCGTCGACGACGAAAACGAGTTCTGCGGCGCGATTGACTTAAAAGACCTGATCACCGCAAGGAGCGATATTCCTCTTGAAAATATTGTTGCGCGCTCCTTCCCCTATGTTTACGCATCGGAGCAGGTTGCGGACTGTATCGAAAAGCTGAAGGAATACTCCGAGGGCATCATTCCCGTGCTTGACGACTCAAACCGTCTGCTCGGTGTCATTACGTCTCAAAATATCATTGAGGCCGTTGACGATGAGATGAGCGATGACTATGCGAAGCTGGCGGGCTTGACTGCCGAAGAGGATCTGAATGAAAGTCTGAAGCAAAGCATAAAAAAGCGCATACCTTGGCTTCTTGTACTGCTCGGACTCGGAATTGTCGTCTCAACGGTTGTAGGCGTGTTCGAGCAGGTAGTCGCACAGCTTACGCTTATCATGGCTTTTCAATCCTTGATTCTCGACATGGCAGGAAACGTAGGAACGCAATCTCTTGCGGTCACAATAAGAGTTCTGACAAACGAAGATCTCACCGCTCGGCAAAAAGCAAAGCTTGTCTCCAAGGAGATGCGTGTCGGTCTTTGCAACGGAATTTTTCTCGGTGCGATATCGTTTGTGCTTATCGGGCTGTATATCCTCATATTCAAGCAGAAAACGCTTATTTTCTCACTTGCGGTTTCGGGATGTATAAGCATATCCTTGATTATTGCAATGCTGGTATCAAGTGCCGTAGGAACGCTGATTCCTCTTTTCTTCAAGAAAATTAAAATCGACCCCGCTGTTGCATCGGGACCGCTTATCACGACGGTAAACGACCTCGTCGCGGTCGTGACGTACTACGGCATGAGCTGGCTGCTTTTGATAAACGTGCTGAATCTTGCAGGGTAGGCGATCATTAATTCACGCAAAAAGGGTGCTAAACGGATAATTCCGAAATGCACCCTTTTGAGTTTGTTTGCCGGCTGTCCGTGTAAACGAAACAGACCGTGCTTTATTTTGTTTTCTTTTTCCCGATAAGTATCATGGGGCAGATAAGTACGGCGACCGAAATCGCCACGGCTCCCGAGAGGGTCAATGCACAACCCGAACTCTCGCTTTGTGTCGGCTGCGTTTCACTTTCTCCCGCAACCGCCTCAAGCTCTTTCTGCGAGATGTTTGTTGCGGTGTAGGTCGCATTACCTCTGATCACGCCGTCGGGGTTCGTATCCCATCCGCGGAAGACGAAGCCATCGGGGGCGGCGGGCGGATCGGGAATTTTATATTCCGTGCCGTAATATCCGCCGAAGGCTGCTATTTCTTCTCCGTCGGAATTTTTAAATGTCACGGTATAATAATTGTCGTCCCACATGGCGACTAAAGTGATGTCCGCGTCGGCAGTCGGGAGCTTGTCTCCCGAATTTAATCTCGTGTTCGGGTCTGAATCCATCACCCATCCGACAAATCCGCTGCCTTCTCTCGTGGGTTTATTTGAATAAACGTATTTCTGCTCATCCGCTCGGCGGTACTGAGGCATAAACATAATATTTCCGTTCTCGCCGATATAACTTATCTTATATATGTTTTCGGCGGTCGTAAGTTGCACATATGCCGCTTCGGGACTGATATACCCCTCTGCACCGTCATGCTTTACCTTGAACGCGCCGTCGGATATCTCCGTTACCGCGAAGACCGAAAAGGCAGGAATCTTTGAGTCCATCCGGGTCGAAAGCGCAGAGTCTGAATATACCGCGACATCGTTCTCCGATATGTAATCTCCGAGACTCAAAAATTTACCCGAATAGTCCACCGTCCGTGCGGTGGTATTTTTGTCGTATTTCGGAGTTGCATACCCGACTATGTATTTGCTCGATATTGAATGTTTTTTCAGCGCGACATATTCTCCGTTGCTTGAATACTCACTTCCGTTTGAGGTGTTTCCCTCGACCGTATACACATACTGTCCGTCCGAATAACGAACGAGACCGACATGCGTTGAGCTTATCGTACTTCCGTCATCGCGGAAAAAGATAATATCTCCCGAGGAGGGGATATAGCCCGACTTTGATTTGAAGATGCCAAGCTCCTTGCAATCGCTGTACCAGCGCAGACAGCTGACCTCGCTGCCCGAAGCGTTTTCGCTGACACCTGCCATGCGCAGGCACCAATTGACAAATGACGCGCACCAATAATAGCCGTAGCTCAGTCCGTTTCCCTGTCCGTTGTCATATTTTCCGGCAAGTACGTTATACTCGACGAAATCGTGCGTGCCTGCCGTACTCTCACCGTGCATGTCGGCGTTACTGTCACCCTCGTGATATCCGACCTGAGACATGGCAATTGCCAGCACGTCTCTCGCCTCGTCGCCCGAGAGCGAAAGCGCGGAGAGATTTTTATAATATTTTCCCGACTTATATCCGTCTGTCATGCGGTAAGGCTCGGAGATCGCGCTCGTTTCAAGTACAAGCGGAGTTTCCTTCCTGACGGCATATGAATAACCCCCTCCTGCCAATATCACGGCAAAAAGGCAGACGCATATTTTTATGATTTTCTTCTTTATCATTCCATGACTGCTCCTTATGGAGT
>JBJDZM010000017.1:0-16227 GCA_051867975.1 Eubacteriales bacterium | reverse complement strand
GCTTGCGAGCATCAATTCATGACGGCAACGCCGTCAAATCATTCTGAAACGAGGACTTGCGATGAAAGAAAACTTTTTAGTTGATTTGTCAAAACAATTTGCTGTTGATATCGTCAATCTTTGTACCGATATCAAAGAAAATCGCAAAAGCAACGTGTTGTTAAACCAAGTATTGCGGAGCGGTACAAGTATTGGAGCAAACATTCACGAGGCGAACTATGCGGCAAGCAAGGCGGATTTTATCAATAAGTTCCAAATCGCACTCAAAGAGTGTTACGAAACGGATTATTGGCTTGGGCTTTTCAAAGAGACTAACATGATAACCGAAGAAGAATACAAGGATATGTTTGCAAAATGTAGCAAAATCCGCAAATTGCTCATCTCCTCCATCACCACCGCTAAGGAAAACGCATAAGAACATATGTTACTTTGGGGCAAAACTCGAAAATACATATTACGGCAGTCAAGGGTAGCATATCGAAGAAAAAACTTTAAAGGAAATAAAAAAGGTCACAAGGGAGATGATTTCCATACGTAAGCACAGAATGACTTTTGCGGTTATGCTTGCATTACTTGCGGCGGTGTTTTATGCAATAAACACACCGTTTTCAAAGGTGTTATTAAATAATGTCGCGCCCACCTTTATGGCTTCCTTTCTGTACTTGGGAGCCGGTGTGGGAGTGGGAATAATGTATTTGTTTCATATAAGGAAAGAGGCAAAATCAGAACGGCTTATAAAATCAGACCTTCCGTATACAATGGGAATGATAGCTCTCGATATCGCTGCGCCGATATTTCTGATGCTCGGAATCAGTATCGGCTCGGCATCGAATGCGTCACTTCTCGGCAATTTTGAAATAGTGGCAACAACGTTGATTGCACTGCTCATTTTCAAGGAAAAAGTGACAGGTAAGCTTTGGATCGCAATCGGATTTATTACAGCTTCAAGCATTATTTTATCCTTTGAAGGCGCGAGTAGTTTTCAATTCTCAATAGGCTCGGTATTTGTTATTTTAGCCACCTGCTGCTGGGGACTTGAAAATAACTGTACGAGGAAGATTTCCGGAAAAAGTACGTATGAGATCGTTTTCTTAAAGGGTATGTTTTCGGGAGCAGGTTCATTTATAATAGCACTAATTATTGGGGAGAAGCTTCCTCAGATACAATATATTCTATATGCAATGATTCTCGGATTTGTCGCATACGGATTAAGTATTTTCATGTATATCAGAGCACAAAGAGAATTAGGTGCGGCAAAAACGAGCGCGTATTATGCCGTGGCTCCGTTTGTCGGCGCGTTCTTAGCATTTGTAATCAACGGAGAAAAACTTACGGCAATCTATTTTCTGGGGTTGATCTTCATGCTGATAGGTTCTGCTTTTGTTGTATATGATACGATGCAATGCAAGGACAAGAATATGTAAAATTCGGTAGTTTTGCGTATTGACCACATTATTCCGCGGTCAAACGGCGGGGAAACATATGACCGAAAAGAAAAAGGAACGCTCGCAAAAGCGCTCCTTTTTTATACAAAGGTTTATTTTACCGCCAAAACGACCTTGCCGACGTTCTGTCCCTTGTAGAGAATGTCGTGTGCCGCCTCAGCCTCGGTTATGGGGAGGACCTTATAGATCGTGGGCTTGACTTCTCCGCTCTCGATCTTCGGGAAGACGTCCCTGACAAGGTCTGCGAGTATCTGCGCCTTGACCTCGGGGGTTCTCGAACGCAGAGTTGAGCCGATTATTCTTACGTTTCTGACATAGACGTTTTTGAGGTCGATCTCGGTCTTCTGACCTGCTAAAGCGGCAATCATTATCCATCTTGCGCCGTGCGTGAGGTAGTGGATGCACTTGCCCATTATCTCGCCGCCGAGGCAGTCGATGGCAACGTCAACGCCGTGACCTGCCGCAAGCTCCTCACGAAGCACCTCTGCGATATCCTCTTTGGTTGTAACGACGACTCTGTCGGCGTTGAGATGCGTTATCGATGCGGCAATTTCGTCGCTGAGGACCGTTGTAATAACTCTCACGCCAAATGCCTTAGCCATGGGGATTATTACGCTTGCAAGTCCCGATGCGCCTGCATTCATAAGCAGAGTGTTGCCGGGCTTGATCTTTCCCTCGATGAAGAGGTTGAGATATGCCGTTGCGAACGCCTCGGGTATTGCCGCCGCCTCAGCCATGGTGCAGTTTTTCGGCACGGGCATGAGCATATCGTATTTGACCGACACATACTCCGCGTATCCGCCGCCGCCGAGAAGCGCGCAGACCTTGTCGCCTATCTTCCAATTTGATTTTGCTCGTGCCTCGTCGCCCATTTCGACGATAACGCCCGCAATCTCAAGTCCCATCCATTCGGGGCAACCGGCAGGGGGCGGATAATCGCCCTCGCGCTGCATAAGGTCGGCGCGGTTAAGAGCTGCCGCATGAATTTCAACGAGGACATCCTCGCTCTTGATCTGCGGGTCGGGTACGTTGTCCCATCTTAAGCTTCTGTCATCATTTACAAGAATTGCTTTCATCCTTTTTTCTCCTTTATGTTTTGTTGAATTCTGTTTTAATACGGAGCGCAGCCGTATCCTTCTTTGTGAGATCCGGTCGTTTACCGTTCAAATAGACCTACCTGACTTTGAGTATTCTTTTAAATAATACCATATTGACTTTTGATGTAAAATATGATATTCTATAAAAAATGAGGTAATTTTCGATAATTATAAAAAGGAAACCTAAGATGAATGACATAATTTTCTCAAACGGATTCAGATTCAACACATTGGAATTCGACTCGTTTCATTATACCGATAACCGCCGAGGCGCGCAGAGCCATTATTTTGCATACATGGTCTCGGGGAGCTGTAAGATAGTCACCGAGTCGGAGAGCGTAACGGTAAATGAAGGAGAGGCGTTTTACATACCCGATAAATGCGAGTATCAGTCCTATTGGTACGGCGATCCGAAAATAAAATTCATTTCGCTTGGATTTCCGTACCTGCCGAATTTCGAGAGCAGAAGATATCCCGTTCAGAGAATAAAGGCAGATGACAGAGAAGTCGGGATGTTTCTCTCTCTCGGACACAACACGCGCCTGTCCGCCGAGGATATAGGCGTATTCTACACGCTGGTCGGCATGCTTTTGCCCAAAATGCAACACAGTCACAGATGCCGTACAAGGGAGATAGTAGAATTGACGCACGAATATCTGATAGAGCATCCGCACGCAAAGCCCTGCGAGCTTGCAAAGAACTGTGCTATCAGCGAGGCGGCGCTCTATTCTGCGTTCAAAAAAGCGTCAGCGGTTACGCTAAGTCAGCTCAGATGCACCCTGCTGCTTGAAAAAGCGAGGGATATGCTTATAACGACCGACAAGTCGATAGAATATATAAGTGATTATCTGGAGTTCAGCTCGTCGTCGTACTTCAGAAAGAAGTTCAAGGAGCATTTTAACATGACACCCAAAGAGGTCAGAAAAAAGTATAGGATATAATTTCTGTTTGATGATAAAGTCCGAATTAACGAAATTTTGCATGCTGTGCGCAGTTAATTATCCCGCGCCACGTGAAAACCGAGAAATTTTATCGAAAAAATCAAATAAACGGTTGAAAAAATCGCGATTTTGTGGTAAAATCAAATTATGAAGAAATATTTACTTGATAAACTCGATATTATGCTTCCGCCCGATATGCAAAGGCTTTGTGAGGGTGCCGAGGTTTACGACAGCTCCTGCTCGCCCGAGGCGAGGGTGTATTTTATCGACCGCGACGGAGGATTCTTCCTCAAAACTGCGGCGCGCGGCAGGCTCAGATCCGAAGCCGAGATGACTGCATATTTCAATAAAAAAGGAATCGGCGCCCGCGTTTTGGGCTATGAGAGCGACGGCGAGCGCGATTTCCTGCTGACCGAGCGCGTAAACGGCGAGGACTGCACGCATGAGTTTTACATGGCAGAGCCTGAGCGGCTTTGCGACACGATTGCGCTTCTCTTGCGAGAGCTTCACGAGACCGACGCGAGAGACTGCCCCGCACGTGACAGAATGAGCGGATATGTTGCACTTGCAGAGGAAAATTACAGGACGGGGAATTACAGCAGAGAGCATTTTCCAGACAATTTCGGCTATCGCACGGCGGACGAGGCGTACGGCGTTTTGCAGGACGGAAAGCACGCATTAAAGAACGAGGTCTTGATACACGGAGACTACTGCCTGCCGAATATCATGCTTGACAATTGGCGTTTTTCGGGCTTTATTGACTTGGGGCTTGGCGGTGTCGGCGACCGACACGTTGACCTCTTTTGGGGCGCGTGGACGCTCGGCTTCAATCTTGGGACCGACAAATACAGGGAGCGCTTTTTCGATGCCTACGGCAGGGACAAGGTCGACCGCGAGCTTTTGAAGGTCATAGCTGCTGCGGAGGTTTTTCGCTGACTTTCAGGGCGGAGGTCTTCGGGTGACGCTTGTTGACGGAGATTTTCGGCTGATTTTGCCGTAAAAGGCATTTTTATAAAAAACAAAAACAGGAGAACGAATTGAACAAATACATGAAGATCGCGCTCGACGAAGCGTACAAAGGTATAAGAAACGGTGACGGAGGTCCCTTCGGTGCCGCGATAGTCAAGGACGGCGAGGTCATCGCCTCGGGACACAACGAGGTGATAAAGCGGCACGACGCGACCTGCCACGGCGAGATGATGGCGATAAGAGAAGCGTCACGCGTGCTCGGAGCTCACGACCTCTCGGGTTGTGAAATTTACACCACGGGCGAGCCTTGCCCCATGTGCATGGGAGCGATACTCTGGTCTAATATCGACAGAGTTTTCTACGGCTGCAACGTCCGCGACACCGAAATAATCGGCTTCAGAGACGAAAACTTCTACGAGCGTATTACCCTCGGACACCAAAACGGCTTTCTCACCGAGCTTGACCGCTCCGCCTGCCTTGAGCTTTACCGCGAGTATTCGGGCATCGAGGACAAGGAAAGTTACTGAGGAGAAGCGGGGGACGCGAGGGATGCGGAGGATGCGTTGGGGAAACCCTTTTGAAAAAAGGGTTCTCCCCAAACCCCTTCCTAAAACTTTTAATATTTGGGGTCCTTATCGCGGTGGCGTAGGATTTTCCCTTCGGAAAAATCCCCCTCTGTCGCTTTCTTGTTGAGGACGTGTTAAACCCAGCCGAGCAAGTGCATTTGAGTTTGACGTTTTGCTAAGTTCAAGAATGAATGTACTTTGGAACGGCGGGAGTCAAGCCCCCGCCCTACGGTTTGAGCGTTACGCACCTGAGCTGTTTTAGGTTTATTTTTAATTCATCGTATGGTTTGAATTTATCGTCATTTTGGAAATATGTCGTCACCGCACAGCCGTAGGGCGGGGGTTTATCTCCCGCCGCGACAAAACAGTACGACTGAAAATAAAATATTGGTAAGTTAAAAGAAAGAGAAAAGAAGAATGAAAAAAGGAATCAAGGCATTAATTATTATCGGGGCGATCGTTTTGGTAATTGCATTATTTTTTGTTATTATCAACGTCATACCGCCGAAGAAGAACGTTGAGGTCAACAATTTCGTTGTCGGCGAAGGGGAGCTTCCTCTGATAGCGGCGCACCGCGGCGGCTCGCTCAACAACCCCGAAAACACGATGTTTGCCTTCAGGCAGGCGGTAAACGAGATCGGAATTGACATTATCGAGAGCGACCTGTATCTGACGAAGGACGGATATTTGGTATACAATCACAACGCATATGTAGACGAGACCTGCAACATAAACGGCGACATAACGCTTGACGAGGTCAAAGCTCTTTGTGAGAACGAGAAAAACCGACACTACATAAAGGACATGACGCTCTCAGAGCTTGAAAAATACAATTTCGGCTACTATTTTGAGGACAAGAACGGCGAGCGCATTTACAAGGACGCAGAGAATTTTGCCGAGCTTGGCTTACAGATAGCGACGGTCGAGCGGCTGTTTGAGGAGTTTTACGAGAGCAATCCCGAGCTTATGTTCATCGTTGAGATAAAGAATGAGGGCGAGATGGGCTACAAGGCGTGCAAGATACTGTCCGACACGCTTGACCTCTATCCGGGATACAAGGACAGGCTTGTCGTCGGCACCTTCCACGACGAGATAGAGAAGGAGCTTCGTGAAAAATATCCCGATCTGCTTCGCGGTGCGCCCACAGGCTCGGCGGCGCAGTTTGTTCTGACGCAATATCTGGGTGTAAACATTTTTGACAACAGTGATTTTGCCTGCCTGCAGATACCGATGAGTTACGACCTCGGAATTGAAATAGGGCTTGTAGATCAAGGGCTTATCGACCGTGCGCACAGGCGAAACATAGCGGTTCAGTATTGGACGATAAACGATGCCGACGACATGAGACGGCTTATCGAGATGGGCTGCGATGCCATAATGACCGACGATCCGATACTACTAAAGCAGGTGCTTGAGGAATATAAATAAGTTAAAAGCGGTAAGCTATACGCAGACCGAAAAAAATAAATTATAAAATAAACAAGCCGACGCATATGAGAGTCGGCGGAATGGAGACAAAAATGTATCGTATTGGAATTGACCTTGGCGGAACGAATATCGCGGCGGCAGTAGTCGGTGAGGATTTCAAGATCGTTAAGAAAAAGAGCGTGCCGACGGGCGCGGAGCGCGACACGAAATACATAATGGATGATATGGCGGAGCTTTGCCGCTCCGTTTGCGCAGATGCGGGCATCACGCTTGCCGACGTTGAGGCGATAGGCATAGCATCCCCCGGGGTAGCAAACCACACCGACGGAGTCGTTGAATACGCAAACAACCTTAATTTCAAGAGATTCCACATATGCGAGGAATTGTCACAGAGACTCGGAATCGACAATATCCACGTTGAGAACGATGCGAATGCGGCGGCGTGGGGCGAGGCTATCGCGGGCGCGGCAAAGGGAACGAAAAATTCGGTCATGATAACGCTCGGAACCGGTGTCGGCGGCGGAGTCATAATCGACGGCAAGGTATTTTCGGGCTTCAACTATGCGGGAGCGGAGCTTGGACACATGGTAATTGAGGTCGGAGGACGTCAATGCACCTGCGGCAGGCGCGGATGCTGGGAAGCGTACAGCTCGGCTACAGCGCTTATCAACATGACAAAAGAAAAGCTTTCTGAGTGCGAGAAGAGCGGAAGAGAGACCAAGATGACCGATATCGTTGCCGAGCAGGGCAAGGTTTCGGGAAGAACGGCGTTTGACGGCATGAGAGCGGGAGACGCGGCGGCAAAAGAGGTCATTGACACGTACATAAGTTATCTTCAGACGGGAATTATTAACATGATAAATATCTTCCAGCCCGAGGTGCTTTCGATCGGCGGAGGAATTTCGGGCGAGGGACAGCCCCTTATCGACATGATGATTGATACGATAAAGAAGGAGCAGTACGGAAGTGATTTCGTAGAGCATTGCAAGGTTCGCATAGCCGAGCTTGGCAACGATGCCGGAATCATCGGCGCGGCGTTCCTCGGTATATAATGATGTAATATCCGTGAAATCGGCAAAATAACGTAAAACAAATCGGGTGCAAGACGGAAAAACCGAATTGCACCCGATAGCTTTTTATTTTGTTGCCGTTTCTTCGTCTGCGCACGCCGCCTCTTTTGCGGCTCTCTTGTCGGCTTTCTCAGCCTCTTTTGCGGCTCTCTTTTCAGCCTTTTTTGCCTCTTTTTCTGCTTCCTTTTCGGCTTTTTTAGCCTCTGCGGCATCCGCCTTGGCTTTTTTCTCTATTTTGCGCAGGGCGTCCTCGGTGTATTGCACCTCGCAATCGCGGCAACGGAACTCAAACCAGATAAACTTGACCTTCTCGCCAAGCCTTACGTTTGCGGCGGTAAAATCAAAATTCGCCGCTTCTTTGGTCTTCGACCTGACCGTTTTCTTCATCTTGACGACCTTGAGCTGCTTGCCGCACGTGGGACACACATGCTTTTTGAGCTTCATATAGACGAAGCTGCCCGTATCTTTTTTTACCGCTTTAATCATTTTGTCCACCGTTCCTTTCGATAAATTTCTTAATGGCTTCAAAGGATTCTTGACTTATGCAGTGTTCGATCCTGCACGCATCCTCGGCGGCGACGGCGCTGTCGACCCCGAAGGCTTCAAGCAGACGGGAGATGACGGTATGTCGCTCGTAGATGCCCTCGGCAATCTTTTTCCCGCTTTGAGTCAACGTGATATGCCCGGCGGCGTCAATGTCGATAAGCCCTTCCTTTCTGAGTATTCCCATCGCCCGGCTGACGCTCGGCTTTGAATACCCCATATGTTCTCCGACGTCGATGGCGCGCACGGCGCTTTTTTTTGAGGAGAGGACATAGATGGTCTCAAGATACATCTGTCCGGATTCTTGAATTTGCATAACTTTCATTCCTTTTTAAAGTTTATGCAAGTATTATATCATATTTTGCGTGTTATTGCAATAATTTTTGAACAAATTAAATAATGTTTTGCTCCTTCGCGTCTGAAAAACGAGATTTTTTTGAAAACTCTCTAAAAACTCTTGACATTTTTTTGTGATGATGATATAATCAGTTATACGATTTTTTTTGGAGGTCTATTATGAAACATATCAAGACTCTTGAAACTCGCAATCTCTGTGACAGCGCGAAGAACGGCGGCTGCGGCGAATGCCAGACATCCTGCCAGTCGGCTTGCAAGACAAGCTGCGGTATCGCTAACCAGCAGTGTGAGAACAAGGAAAACAAGTAATCACAAAACGCGAAATGCCGCCCGTGGGCGGCATTTTTAGTGTAATTTTTAGAGACATAAACATAGAGAGGTTTTCAGATGGTACATCAGTATAAGCTCGGCGGCTACAATATCGTACTCGACATCTGCTCAGGCTCGGTTCACGCCGTTGACGAGGTCGCGTATGACATGATCGGCATGTTTGAGGAGAAGGAAAAGTCCGAAGTCATCTCCGCCGTCGCGCAAAAATACGAGGGCAGAGAGGATATAACAAAACAGGATATCGAGGAGTGCTACGGGCAGGTCGAAGAACTCAAAGCAGAGGGTAAACTCTTTGCCCCCGACACGTTTGAGGGCATGGCAGGACATCTTAAGGCAAAGACCTCGGGTGTCGTGAAGGCACTTTGCCTGCACATCGCGCACACCTGCAACCTCAATTGCTCCTATTGCTTTGCAAGTCAGGGAAAATATCACGGCGACAGGGCGATAATGTCTTATGAGGTCGGCAAGCGCGCCCTTGATTTTCTCGTCGAAAATTCGGGAAGCCGACGCAATCTTGAGGTCGATTTCTTCGGCGGCGAGCCGCTCATGAATTTTGACGTTGTAAAACAGCTCGTGGCGTATGCGAGGAGCATTGAGAAAGAGAAGGGCAAGAATTTCCGCTTCACGCTTACCACCAACGGAGTTTTGGTCGACGACGACGTGATTGATTTTGCCAACCGCGAGTGTTCAAACGTCGTTTTGAGTCTCGACGGCAGAAAAGAGGTACATGACAGATACCGAGTCGACTACGCGGGAAACGGAAGCTGGGAGAAGATAGTGCCGAAGTTTCAGAAGTTCGTCGAGGCGCGCGGCGGCAAAAATTACTACATGAGAGGTACTTTTACCCACGCAAACCCCGATTTTCTTGAAGATATCAAGGTCATGCTCGACCTCGGATTCAACGAGCTGAGCATGGAGCCTGTCGTTTGCGCCGAGGGAGACGCGTCGGCACTGACCGAATCGGATCTGCCCATCGTCATGGAGCAGTACGAGAAGCTCGCGGAGCTTATGATAGAGCGCGACCGTGCAGGCAAGCCTTTCACGTTCTACCATTACATGATAGACCTTTCGGGCGGTCCCTGCATATACAAGCGCATATCGGGTTGCGGCTCGGGAACCGAATACATGGCAGTCACCCCTTGGGGCGACCTATACCCCTGTCATCAGTTCGTCGGCGAGGAGAAATTCAAGCTCGGCGACATATGGCAAGGCGTTACAAACAAGGAAACGCAGTGCGAGTTCGGAAGCTGCAACGTCTACGCGCGCCCCGACTGCCGCGACTGCTGGGCGAAGCTGTATTGCTCGGGCGGTTGCGCCGCAAACGCTTACCACTCGACAGGCTCTGTAAACGGAGTCTACGAATACGGCTGTAAATTGTTCAGAAAACGCATGGAGTGCGCCATCATGGTCGCGGTCGACCGTGCGTTCAGGGGGCAGTGATGAACACCCCTATCTGCGATTTCGCACAGGAATATTCGGGAAAAAATCCGCTCCGTCTGCATATGCCGGGGCATAAGGGCGTGCCATATCTCGGGTGCGAGAAATACGACATAACCGAGATACAGGGCGCGGACAGTCTCTACGAGGCGGACGGAATAATCGCCGAGAGCGAGAAAAACGCAAGCATGCTTTTCGGTTGCAAGACCTATTATTCGACCGAAGGCTCGTCGCAATGTATCAGGGCGATGCTCTACCTTGCCATGCTGCACGCCAAAGCGCAGGGAAAGCGCATGCATGTCGCCGCCGCCCGAAACGCGCATAAGGTGTTTTTGAGCGGAGCGGCGATGCTTGATTTTGACGTGACTTGGCTGTATCCCGATGAAGGGGAAACATACCTTTCGTGTGATATCTCGGCAGGGACGGTCGAGAGATTTCTCAAGGAGCAGGGCGGGGAAATAACCGCGCTCTATCTCACAAGCCCCGATTACCTCGGAAATGTCGCGCAAATCCGAGAAATTTCAGAGGTATGCCGCAAATATCGCGTCCTTTTGCTCGTCGATAACGCGCATGGAGCATATCTGAAGTTTTTGCCAAATTCTCTGCACCCGATCGATCTGGGAGCCGATATCTGCTGTGATTCGGCGCATAAAACGCTTCCCGTGCTGACGGGCGGCGCGTATCTGCATATCTCGCCGTCGGTTGAAGGGGCGGTCGGAGGGGAGGCAAAGCGCGCGCTTGCGCTGTTCGGCTCGACAAGCCCCTCGTACCTTATATTGCAGTCGCTTGACAGGGCAAACAGGTATATCGCGGAAGGCTATTCGGAGCGATTGGCTGACTTTTGCGAAGAAGTTGCAAGGCGAAAAGAGAGGCTTTGCGGGCATGGATACGTTTTTTCGGGAGACGAACCGCTCAAACTGACGATAAAGGCGAAGGAGTACGGATACATGGGGACGGAGCTTGCAAAAATCCTTGAAAAAGAGAATATCGTCTGCGAATTTGCCGACCCCGATCACACGGTGCTGATGCTGACACCAGAGATTTCATCGGACGCGCTTGACAGAGTGACGAAGACACTTTTGACTGTCCCGAGGAAGGCGCGAATCGATGAAAAACCGCCTTTCCCCGAGCGTGCGACGAGGGTGATGACGATAAGAGAGGCTATGCTCAGCCCATCCGAAAGCCTGCCGATCTCCGACTGCGAGGGCAGAGTGCTTGCCTCGGCGAGCGTGGGATGCCCCCCGGCAGTGCCGATAGTCGTCTGCGGTGAGAGGATCGACAAAAGCGCCGCCCAGTGCTTTGAGTATTACGGAATAGAAAAGGTCTCGGTCGTCAAATCGTAATAAGGCAATAAAAGCAGAAAAAAAAGAGAAGAACGGCACATTCAAAAGCGTGACGTTCTTATCGGACAAACAATCAAAAACAGAATAAGACGAGAAAAGTCATCAATGATGAAAAATCGGCGATGGCTTTTTCTTTTTATCAAAAAAATAACTGCCATTTTTAAAAAAATATTGATTTTGGTAAATAGACGTGCTATAATATAAACAAGAGGTGATTATTATGAAACTAATTCAACGCAATCAATATTTAGAAAAAATAATAAGTGTTATGGGAACGCCGGATATTAAGGTGATTACAGGCGTACGCCGTAGTGGTAAATCAAAATTATTAGAGGCGTTTAAAGCACATATTCAAAAAAGCAATGCGGGCGCAAATATCATACACATCAATTTCAATTTGCCTGAGTATGATTTTCTTACGGAATATAAAGCATTATACGACTATATCAATTTAAAATATATAGACGGGTATGAAAACTTTGTTCTTATTGATGAAGTGCAAATGTGCGAGTGTTTTGAAAAGGCTATCAATGGACTTCACGCGACAGAGAAATTTGATATTTATATTACGGGCTCAAATGCTTTTCTTTTAAGCTCGGACTTAGCCACTTTATTTACAGGGCGAACTTTTGAAATCAAGGTATATCCATTTTCGTTCGGTGAATATATGCAATACTTTGAATTGCAAGACAAATATAATGCCTTTGATAAATATATGATTGAAGGCGGTATGGCAGGCTCGTATCTATATCGTGACCAAGAGGCAAAATACGATTATATCGCAGAGGTTTTTGATACGCTTGTCGTCAGGGATATTCATAAAAAGTATAAAATCAGAAATACGCAGCTTATGGATAGAGTCATTGATTTTTTAATGGATAACATATCCAACTTATCTTCCGCAAGAAGTATTACAGATGCTTTGACGGGAGCAAAAGAAAAGGCTAACCACAATACAATCGGCTCATATATGCAATATCTTTGCAATGCTTTTGCATTTTATAAAGTTCGCAGATACGACATCAAAGGGAAAAGATATCTTTCAAGTAACGATAAATATTATTTAAGCGACCATACCTTCCGTTACGCAAAACTTGGCACAAAAAATATGGATTACGGCAGAATTCTCGAAAATATCGTTGCCATAGAGCTTTTGCGCAGAGGTTACGAGGTGTATGTTGGCGTATTATACAAAAAAGAGATAGATTTCGTTGCAATTAAGCGAAATGAAAAAATATATATTCAAGTGTCCGATAATTTAGACAATGAAAAACCTTTTGAAAGAGAAACATCCCCATTATTGCAAATTAAAGACGCCTATCCCAAAATGGTAATTGCAAGAACGCGCCACGATGAGTATCAATATGAGGGTGTGCGGATTGTGGATATTTCAGATTGGCTGTTGAAACAATAGACAAATAATTATTTTCTGTATGAATGAAAAAACATCTTGACTCGGACATGAAAATATGATATACTGATTATGCGAAACAAACTTAATAACGGAATTTAGGGGTATTTTCTTTTCCGAGGAATACTGTACCCTCTTTTTGTCGACCTTACCTTAGAATTTGGTAAAAATGCAAATTCCACTTGGTAGGGTGACACGGAGTAATATCCCCATTCTGTTAAAGTTTGTTTCGCGGCAATCGGAGTTTGCGTTTTTCGGTGCGTTCGACTTCGGTTGACGCACTTTTTAATTTGGAGGAACGGATTATGAAAAAATCACTATGGCTCATGCTTATTATTACGCTGATATGTATATTCTCTCTTTCGGCGTGCGATATCGAAATTACGCTGTCTGACGGCAGCGACAGTGAAGCAACTGCCGACACCGGAGAAGCAACGACAACCGACAGATCCGACAGTACCGAGAAAGCAACGACGGCCGAGGAATCCGACAGTATCAAGGAAGAAACGACAACCGAGGAGTCCGAAAGTACCGAAGAAGAAACGACAGCCGTCGAGGAAACGACAGCTGACGATAGCGGTCTGGGCGAAAATACTCAATGTCAACATGAGTATGGCGATTGGGTCACCGTAAAGGAAGCCACTTGTAAAGAAGAGGGACAGCTTGTCAGAACCTGCAAAAAGTGTTCTGCCACCGAGAAAGAGACTGTTGCAAAAAAGGATACTCACACCGAAGTCGTTGACAGGGCGGTTGCCCCGACTTGTACTAAAACAGGTCTTACCGAAGGCAAGCACTGCTCTGTATGTAAGAAGGTATTGGTTGCACAGCAGTCTATTGCCGCGCTTGGTCACACCGAGGTTGTCGATCCTGCTGTCGCCGCTACTTGTTCAACAGAAGGAAAAACCGAGGGCAAGCATTGCTCTGTTTGTAATAAAGTGCTTGTAAGGCAGAATTCGGTGCAAAAGCTTCCCCATGAATATTCCGACGGTATATGCGTAGTGTGCGGTGCGCCGATGGAATCGGAGGGACTCGAATTCACTAAGAATGGGACGGGATATGCAGTTACGGGATATGGAAGCTGTCGGGACGAGGTTATCGTGATCCCTTCAACCCATAACGGTCTTCCCGTAATCGAGATAGCAAGCGGGGCATTTGCATACTTTTCTGATGACTGTTATCTCCGTGAGATAGTGATTCCCGACAGTGTCAAAAACGTACGGTATAACGCTTTCATGGTTGACAGGTTTTTCAGAATTACCGTGGGCAAAAACGCTGTTTTTGAGGAACAATCGATAGATGCCCCGGGCGGATGCGAAATTATATACAGCTCAAAGAACGGAGTATCTGCTAATTCAATCGTCTCATACATCGATTGCGCGCCGTATGTAATTCATAATTCAAGCGAAAGCAAATGCGTAACGACCGAGGACGGTTTTGTGTTTATAAAAAGCGGCTCGGAGTATTACCTATGTGACTACACGGGAACGGCAAGTGAAATTGTACTCCCGGAAGGCATTAACGGGGAACGTTACAACATCTCTGCGCGCTGCTTCTTCCGCAATACGACGATCTCCAAGGTGAAGATAGGCAACGGTGTTATCCGCATAGGCGAGACCGCGTTCGCAGCTTCGTCTCTTGAGGAGGTTGACCTCGCCGGCAAAATCACCGAAATACCGAGCTTCTGCTTTATGGAATGTATGGGGCTTGAAAACGTAGAGATTACAGACAATATTACGACCATTCAAAATCAAGCCTTCTCAAACTCCGGCATCAAAACTGTTACCGTAGGTAAAAATGTTACATCAGTCAACACCTCTGCGTTTGGATACTGTTCAGACTTTGATACCTTGTATTTCAACTCGGTAAATTGCACAGAGGTTAGCGGAAGTGCTTTTGGAGACGTTAAAACGGTTGTGATCGGCGCGTCGGTACAGAGTATTCCGGCAAAATTTTTGAAAGGGAAAGCATCTGTTGTGTCTGTCACCTTTGAAGAAAACAGCTCGTGCAAAAGCATCGGATACCAGGCGTTTGACAAAACCTCTATCACCGAGATAACTCTCCCGAAGTCTCTTACTAATATTTCTGCGGCGTTTGAGGATTGTGATTATCTTGAAAAAATCAACATTTGTTGTGAAAATATCGTTTCTGCTACGACTGTTTTTGAGGATTGCGGCTCGAAGGGAGACGGAATTGTTGTGACGGTATCGCCCGATGTTACGGTCCTGCCCGCTAACTTTTTGAAAAACTGTAAAACGAAAGCTCTGATTTTTGAGAGCGGAAGCTCCTGCAAAACAATCGGAAAGGCATTTACGAACGGCAGATTTCCGGGCGTGACGCTTCCGTCAAGCGTTGAAAGCTTTGATAGGTCAATATTTGATTTTAAAACGCTGTCAATTGAAGAGGGAAATCAAAATTTCAAGATTCAGAATTCTTGTTTTATATCCATAAAGGATTCAAGGCTTATTGCCGTGATTGACGAAAATTATATTATTCCGGAAGACGTAACGACAATTGCCAAGGGTGCGTTCTTGGAAAGCGGAGTCAAGCATATTTACATTCCCGACACCGTTCAGAAGCTGGAGGACGGATGCCTAAGCTGTTCAAGCGTAGAGTCGATATCACTGCCGTTTATCGGAACAGACCGAGATACGCCGACCTTGCTTCTTTCTTTGTTTGAAAGTGAGATGCAGTATGGCTGGACTCAGATCGATCTTTATCCGGGTACATCAATTCACAAAAGATATTATGTACCGCCGGTATTCAGCAAGCTGACCGTGCGCGATACTGCTATCACCAATGGGCTTGTAGGTCTTTCCATGCTTAAAGAGGTAAGCATTGCGGCAACAGTTACTGAGATAGGAAAAGGTGCATTTGCTGACTGCGGAAATCTGACGCATATCTATTTCGGCGGAACACAGGAGCAATGGAATTCACTTAAGGAATCGGGTTGGCTATCCGACGTTTCCATGAACGTAGATCTTACCTTGAACGCGAAAATTGATTAGAAGCGTCCGAACTTGCTGATAAATGAAGCAAGCATAACCATCAAATATAAAAACGGTACCCCGGGTTTGGGGGTGCCGTTTTTCTTATTCTTCTATAAGCACCAGCGCCGAGAGCGCCGATATCTTGTCAAAGGGTATCTTTTTTCCGCTGTCGAGAATAACGAGCCGTTCAAGCTCGTCTATGCGGTACAGGCGCGCGTGCAACGTCTCGTACCGTCCGCCCGATTTGCGCTCGTCGGGGCGAAAATAGGTTATTTCAAGCTGCGGATGTGACTTTTCGTGCTG
>JBJDZM010000016.1:0-3511 GCA_051867975.1 Eubacteriales bacterium | reverse complement strand
TTTCGTTATACAAGCACGAAAATGGTACGCAGATTCGGACTTGTTTCCTCGCCGATGTGGCTTGCCTACAATATTGCAATTTTCTCAATCCCTGCGATAATATGCGAAATCGTAAATTTATCTTCAATAATTATCGGAATATTAAAATTCGATATAAAAAAAGAAAAATAAAACATAAGCACCAAATTCACTCGAACTTGGTGCTTATGTTTATGCCGTAAATGAATTAAGTCTGTTTGTGATGAATTTCTCAACCTCGTCCATCGGAATACCGAGCGAGACAGACAGTTCTCCGTAAAGGCAGAATTTTGCCTTCTTTTCGTAGTCGTTGTCGGATTCGCTGATGCGCTTTTTTACAAGGGCAAGCTCCTCCCGGCGCTTCATTACCGTTTTGATTATACTGACCAAAACCTCAGCCCCCGCGCCGTCAAGTGCCTTCCTATATACATCGCGCCTGTTTTTTTCTCTTTCAACAGTCAAAAGCGGCACGTCGGGAATAGCATCAATGAACGAAATCGCCTCATCGTGCGACATGACCTGCCTCATTTTGGCTTTTTCATTATCAACGGGTGTTATGATTATGTTTCCGACAGGACCGTGCACCGGGCGCAGGAGATAAAACTGTCTTGTATCGTTCTTGTCAATCGGCGAAGACGTATATTCCGCAACGGTATATACACCGTCACAGCAGTAAATGATTTTATCACCTATCGAAAACAATTTTTGCACCTCTTTTCATAAAAATCAAAAGTACACAATTAGTGCATACTCCCTCAATAATATTGTAACATATTTTTAATAAAAATGTAATAGGCAAAATAGACAAAAATTCGAGGTGCAATATTTGCACTATTTCCAAAAACCGAGAGAATTCTTGTTTCCCTCGGTTAATAAATCATATTTCCTCAGCATCTATTGAGTCGGAGATAATCGTTGCAGTGTAAAGGTCAAGTCCCTCGCCTATACTGAGAACCGAAAACTCGTACCCGCCGCCGTCGCGAGTAAGAATTTCATATTTAAGCACTGTCGTGCCGATTATGCCTTCGTCACACTCAACGATTTGCGCGTTTTCAAAGGAGACCTTGACGGCAGTGCCTGTTTTTTCGTGTGACGTGGTCAGAGCCGCGTTGCCGTCGCCGCATCCGCTAATCAGAGATATAGGACTGCCGACAAGCTCAAAAAGCGTTTTTGTGACAAAGCCCCCGAGCTTTTCGTCCGCTTCCTCGGACGCGTCGTTGTATTTTCGCTCGGCACTTTCGCAAAGGCGGTTTTTCTTGCCGCAAAAGCGCGTTATTCTCATAGCGATCTCATCCGTCGCGCTTCCCAGAGCCAACACACGGATATCCTTGACGTCGGAGAGAATATCTGTGGGAAGATTTGCCTTGACAAATTCGAGATTTTCCTTGTAATTGGAGGCAAACTCGGCACGCACTGCCTTTTCGTCGAAGGGAAGACGGCTTAATTTTGACGAGCGCTTTTGAAATCTGAGGTATGCTTTTTCCTCAACAAGATAGAGTTTTTCAAAGAATTTGTCGGAATATTCGCCTGCTTTTTCGGTCTTGCGAAGCTGAAAGCACATCTCGGCGATAAGTGAGTCGATGTACCATTGTTTAGTGAAATATCTCATTTTTTATCCTTTTTTGTTTAAATTTATTGCCCGTGGTGTCACGGGCAATAAGAAGATTTGTTTTTATTTAAGCTCGCATGTCACGATAATTCCGCCCTCGTTCGTGCCGGAAATCGTATACGTGCCTTCTTTCTCGGTGGGAACCTTTATGCTGTCGCCCGCCTTAGCCGAAACGTAATATACGTAATATTCCGAGCCGTTTGAAGCCTTGATGACAAGCCCCTTTTCGTTGTTTGTGTTCTCTTTGAGGTATGCTATGTAGTCTGCAAGACTGAGCTTTTCCGTTGTCATGTACTCGGCGTGAACAGCTCCAACATAGCGGTAGCCGCCTTCAAAGCTTTTGATAAATCCGTACTTTACTGCGTTTTTATCTATCCACTCGGAATACGCATCGGAAAGTGCAACGTATTTGCTTTCCTCGGAGTCATAATCCGAAAGGAATATCAGAAGACCGGTGTTGTATTCCTCAAGGTCCTTGTCGCCGTTTTTGACCTCGCCGTATGCCCCGTCAACGGTAAGTGCCTTTCCCCCGACCGCAGCCTTTGCATCGGTTATCATTCTGTGGGCATTAGTCATGGCTTCTTTAGTCATCATCATGCCGGCATATGCAATATAACTGTAATTTTCTTTTGTGACCTCTATTCCGTCAGCCTTCATTTGCTCGTTTCTGAAGCTCTGGCATCCGACAAGATTAAGCTGGTCTTTATTTACATCATACGGATGCTCCTTATCCGCAAGAACAAGCGTGCCTGTCGTAAAGTCTTTTTCCTCAATTTTAAGCTCTTTGAATTCCATGTCCGACTCTTTAAGCCCCGACGGATTGATACTCATTACGATTATTACAAGGAGAAGTGCAAGTGCAACGAGTACAAGTGCAGAAATTGCTATGAACAAAATTTTTTGAAGCTTTGCCTTGTCAAATTTTTCAAGAAAAGTCATTTTTTTATCTCCTTCTTATCTTATGATTTTATGCTTTACCGAGAGGGAAGTCCCTCTCGGTAATATTTTTGTATGCGCAAAATTATTCAGCATCACGGATGGAGAAGTCCATACGTCCCTTCTTGTCGAGTCCCATGAACTTAACCTTGACGGAGCTGCCGACGTCGATTCCCGCATCTGTTACCTTGTTGATCCTCTTCTGGCAGATCTTGGAGATGTGTACCATGCCCTCTTTGCCGGGAGCGTACTCAACGAAGCATCCGATGTCCTCATTGGGCTTGTCCTTGCTTGCAAGGATCTTAACGACCGTGCCTGCGTATGTGCAGCCGACCTCAGGCTCGAATACGATAGCGTCGATCATAGACTTAGCGATAGCCGCGCTCTCGCCGTTGACAGCGGCAATTGTAATCATACCGTCGTCGTTGATGTCGACCTTAGCACCCGAATCAGCGCAGATCTTCTGAATTACGGAGCCGCCTTTGCCGATGACCTCACGAATCTTGTCGGGGTCTATCATAAAGGATGTCATCTTGGGGGCGTACTTTGAAACCTCCGCACGGGGTGCGTCGATTGCCTTCAAAATAACCTCGTCTATGATGTACTCACGGCCTGCCTTGGTCTGCTCAAAGGCACGGGCGATTATCTCGGGTGTAAGACCGTCGATCTTGAGGTCCATCTGGATAGATGTGATACCCTTCTTTGTACCCGCTACCTTGAAGTCCATGTCGCCGTAGAAGTCTTCAAGACCCTGAATATCGATCATGGTGTCCCATGAGCCGTCCTCAGCGGTGATAAGACCGCAGGAGATTCCTGCGACTGGTGCTTTGATCGGAACGCCTGCCGCCATAAGAGCGAGAGTTGAACCGCAAACAGAGCCTTGAGAGGTTGAGCCGTTAGAGGAAACTACGTCGGAAACGAGACGGATGGCATAGGGGAATTCCTCCT
>JBJDZM010000015.1:0-3561 GCA_051867975.1 Eubacteriales bacterium | reverse complement strand
TATTGTTTTTTTTCGCTATATCTGTTGGTTACCCCAACATTTATTATAGAACCATAAAAAAAGAGCGCCGAGATCATCTCGACACTCATGGGTGCAAATCGTTATTTGTGTAATAGGTGTCCGTGCGGAAATCCGTAGACCGATTCTGTACGGTAGCCATCGGGTACTTTCTCCGGATCCACTCTGACCAGATCGTAAGGTACAAACCCTTCGGCTTTCTTGAGTTTTGAAATCAGCCTGCGGTTTTCTTCGTAGAGAAGGCATGCGAGCAGAAGGTGGCGGGCAGACTTGATACCATATTTTGATTTTTCGGGATGGTCGATCTCCGAGAGAAGCATACAGAGGATGTGGTCATTGACTACATTCTTTGAGACGGTTTTCAGGCATTTCAGATATACTTCATTCGCCTCATCGCAGAGGATGCGTTTTTCATCTTCGTCCGCTTTCTTCATCGCCGCTTGCATCGAGGTGATTTTTGTATGAGCTTCCTTGACCGCCTCAATGATATTCTGCTTTTTGTGGGTATCGTTTGCTCCTGCATCGGTTGCGTCAAGTTCGAAGAGGTCTGATAGCTGCACGGTTTTGGTATATGACGCTCTGCCCGAGAACGAATCGACCGCGTCGTGAACGAATGCCATGGGTGCTTCCAGATGCGCTGTATTTTCACCGACATCCTTGCTCTCATCCCCAACGATATACTTGTAGAACGCAGGGAGATTGCCGCCGTTTTTCTTTTTGAAATTCTGCCGATAGTGACGGAGCCGTGCAAGCACCTTGGCGGAATCCACTGCGTACAGTCGCTTCGCCTTGTCGATCTCCATGCCCGACAGTACGGCAAGGGCGCAGATGTCGTGATAGATATCGAGGGGGTTGTATTCGCTCTGCTCCGTGAAGAGCGCATCCCAGAGCAGGCAGTTGAGGAACTGCGAAAGATTGACGATCTCTCCGATCTTGTTCTTGGCGATGGTCTGATCAAGCTGTGCGATGCTTCTCGGCGTGTTGACGTAATCGGTCTTGCCGACAGGCTCTGCCTTGCAGACGGGAACTTTCAGAAGCTGATAGCTGGCAATGGTGCCGTTTACCAGCCACCTATCGTTTGTTACAAGCATGGAGTCGGAATCGTAATCGCAACCATTGAGCCTTTGCTGGATATTGTTCTCAATGGCGTTTACACAGATGATATTCGGCGTGAGATTGAAGTAGGTGAGGATATCTCCCTGGTGCGTATTTCTTGCAAGATACAGATTGCCCATGGTGATGTGAGGACTGCGAGCACACAGCACCGTTTCTCCGTGAGGGAAAGCGACCGTGCAGACTTCGTCTTCGTCAAACATCAGCGACTCTGTCGGCTCGTAGGTCTCGTCGGTCAATGCCACAAGGAATTCGTAAGGATTGCCGAATAGGACTTCATAGTTTCCGCAGACCGCGATCCGACCGTCTTTCAGTCGGCTCTTGAAATGTTTGACCGTGTCGCTTCGGAAGGATTTGTAGAAATCGGTCTTCTCAAAGTCGGGCGTGCGGCAGGTCATGTCAAGCACTGTTTCCCGGCGGTATCGTTCAAGGTCGGGGATCTCGTCTTGATCGATCTTCGCACTGTCCGCAGGCATATGGATATGATAGCGCAGAAAGGCGGGATCGCACAGCATCCCTTTGAGAAAGTCAAAGGAATGCTCAAGAAGTTTGCCGACTCCTTCACGCGTCAGTCCGATGGTGTTGATGAGCTGATAGTTGGTATGCGCCATCCATCCGTCCATCAGCGGAGCATCGTGATCTGCCTTGACGATACCGAAGGTGGAAGTGTTCTTGCCATCGTAAAGCGCATCAAGCCAACGCCCAAATCCCTGCTCAAGGGGCATACCTTTCGGCATGAACTTCAGATACTTGAGACCGCTCTCGGTAATGACCAGTTTGATATCCTCGATCTTCCGCGCCGTGGTATAACCTGCGAGCTGGCTGACCTGCGTGATACAGTTATCCGCAAACCATTGTTGCAGGTTGGTGTTGAAGGCGCAGGTCTTGAAGAAACGGTTGCGGAGCAACATCATGCCCTTGTCGGCATAACCATTTTCCTTGAAAACGCTAACGTCAAGAAGCGCTTCGCCATCCCAGATGACGTTCTCGACCTCTGTTTTCTCTTCTTCTGCCATCAGGTCGTGACCGTCGGTTTGCTTCACGCAAACCGCTTCTGTCGTAAAGCGGCTGACTCTGTCACGGATAATGAGGATGGATTTCTTGGGAAGCTTGATCGTGCTTTCGATACTGCTGAGGGTCAGCGCGATATACGCCTGCCAGGAGGCTTGGTCGGCAACACCATCATCTGAAAGGCCGCAGGAACTCCACGCCATCATATCGGCATAGAGTGGTTCAGCGATGAACAGACAGCGACCGTCACGGCTCGCGCCTGCGCTTCGCTTGTACCGAACGTAATGAATGCCGTCGATATCGAAGCCGTGGGTGTAGAGATGCTCACGGATCTCCTGACAGGTAACGTCGGAGGGGATAGTCTTGTCGCTTCGCTTGTACGAGCGCGTTTCGGCATCGTATTTGAAATACTTACCGAGGACAGTATCCGGGATCGGTTCTTCCACGGGGGCATAGCCGTCCTTATCCTTGTAGGATACCTCTATGGCGATCAGAGTAGGTCTGCCGTTGACAATGCGAACGCAGATGTGGTCTTCCATATCCTCGTCGGTCACGGTGTAACCGTTCAGAACGTAGCGGTTGCCACAGGACTCAAACACCTTGACTGCCCGTTCAAAAGAGACGTTGACAATGGCACGGCAGTAATTGTGGTCGCCTTCAAGATAAGGATATCCGATCTCGTCCTCGTGACGCTCGTATATCTCCGCAAGTTTCAGCGTGTCCAAACTCTCGTCAAGCACACCGCGGAAGGCACCCGGATCAGGCTTGCCGTTCTTCGTAGCGGTAAAACCTGCGTTCTTGTAGAGTACACTACCTTCAAGGGACATGATTCGCATACTTTCATACTTTTCTTTTTTCGCCATCGTAACACCTCCTTCTTCTGTGATGCTTCTATTTTACCATATTTTGCGACTTTCTTCAAGGATCTCTTTGTGAATTCCGGGCGGAGAAATCTGTCCTTCAAAGATTTCGGACAAAGGGGGGAAGGCAAAAAAATCAGTGGATCAAAACGACCCACTGAAATTCTCGACTCTCGCCGAGCCTATTCTTTGACTACAGAGGCGCAATATTTGCGGTTACATCACCGCGTGGACATTTTGTCCACTCGGTAAGGAAACCGTATCAAAGCGACATTTTGTCGCTTTGGTCTAATTTCATGCCCTCAAAATGAGGGCATGAAGCACGTCCTTGATATTACGGTTCGTTTTCAAGTCCTCAAAATGAGGACTTGGTACGGTTTCAAGGCCTCAAAATGAGGCCTTGCTTTGGTATCAACGCCTCAAAATGAGGCGTTGAAAAGAGGAATGAGTGGAATATTGTGAGCTAACCGACAAAAATGACGGCAAGCACAGCCCGGATATTCTTCTCTACCATTTATCCGAAATCACGATTTTGCACGAAACGGTACAAAAGGCTTGA